>DXAC01000084.1 GCA_019117205.1 Candidatus Allofournierella merdigallinarum | reverse complement strand
TCCAGGGCCAGGTAGGTGTTGGCCAGGGTCTGGGCCTCCACCCCCTGGGTGGAGTCCACCACCAGCACCGCGCCCTCGCAGGCGGCCAGGCTGCGGCTCACCTCGTAGCCAAAGTCCACGTGGCCCGGGGTGTCGATCAGGTTGAACTCGTAGTGCTCGCCGCTGCGGGCGGTGTAGTCCAGGGTCACCGCCCGGGCCTTGATGGTGATGCCCCGCTCCCGCTCCAGCTCCATGTTGTCCAGCAGCTGGTCCTCCATCTGGCGCTCGTCCACGCTGTGGGTCTTTTCCAGGATGCGGTCGGCCAGGGTGCTCTTGCCGTGGTCGATGTGGGCGATGATGCAGAAATTGCGGATGTTCTTCTTCGACAAACAGGTCCCCTCCAAAAAATCAAGTGGTTTCTCCCTGGCTGGTAAGGTCGGTCAGGGCGCCGATCAGCAGCCAGAACAGACAGCAGCTGAATACAAAGGTGTAGCGGGCGTTGCACTCCCACACCAGGAAAAAGCAGAGATTCCCCAAAAGGCACAGGATGGGCAGCAGGCTAAACCCCCGCCCCGAAGCCGGCCGGCCAAGGGCCAGCCGCACCGCCAGCAGGATGGCACCCGCCACGAAAGGCGCGCCCATGGGGTCGGTGTAGAGAAAAGGGGTAAAGATATAATAGGGCAGGAAAAAGAACGAGGCGAGCAGCGCCAAAAGGCCGGCGGCGCGGCCCCACACCCGCTTCGCGCCCAGGGCGGTGAACAGCGCCGCGAGCCACAGGCACACTGCGTTGAGCCCCATGCCCCAGGCGGGAACGAGCGGGCCGCCCGCCAGGTAGACCACCCGGTAGACCGCCGCCAGCAGCAGCGTGCAGAAAAGGTTGTTCTCGCAGGTGACGAAATAGTCGTTGTATTCGGCGGGGATACGGCCCCGGGCAAGGTCCAGGGCGGTGCGGTAGACGGCCTCGGTGTCGAAAGGGCTCACGGTGTGGTCGTTCAGCAGCATAGACCCCGCCGCCAGTATCAGCACCAGCAGCAGCGCGGCCATGCCCCAGAACAGCAGGCGAAAGGTCCGCCCGGTGCAGCGGCCGGCAAGCCGGCAGCCGCGCCACACCCAGAGCAGCACGAGCGCCGCCAGCAGCGCCCAGGCCCACCAGCTTCCCGGCGCGAGCTTGCCCCGCAGCAGCCCGGCGAGAAAAACGCCGGCAAAACTCAGGCAGAACAGCCCGGCGGCAATGCGCGCAAGGCCCCGTTTCAGGTCGGGCATCTCACACCACCCGGTAGCCCATGCCCGCCAAAAGGTCAAAGGCCTTTTGGCCCATGGCATCGTCGCTGGTGCCGCACAGGTCTTTCAGCACCGTGATGGTGCTGGCAAGAAAGGCCGAGTGCAGCACCACCGCGTTGCTCACCACGCAGATGTTGGTGACCACCCCGCAAAGGGCGATCTCCTCCGGCTCGCCGCCGCACAGCGCGCGCGCCGCGGCGGGCAGCTCGGCGCTGCCAAAGGTGGGCTTGTCCACAAAGGCGACGCTTTCGTTTTCCGCCGCTTCGAATTCCGCCAGCCTGCCGTAGAGATGCCAGCCCTCGCTGCCCGCGATGCAGTGGGGCACCGGCAGGAAACGGCCCTCCCGGGTGTCGAGATAATCGGGGGCGTGGGTGTCCCGGGTGAAGATCACTTTCCAGCCCGCCGCCAGCGCAGCTTTCACCTTTTCGTACAGGGGCGCTTCCAGCGCCCCGGCGCCGGCGTAGCCCAGCGCGCCGTCCACGAAGTCTTTCTGATAGTCCACCACCACAAGCAGTTTGCTCATCGTTCTCCCTCCCGATGCGTCACAGTTCCGTCTGGTTGAGATAATCCGCCAGCGCCACGGCCTTGCCGCCCCGGAGATACACCCGGGGCACCCGCAGCGCCAGCGCGCACATGATCTCATAGGGGATGGTGCCCGCCTTGCGGGCCACCTCCTCGATGGTGTCGCACCCCGCGCCGCCGAAGACGCAGGCCTCGTCGCCGGCTTTCACGTTTTCCAGGCCGGTGACGTCCACCAGCAGCTGATCCATGCACACCCGGCCGATCACCGGGGCGCTTTGGCCGTGGATGGAGCACACCCCCTGGCCGGACAAGCTGCGGGGGTAGCCGTCGGCGTAACCCACGCAGAGGGTGGCCACCCGCCGGGGGCTGCGGGCGGTGTACAGCCGCCCGTAACTCACCGACTGGCCCGCCTCGATCTCCTTTACCTGGCTCACCCGGGCCATCAGCCGCAGCACCGGCCGCAGGCCCTCGAAGTGTACCTCGTCGCTGGCGTCGCAGCCGTAGAGGATGATGCCCGGCCGCACCAGGTCCATGCCCCACTCCGGATGCTCGGTGAGCGCCGCCGAGTTGCAGCAGTGAGCAAGGCCCGTGTCCAGGCCCCGGGCCCGGAGCCCCGCCAGCACCTGCAAAAAGCGGCCGTGCTGGCCGGCGGTGTAGGCCACGTCGCCGGCGTCGTGGCTGTCCGCCACGGCGAAGTGCTGGAACACCCCGCCCACGGCCAGGCCCGGCAGCTGCCAGCAGCCGGCCAGCTCCTCCACACACCGCTCCACCGCCTCGGCCCGGCGGGCGTCAAAGCCCAGCCGGCCCATGCCGGTATCCACTTTCAGATGGGCTTTCACCCGGCCGCCGGCGGCGGCCGCCCTGTCGCTGAGGGCCCGGGCGTACTCGCCGCTGAACACCGCCTGGGTCAGGTCGCTTTCCATGAGCCGGGCGGCAAAGGCCGGGTCGGTGTGGCCCAGGATGAGGATGTCCCCGGTGACCCCGCCGGCGCGCAGGTGCAGCGCCTCGGCAAGGCAGCTCACCGCGAACCACTCGGCCCCGGCGTCCTGCAGGGCCTTGCAGACCATTCCGTCCGCGTGGCCGTAGGCCCCCGCTTTCACCACCGCGCACACCTTTGCGGGGGCGGCGTGGGCCGCGATGCGCCGGAAATTGTGGGCCAAAGCGTCCAGGTCCACCAGCGCCCAGCAATGCTTTTCAAACTCCAAACCAAAACACCTCGCTTTGCCGCCCCGCGGGCGGCTGTGCCAACTGGACCCGGAAAACGCCGGGGCGGCGTGAAAAAAGCGGTTCAGCCCGGGCAATTCCTGCCCGCGCCGGGCAGGGGAGCCCAGCCGTCCAGGCCGGCGCCCTGCAGCGCCCCCAGCATCTTCTGGCGAAAAGCCGGGTCCTTTTTTGCCATGGCCGCCACATAGTCTTTCATCTCCTGGCGGCGGGTGGCGCCATCCGCCGGGCAGGCGCTTTTCACCACCGGCAGGTCCAGCTCTCTCACCGCCCGGCGCACCTCCGCCTCGGTGGCCAGCACCATGGGCCGGATGAGATACAGCTCCTTGCGGGAGAGCCAGGTCACCGGCGAAAAGCAGCCCAACCGCCCCTCGCCCCAAAGGTTCATGTAGAAAGTCTCGATGGCATCGTCCAGATGGTGGCCCAAAGCCACCCGGCCGCAGCCCAGCTCCCTGGCGGTGTTGTGCAACAGGCCCCGGCGCATCTTGGCGCACAGGGCGCAGGGGTTTTTCTCCCGCCGCAGATCGAACACCACATGGCCGATCTCGCTGCGGCGGATGTGGTATTCCACCTTGTATTCCGCGAACAGCTCCTCCAGCGGGGCGTAGTCGGCGGCAACGCCGCCGAACTGGGGGTCCAGGCTCACCGCCACCAGCGTAAAGGGGATGCCCAGGTATTCCCGCAGGCGGGCCAGGCCCACCGTCAGCGCCACGCTGTCCTTGCCGCCGGACACCCCCACGCACACCCGGTCGCCGGGGGCGATCATGGCATATTCCTGAATGGCCTTTCGCATGAGGCCCTCCAGCCGCTGCATGGCGCCGCCCCCTCTCCATATAATGTATTATAGATATAAGCGCCCCATGCCGCAAGGGGGCGGGCGCGGTCTTCCCGGCCATTATACCACATACCGGGCAACCTGCACAAACTTTACGCAAAAATTTGAAAAAATAGAAAATGAGCAAACGGGAGAAAACAAGAGCAAACGCAAGAAAACAAGAGCAAGACAGGATCAAATGAAAATAATCGAAAAAAGTGCTTGACGGGGCTTTTCCTTTCGGGTATAATCTACCTTGCGTCGGGGCGCGCTTTGGGCGGCCCCGCGCTCAACCGCTTTCACGCGCCCGCTGGGGCGCGAAATACGATCAGGAGGAACAGCAAATGAGCACTACTCTCGCCAAACCCGCCCAGACCGAGCGCAAGTGGTATGTGATCGACGCCGCCGGCAAGCCCCTGGGCCGCGTCGCCGCCAAGGCCGCCGTGCTGCTGCGCGGCAAGAACAAGGTCACCTTTACCCCCAACGTGGACTGTGGCGACCATGTCATCATCATCAACTGCGACAAGGCCGTTCTCACCGGCAAAAAGCTGGAGAAGAAGTACTACCGCACCCATTCCGGCTGGATCGGCGGCCTGAAAGAGACCCAGTACAAGACCCTGATGGCTGAGAACAGCGACAAGGCCATGTACGTTGCGGTGAAAGGCATGATCCCCGCCAACACCCTGGGCGCCAAGGCCATGACCCGCCTGCGCTGCTACAAGGGCGCGGAGCATCAGAACGCCGCCCAGAAGCCCGAAGTCTACGAGTTTTAATAGGAGGCAATAGAATATGTACGAGACGAAACCTTATTTCTACGGCACCGGTCGTCGTAAGAATTCCGTTGCCCGCGTCCGTGTGTACAATGGCACCGGCAAGATCACCATCAACGATCGTGACATCGACGACTACTTCGGCCTGGAGACCCTGAAGCTCATCGTCCGCCAGCCCCTGGCGGTGGCCGAGGTGGAGGGCAAGTTCGACATCGTGGTCCGCGTGGGCGGCGGCGGTGTTTCCGGCCAGGCCGGCGCCATCCGTCACGGCCTGTCCCGCGCCCTGCTGCAGTACGACGAGAACCTGCGCCCCGTGCTGAAGAAAGCCGGCTTCCTCACCCGCGATCCTCGCATGAAAGAGCGCAAGAAGTACGGCCTCAAGGCTGCCCGTCGCGCTCCGCAGTTCAGCAAGCGCTGATCTTCCCTCTGGCTTTATACGCTTCAAAGGCCCCGGAGCTTTGCTCCGGGGCTTTTCTTTGTGAAAAAACACCGGGCCGGAGGGCCCGGTGTTTTTTCGCGCCGGCCGGGGCCAAGGACCTGCGGCCCCGCCCCGGGCGCATGAAAGGCGGGGCCGCGGACCATTCTAAGGGGGAGAGGAACAAAAGGAGGTGCGGCCATGGCGGAGGGGCTGTGGGGGCGGATGCGCCGCTGCGGGCAGGACCGGGCGCTGGCGCTGGCCTTTGGCGGGGCGCTGGCGGCGGGGCGGTTCCAGGTGTGGTATCAGCCCAAGTTCGATCTGGACACCGGCGGGCTTCGGGGGGCCGAGGCGCTGGTGCGCTGGCAGCGGGCGGAGGGACTGGTGCCGCCGGACCGGTTCATCCCGGTGCTGGAGCGCACCGGCCAGATCGCGGCGCTGGACGCCGAGGTGCTCCGCCAGGTGTGCCGGGACATCGGCGAGATCCGCCGCCGGCAGCTGGCGCCGGGGTGCATCTCGGTGAACCTGTCCCGCCGGCACCTGGCGCGGCCGGACGCGGCAAAGCGCATCGGGGCGCTGGCCGCCGGCGCGGGGGTGGGAGGCGGCGAGCTGGCCTTTGAGATCACCGAGAGCGCGGCGGAGAGCGACGCCGACCGGCTGGCGGAGCAGGCGTGCCGGCTGCGGGCCATGGGCTTCGGGGTGGAGATGGACGACTTCGGCGCCGGCAGCTCCACCCTGGGCAGCCTGGCCCGCATCCCGTTCGACGCCCTGAAGCTGGACCGCTCGCTGGTGGGCCGGGCCGGGCAGCCCCGGATGGACGAGATCCTGGCCTGCACCGTGGAGATGGCCCGGCGGCTGGGCATGGAGGTGGTGGCCGAGGGGGTGGAGACCGCCGCCCACGCCCAGGCCTTGCGGCGGGCGGGCTGCCGGCTGGCCCAGGGGTACTATTTTTCCCGGCCGCTGCCCCGGGAGGAGTTTTTTGCCTTGGTGCAAAGGGAGGCGACGCGGTGAAAAAGCTGTATCTGCGCCTGGCGGCGGTGTCCGCGGCCTTTGTGCTGCTGATGGGCGGGCTGTTCGCCGGCAGCTTTTTTCTGGGCGCCTTGCGGGACAACCGCCACTATCTGGACCAGCTGCTGCGGGGGCTTCAGGGCAACCTGGCCCGGGCGGTGGGCGAGGAGGAGGAAAAGCGGGAGCTGCTGGCCCAGGACTATCTGAACCGGGCCTGGGCGGTGGAGTACATCCTGGGCGACGGCGCGGTGAGCGGGCAGCAGCTGGAGGCGGTGCGCCAGCTCATGGAGGTGGAGGGGGTGGCCCTGCTGGACGCCCAGGGCCGGGTGCTGCGGGCCGCCGGCCAGTTCACCGGCCCCGAGGAGGCAGGCCCGGCCTTTTCCGGCCGGGGCGAGCGGGTGACCATCGACCCGGGCAGCTTTGACGAGCCGCCCGCCTACCTGTATGTGCAGGTGCTCTCCGGCGAGGCGGGCCGGGCCCGGGTGCGGCTGGACGCCCGGGCCGACCGGCTGGGCCTTGCCAGCGAAGCCGAGCTGGTGCGTCAGGTGCTGCGGGGCTCCACCACCGAGGAGGACACCCTGCTGGCGGCGGTGGACGGCGCCACCGGCCGGCTGCTGGGGCTTTCGGTGAACAACGCCCAGGCGCTGGACGTCGGCGGGGAGCAGGAGGACGCCGCCCGGCTGGCGGCGCTGGAGGAGGCGGCGGAGCGGGGAGGCCTTGTGATCCTCACCATCAACGGACAGCGGCACACCGCCCTGGTGCGGGCCGGGCAGGGCGTCTACCTGCTGGCCGCCACCCGGCTGGAGTGGGTGCTCTCGGGCATGGCCGCCACCCTGGCCCAGGGGCTGGCGGGCATGGCGGCGCTGAGCCTGCTGGCGGGGCTGGCGGTGCGCCGGTATCTGAACCGGTATCTGTTCGCCCGCATCGACCGGATCCAGGCGGACCTGCAGGCCCTGCTGGCGGGCCAGCGACCCAGCCGGCAGGCCGGGCAGGCGCGGCAGCTGCCGGAGCTTCGGCCCCTGGCCAGCACCCTGGAGCAGCTGGAGCGGGACTATATCCACAAGACCGAGGGCATCCACCGGATGGCCAGCCAGCTGACCCAGGCCCGCACCGAGGCGGGCCACGACCAGCTCACCGGGCTGTACAACCGGGCGGGCTTCGAGCGCAGCGCCCGGGCCTTTCTCGCCCAGGAGAACGCCCGGGGGGTGCTGCTGCTCTTCGACCTGGACAACTTCAAGCGGGTGAACGACGCGGACGGCCACCCGGAGGGCGACCGGGTGCTGGTGCGCTTCGCCGAGTGCCTGCGGGCGAGCTTTCGCAAGAGCGACTGCATCGGCCGGCTGGGGGGCGACGAGTTCGTGGTGCTGCTCACCGGCCCGGTGGACCGGGCCCTGCTGGAGGAAAAGCTGGCCGCCGTGCTGGAAAACGCCCGGGGCGCGCTGGGGCCCAGCCGCAAAAAGCATGGGGTGTCGGTGAGCATCGGGGCGGTGGCCGCCGACGGCACGGTGAAAAGCTACGAGAGTCTGTACCGCTGCGCGGACACGGCGCTGTATATCGCCAAGTACCTGGGCAAGGACTGCTATTATATCAACGACAAAAAGATCTCCTGTATGCGCCGGGTCTGCGTGGGCTGCCGGCGGGACTGCCCTCGCAGCGAGATCCTGCGCCGGGGCGGCGGGCCGGGGGCGGAAAGCGCCGGGGGAGGGGGGCCGTGAGCGGGCGGAAAAAGGCGCCGGCCGGACGCGGCGGGCTTGCCGCCCTGTTCGGCCTGACCATCGCCTCCAACCTGGTGTACCTTGTCTGGCGGCTGGGCTTTACCATCCCCTGGGACGCGGGCTTTGGCCAGGCGGCGGCGGGGCTGGTGCTGGCCCTGTGCGAGGCCTCCACCACCCTGGGCATGTGCGAGCTGATGATCGGCCGGCTGAGAAGCGGGGCCGCGACGCTGACGCCCCCCGATACGCTGGACCACTGGCCGGAGGTGGATGTGTTCATTGCCACCCACAACGAGCCGCCGCAGCTGCTGTACAAGACCATCAACGCCTGCATGTTCCTGGACTACCCCCAAAAGGAAAAGGTACACGTTTGGGTGTGCGACGACGGCGACCGCCCCGCCGTGGCCGCCCTGGCAAAGCGGCTGGGGGCGGGGTATCTGGGCCTTTCGGGCAACCGGCAGGCGAAATCCGGCAACTACAACCACGCCCTGGCCGCCACCCGCGCCCCGCTGGTGGCCACTTTCGACGCGGACATGATCCCCCGCAGCAGCTTTCTGTTGAAAACGGTGCCCTATTTCTTCATCCCCGGCAAGGCGGTGGCGCTGGTGCAGACGCCCCAGAGCTTTTACAACAACGACCTGTTCCAGTTCAACCTCTACCTGGAAAAGGACATCCCCAACGAGCAGGACTTTTTCTCCCGGGAGATCAACCTGCTGCGGAATTCCGCCAACGCGGCGGCCTACACCGGCTCCAACACCCTGATTCTGCGCGAGGCCCTGGAAAAGATCGGGGGCTTCCCCTGCGACACCGTTACCGAGGACTTCGAGACCAGCATCCTGCTCCAGCAGGCGGGCTACATCACCTACGCCACCGACGAGGTGCTGGCGGCGGGGCTGTCCACCACCACGGTGAAAAGCATGATCGGCCAGCGCGTCCGCTGGGCCCGGGGGGTGCTTCAGAGCATCCGCAACACCCGGGCGGTCTTCTCCCGCAGGCTGCCCCTGGCCGCCCGGCTCACCTACCTGAGCGCCTGGCTCTACTGGTGGAGCTTTTTCAACCGGCTGGTGTTCATCCTGGCGCCCATCCTGTTCGCCCTGTTCGATCTGCGGCTGGTGGACTGCGCTTTCTGGGAGCTGGCGGCGTTCTGGCTGCCCAGCCATCTGCTCTACCGGCTGGCGGTGCGCCGGCTGAGCACCAACGTGCGCTCCATGCGCTGGAGCCAGATCATCGACACCATCTTCGCCCCCTATCTGGCGTGGCCGGTGCTGGCGGAAACGCTGGGCCTGCGGCTGCAAACTTTCAAGGTGACCAGCAAAAAGGCCGCCGGCGGCCGCACCGCCTCCGCCCGGTACCTGGCCCCCCACGGGGCGCTGGCTCTGCTCACGGTGGCGGCGCTGGCCCGCTACCTCCACGGCAAATATGGCCTGGCCCTGTTTTACAGCAGCGTGATCCTGTACTGGCTGGGCTACAACCTGATGACCCTGTGCTACGCCATCCTGTTCATGCTGGGCCGGCAGGTCCACCGCCGGCACGACCGCATCCGCGCCGAGGAGCCGGCGGTGCTCCGGCTGGGCAGGACACGGCTGGAGGGCAGGACCACCGACGTCTCCGAGGCGGGGGCGGCGCTGTGGCTGGAGCGGCCGCCCGACGGCGGGGCGGCGCCCGGCGCACGGGGGCTGCTGGAGGTGCGCGCCGGGCGCTACCGGGCCCGGCTGCGGGCAAGGGTGGTGCGGGCGGAACCGCGGCCGGACGGGCTGTTCCTCACCGCCGTCGTGCGGCCCAGGACCGAGGCGGACCGCCGCCAGTGGATGCAGATCATCCACGACCGGCCCCACTCGCTGCCCACCGAGCTGGACCCCTGGCTGACGGTGTACGACGACGTGAGCCGGAACCTGGTGCTGCGGTTTTCCGGCGGCAAAAAGCGAGGTGGAACGGGATGAACGGTTGGGGCGCGGCGGCGCTGGGGCTCTCCTGCGGGGGGTATATGCTGGCCTTTGCCCGGGTGTTCGGCGGCTGGCTGGCCCCGCTGACGGCCCTTTGCGCCCTGGGGCTGTTTTTGTACTGCGGGGCGCTGGCGGGCCTCTTGGAGGCGGCGGCGGCCGCCGCGCTGGCAGGGGGCGTGGCCTGCCTGGCGGTCTGCCTTGCCCAAAAGCGCCCCCGGTGGGGGCCGGCGCGGCTGGGGGCGGTGTGCTTTGCCGCCGGCTGTGTGCCCTTTCTGTGGCAGGCGGCGGGGATGGAGCTGACCCACTACGACAACTTCTCCCACTGGGCGCTGGTGGTGAAATACCTGCTCTGCGCCGGGGCGCTGCCGGGGGCGGACGCCGTCCTCGTGCCCTTTCGGGACTACCCGCCCGGCACGGCGGTGCTGCTGTACTATTTCTGCCGCTGGCTGGGCCACGGCCAGGGGGTCATGCTGCTGGCGCAGACGGGGCTGCTGCTGGCCTGCTTCGCGGCGGTGTTCGGCGCGGTGGGCGAGCCCCGGCGGTTTTTGCTCTACGCCTTTTTGGGGGCGGGGTGCGCCCTGCTCTCCTACCTGAACCTGACCATCCGCATCAACAGCCTGCTGGTGGACTTTCTGCTGCCCCTGCTGAGCCTGGCGGGCCTCGCGGCGGCGCGCCGGCTCCGGGGCCGGCCGGCGGCCGGCGCTGTGGCGGCGGGGCTCATCGGGGGCTTTGCGGTGCTGGTCAAGGACACCGGCCTGTTCTTCGCAGCGGTGGGGCTGGGGGGCTTTTTCGCCGCGCTGGCGGGGGAAAAGGGCCTTTCGGCCCGGCGGCGGTGGGGCCTGGGGGCCCTGGCCGCGGCGCTGGCCCTTGCCCCCCGCCTTGCCTGGCAGCACCACCTGGCCACCGCGCTGGCCGGGCTGGAGGGCAAGTTCGACCCGGCGGCGCAGCTGGAGCGGGTGGAGCCGGCGCTGTATGCCTCCCTCACCCGGGCCTTTTTCGCCGCGGCGGCGGACCTGTCCGGCCGGGCGGCCCGGGGCATCTTGTTCAGCGCCGTGGCGGCGCTGGCGCTGGGGGCCTTTGCCCGCTGGGGGCTGGGCCGGCGCTGGCACACCGGCCGGGCGCTGGCAAGGGCCGGCGGCGTGCTGGCCGCCTACTACGGGGGCCTGTGGGGGCTCTACCTCTTTTTGATGCCCCGCCAGGAGGCGCTGGTGCTGGCGGGCTTCGACCGGTACGCCTGCAGCGGGGCGGTGCTGTTCGCCGGCCTGCTGCTGCTCTGGGCCGAGGGGGAGATGGAGCGCTCGTTCGCGGTGGACATCGATGCCGCGCCCCCCGGCCGGGCCTGGGCCTCGCCGGCCGCCAAGCGCCGGTATCAAAACGCGGTGCTGGCGCTGCTGGCGGTGGCCGCCAGCTTCCTCCATTCCGAGTACAGCGGCCTGGCCGCCCTGGGCCGGCAGTATCCCGCCAGCCTGCCCGCCCGGGTGCGGGCGCTGACCGGGGACGTCTGGCCCGCCGGCGGCGCGCCGGACGACCGGCGGTATCTGGTGCTGGCCTCCGATGAGGAGGGCCAGGTGTCCAACGGCATGGTGGCCTATGTCTGCCGGTACTACCTCTTTGCGCCGGATGTGACCGTTGTTTCCCGGCTTTCCGCCGCCGCGGGGCAGTACGACCGGCTGCTGGTGCTGGACGCGCCGGCGGGCGGCCCGCCTCCCGGCCTGTACGACCTGGGCTGACACGTTGCGCTTTGCCGCCGCTTTGGGTATAATCGGGGTAGAATATAAAAGGAGGACCGCACCCATGGACCTTTTGGAGCAGTGCCGCCTGTGGCACGAGCAGGAGGAGCACGAGAAGATCGCCCGGGCGCTGGAAGCGCTGCCCGAGGAGCAGCGCACCGCCGAGACGGACATGGAGCTGGCCCGGGCCTACAACAACCTGGCCCAGCCGGACGAGCCGGAGGGCCGCCGGCTGCTGCTGCGGGCGGTGGAGCTGATGTCCGCCCACGAGGAGGACTGCCCGGACCCTTACAGCTGGAACTTCCGCATGGGCTACGCCTGCTATTACCTGGACTGGGAGGGCGACGCCCTGAACTATCTGCTCCGGGCGCTGGAGCTGCACCCGGGAGACGCCCCCCAGCACAACAGCCAAAAGGAGATCGGCGAGCTCATCGAGGACTGCCGCCACCGGCTGACCCTGCCCCGGTTCACCGCCACCTTTGACAGGCGGGCCCGCATCGCCTGGGGCCTGCTGGCCCGGCGGGAGGAGGAGATATGCCGGCGGCTGGAGCAGGGCGACCGGGCCGGGGCCGAGGCGGTGTGCGCCGAGGTGCTGGGGCCGGTGTTCACCCGGGTGGCGCTGTGGCTGGAGCGGGACGGGGCCGGCCCCTGCCGGCTGATCCTGGCGGACGGCGGGCAGGAGGCGCGGCGGCTGGAGCTGGCCTGGTTCCACCGGCTCATGCCCCCGGCCCTGGCGGACCGCTGGCAGCTGCTGGCGGAGGACGGGCAGGGGGTCCGCACGCCGGCCGGGGAGCTTCGGCCCGGCTACGCCGCCTACCGGATGGAGCCCAACGAGGACCCGGACGCCGACTGGCGGCTGGACACGGTGGCCGGCTCCACCTGCTGCGCGCCGCTGGTGCGTCAGTACCTGGAGGGCGAGAGCGCCGAGGTGGACCTGCTCCACCGGGACGGCGCCGCCGCGGGCTTTTTGTGCTACCCGGTGGACGGCCTGCCCGAGGCGGGCCGGGGCGAGGCGGTGTTCGCCCTGCGGGAAAGGCTGGAGCGCGGCCTGGAGGAGAACGCGGGGCAGGCCATGACCCTGCTGGGCGGCGCTTCGGGGCTGTTCTGCGGCTACATAGACCTGATCGCCTGGGACCTGCCCGCCGTGCTGGACGCGGCGGCGGAGCTGTTTGCCGCCTCGGACCTTGCCTGGGGGTCTTTCCACTCGTTCCGGCGGGACGTGGGCACCGTGCGGCTGTGGAACGCCGGGGAGGAGCAGGAGGCCCCCCTGCACCCGGAGACCGGCTCGCTGCTGGCGCCGGGGGACATCGCCGCCATGGAGGGCTGCCTGGGGGAGAGCAGCGGCCGCTTTTACGATGTGCTGGAATACCTGGAAAACTTCATCGAACAGGGCAAGCAGCAGGGCCGCTTCACCGAGCGCCAGGCCCGGCGGGACCTGCAGATCGCCCTGTGGTACGCCTACGCCTGTTTGAACATCGACGAGTACGAGTACTACTACCGGGCCACCCGGTGGATGCCCGCCAGCGAGGCCGCCGCCAGGGGCTGCGGCGCCTGGTACTACCGCTATGCCGCCGCGCTGCTCTACTGCGGCCGGCTGGAGGAGGCCCGCCGCTATGCCGAGCAGGCCACCGTGGAGGAGCCGGACTACCCCTGGGGCTGGCTGCTGGCGGCCAAGCTCCGCAGCCATTTCGGCCAGAAAGAGAGCGCCCTGGCCGCGGTGGAGCGGGGCCTGGCGCTGGAGCCGGGGGACTATGAGTTCCTGACTTTGCGCCGGGAGATCGAGGCGGGGGCCAGCCTGGAGCAGATGGAGAACCACTGGATCGACCCGGACTCCGACCGCCAGCTTCAGGCCGGCGGGGACGAGGGCGCCGCCGCGAAGCTCCAGGCCATCTCCTGCATCACCACCGACGAGGCGGGCCTTGCGGCGTTCCGGCAGGTGTTCGACCCGCTGCCGGGGGACTATTCCCCCGACGGGCCCTATTGCAGCTTCCACCGCACGGTGAACGGCCGGCGGGTGGAGGTGGTGTTCCTGATGAACGAGGCGGCCCTTTCCAAGCTGGGCCGGGACTTCCTGGAGCAGCTGCGCGCCCGGCTGGACGGGGGCGGCTGGCTGGAGCCCGACGACCCGGACGGCCAGCCCGGCCTGCTGGACACGGTGCTGGTGGGGCTGGACCGGGTCGTGCGGCTGCTCTGCCGGGCCGGCGGCCGGGCGGTGAAGCGGTTCCAGGTGGTGCTGGGGCCGGACGGCGCGCCCCAAAGCCGCGAGTGGGCCCGCCGGGAGCAGCCGGAGCCGGAGGAGGAAGCCGAAGAGCAGCCCGCCGGCCCCCGCTGGAGCTACACCCAGCGGCAGATGGAGCTGGTGGAGGAGCACATCCGGGTACACATCGGCCCCTTTGACAAGGTGTTCCACGAGCGGGTCTCGCCGGACATCCATGTGGACATATGCCTGGTGCCCCCCGGCGACGACAGGAACTACTATATGCTGGTCACCATGGGCATGGGGGCCTGGCGGATGAACGTGCCCGAGGAGCTGGCGGAGCACAAGCTGGAGCGGGCGGAGCTGGCCATCGCCCTGCCGGCGGACTGGAAGCTGGACGAGGAGTCGCTGAAAGACGAGCGCTGGTACTGGCCCCTGCGGCTGCTCAAGGGCCTGGCCCGGATGCCGGTGACCTGCGGCACCTGGCTGGGCTGGGGGCACACGGTGTACAACCAGGAGCCCTACGCCCCGGACACCGACCTTTGCGCCGCCCTGCTGGTGGGGCTGCAGGGGGCGCTGCCCGGCGGCGACGTCTGCCCGATGCCCGGGGGCGACGAGATCAACTTTTACCAGGTCATCCCCCTGCTCTTTGAGGAGATGGAGTTCAAAAAGGAAAACGGCGCCGAGGCCCTGCTGGACCACATGGGCGGGGTGAGCTTTGTGGTGCAGCCCCGGCGGCCCTGCGCGGCGCTGAACGAGCCGGCGCCGGACGAATTCCTGCTGGACGACGCGGCCTGGCACCTGCAAAGCCTGCGGGAAAAGCAGCTGCCGGTGGAGGAGCTGGCCGTCTGCAACCATCTGGCCATCTTCCTGCGCTGGTGCGTGGAGCGGGAGCTGGTGGACGAGGCCTTTCTGGCCGGCCACGACGGCCTTGGCCAGCCGGACCTGCGCCCCTTTGTGCGGGACGTGCTGGGCGGCCGGCTGCTGTCCGGCATCCTCAACGAAAAGGGCCGGGCGTTCGCCCGCTACTACTACAGCCAGGACGAGCTGATCAGCTTCCCCAGCGACGTGGACGACTGGTCCCTGCACTGGTTCGGGCCGGTGCGGTATCAATCGGACGAGTTCCAGGACGAGGCATATCTCTTCGTGCCCTTTGACGAGACCTATTACCAGGGGATGGCCGCGTTGATGGACCGGCGCCTGGCCGGCTGGATGGCCCAGGACATCCCGGGCGACGGCGAGCCGGACGAGGCGGCCCGGGCGCTGATGGAGCGGCTGGACTGCTTCTGCAGCTACTTCCCGCCCATGAAAGACCCCCAGCCCCCGCTGGCCGCCTTTGGCTACGGCCGGCGGCAGGCCATCCGGGACGGGTACATCCCCCTGCTGCTGGTGGAGGCCAGCGTCTGGCCGGGCCCGGCCGGCGCCGCCTGGCCGGCACAGCCCCGGGTGGAGGCGGAGCCGTTCACCCTGCTCATGGGCGAGGGCGGCCTCACCTGGCCGGCGGTGCTGGCCAGGGTGCCGGTGACGGAACCCTGGGCGGTCTTTGAAAAGGTGCCCGTGGGGGACGGCGGCTCCCGCCTGGCCGCGCTGGCCCGGGAATGGTACGAAAAGTACGGCGCGGTACCCGCTGCCCTGGGGGCCGACTGGGTGGAGTTCACCCTGCCGGACACGCCGCCGGACGCCGGCGACTCCCCCGCGACCGGCTGGCAAAATGCCTGGACGGCCGGCGGCCGGTGCGGCTGGCCCTGTGAGAGATCTTTCGCCGCCCCGCGGGCGCTGCCCGCGGGGCGGCTGGTTTCTGCCCCGAAATGCCTTGACATTGCCGCCCGGTTGCTTTATTATGTTATCATGATAAAGCAACCGGCCCGCCCGGCGGGCAACAGGGGAGGAGGGTCCGGCCATGGACAGCGGCCTTTTACGGAAAAACGAGGAGACGGCCTTTCGCCTGCGGGCGCTCTACCGCAGCTACGGCTACCAGCCTTATAAAATGAGCAAGTTCGAGGAGTACGACCTGTACGTTCGCAACCGGAGCTTTCTGGCCAGCGACCACATCCTCACGTTCACCGACCTGGACGGCAAGCTGATGGCCTTAAAGCCGGACGTGACCCTGTCCATCCTGAAAAACGGGCGGGACGGCCCGGGCCTGCAAAAGGTCTACTACAACGAAAACGTCTACCGCACCTCCCCCACCGCCAGCGGCTGCCGGGAGATCCCCCAGGCGGGGCTGGAGTGCATCGGCGCGCTGGACGCCTACGCCGAGGGCGAGGTGCTGCTGCTGGCGGCCAAAAGCCTGGAGGTGATCAGCGGCGAGTACCTGCTGGACCTGAGCCATCTGGGCTTTGTGGCCGGCCTTTTGGAACAGATGAACGCGGACGAGGAGGCCCGCCGGCAGCTGCTCCGGGCCATGAGCGAAAAGAACGCGCCCGCGCTGGCCCAGCTGGCGGCGCAGCGGGGCCTGCCGGCGCAAGGGGCCGAGGCGCTGTGCGAGCTGGCGCTGCTGTACGCCCGGCCCCTGGAGGCAATGGACCGGCTGCGCGGGATGGTGCAGAACCGGCGCATGGAAAAGGCGCTGGAGGAGCTGGAGGCGCTGTGCGATCTGCTGGAGAGCCAGGGCCTCGCGGAGGGCCTGCGGCTGGACTTCTCCATCGTCAACGACATGAACTATTACAGCGGCGTGATCTTCCGGGGCTTCGTGCCCGGCCTGGCCAGCGGCGTGCTGGCGGGCGGGCGGTACGACCACATGCTCCACCGGATGGGCCGCGCGGGCGGGGCCGTGGGCTTTGCCGTCTACCTGGACGAGCTGGAGCGGCTGGCGCCCCCCGCCCGCCCCGGGGTGGACACGCTGGTGCTCTACGACGACACGGTGAGCCCCCGGACCCTGGCGGCGCTCACCGGCGGGATCACCGCCCGGGGCGGCACCGTGCGGGCCGAGCGGGAGGTCCCCGCCGACCTGACGTACCGCCAGCTGCGGGACCTGCGGAAAGGGGGCGCGTGAGATGGAGATGATCAACATCGCCCTGCCCAAGGGGCGGCTGGGGGAGTCGGTGTACGCCATGTTCAAGGCGGTGGGCTACGCCTGCCCCGCCATTGAGGAGGAAAACCGCAAGCTGGTGTTTGAAAACCCGGCGGCGGGGGTGCGCTACTTCTGGGTGAAGCCCTCGGACGTGCCCATCTACGTGCAGCGGGGCGCGGCGGACGTGGGGGTGGCCGGCAAGGACATCCTGCTGGAGCACGGCCCGGACGTCTACGAGCTGGCGGATCTCGGGGTGGGCCGCTGCCGCATGTGCGTGGCTGCAAAGGCGGACTTTCAGGACGACGGCGCCCGCACCCTGCGGGTGGCCACCAAGTTTTCCCGCATCGCCCGGGGCTACTATGCCTCTTTGAGCCGGGACATCGACGTGATCCCGCTGAACGGCTCCATCGAGCTGGCCCCGCTGCTGGGGCTCTCGGATGTGATCGTGGACATCGTGGAGACCGGCCGCACCCTGGCGGAGAACGGCCTGGAGGTCAAGGCGGAGATACTGCCCGTCAGCGCCCGGCTCATCGCCAACAAAGTAAGCTACAAGTTCAAAAACCAGGCGATCCGGCAGATGGCTCTGCGGATGGCGGAAAACAAGCAACAGGGAGGAGCGCTATGATCCGAATTTACAGTTTTGACCAGGTACCCCCGGAAGAGATCTTCGCCCGGGCCGAGGAAGCGGTGGACGTGAGCGGCGTGGTGCGGGAGATCATCGACCAGGTGCGCCGCCGGGGGGACGCGGCCCTGCTGGAATACGCGGAAAAATTCGACCGGGCCCGGCTGGAGGCGCTGGAGGTGTCCCAGGCGGAGCTGGACGCCGCGGTGGCGGGCCTCGCCCCCGGCCTGGAGGACCTGCTGCGGGAGGCGGCCGGGCGCATCGCCGACTTCCACCGCCGCCAGCTGGCCAACAGCTTTGTGGTGAGCGAGGAGCAGGGCGTGGTGCTGGGCCAAAAGGTCATGCCCATTGAAAAGGTGGGCCTGTATGTGCCGGGCGGCACGGCGGCCTACCCCTCCAGCGTGCTGATGAACTGCATCCCCGCCAGGATCGCCGGCTGCCGCGAGATCGTCATGGTCTCGCCCCCCACCGGCGGCGACATCGACCCGGTGATCCTGGCCGCCGCCCGCATCGCCGGCGTCCACCGGGTGTTCCGCACCGGTGGGGCCCAGGCGGTGGCGGCGCTGGCGTATGGCACCGAAACGGTGCCCCGGGTGGACAAGATCGTGGGCCCGGGCAACGCCTTTGTGGCGGAGGCCAAGCGCCAGGTGTTCGGCCGGGTGGCCATCGACATGATCGCCGGCCCCAGTGAGATCCTGGTGGTGGCGGACGGCGCCTCCGACGCCCGCCAGGTGGCCGCCGACCTGCTCAGCCAGGCGGAGCACGACAAGCTGGCCAGCGCGGTGCTGGTCACCGACAGCGAGGCGCTGGCAAAGGCGGTGCAGGCGGAGCTGGAGCGCCAGATCCCCCTGCTGCCCCGGGCGGATATCGCCCGCGCCTCCATCGACAACAATGGCAAGATCATCGTCACCGGCGACCTGCGTGCGGCCATCGAGGTGGCCAACGAGATCGCCCCCGAGCACCTGGAGCTGTGTGTGGACGCGCCGTTCGACTATCTGGACGCGGTGCGCAACGCCGGCTCGGTGTTCCTGGGCCGCCACTGCCCCGAGGCCCTGGGCGACTACTTCGCCGGGCCCAACCACACCCTGCCCACCATGGGCACCGCCCGCTTCATGAGCCCGCTCTCGGTGGACGACTTCGTCAAGCGCACCCAGTTCACCTACTTCACCGCCGCGGCGCTGGAAAAGGTGGGGGACAAGGTGGCCCGCTTCGCCCGGCAGGAGGGGCTGGAGGCCCACGCCCGCAGCGTGCTCAGCCGCTTCGACGACTCCATTTAAAGGAGAAATGACCCCATGAGCAGATTTCTGAACCCCCGGTACCGCTCGCTGGACGCCTACACCCCCGGCGAGCAGCCCCGGGAGATGGACTATGTGAAGCTGAACACCAACGAGTCGCCCTTTCCCCCCGCGCCGGCGGTGGCGGCGGCGGCCGCCGCCGAGGCAAGGCGGCTGCACCTCTACCCGGACCCGGACTGCGCCGCCCTGCGCGCCGCGCTGGCAAAACGCTACGGCCTGGGGCCGGAGAACGCCTTTGTGGGCAACGGCTCGGACGAGGTGCTGAACTTCGCCTTTATGGCCTTTTGCGAGCGGGCGGTGGCCTTTCCCGACATCAGCTACGGCTTTTATCCGGTGTACGCCGCCCTGTGCGGCCTCGCCGTCCGGCAGGTGCCCCTGCGGGAGGACTTCTCCCTGCGCGTGGAGGACTACTTCGGCCTGGATATGCCGGTGGTGCTGGCCAACCCCAACGCCCCCACCGGCATGGCCCTGCCCCCCGCGGACATCCGGCGGCTGCTGGAGCAGGACCCGGGCCACGTGATGGTGGTGGACGAGGCCTATGTGGACTTCGGGGCCGAAAGCTGCGCCCCGCTGGTGAAAGGATACGACAACCTGCTGGTGGTCATGACCTTTTCCAAGTCCCGCTCGCTGGCGGGGGGGCGGCTGGGCTTTGCGCTGGGCAGCCCGGCGCTCATCGCTGACCTGGAGCGGCTGAAGTTCTCCACCAACCCGTACAGCATCAACCGCATGACGCTGGCGGCGGGGCTGGCCAGCCTGGAAAACGAGGCCTACTACGCCGAAAACTGCCGGCGCATCGCCGAAAACCGGGCCTACACCGCCGACCAGCTGGCCCGCCGGGGCTTTGAGACGCTGCCCAGCCGGGCAAACTTCCTGTTCACCCGCCGCCCGGGCACGGCGGGGGAGGCGCTCTACCGGGCGCTGAAGCAGCGGGGGGTGCTGGTGCGCCACTGGCAGACGCCCCGCCTGGCCGACTACATCCGCGTCACCATCGGCTCCCGGGAACAGATGGACGTGTTCCTGGCCACCCTGGACGCCATAGAAGAGGAGAGATGAACCATGCGAACCGCTGAAGTTCGCCGCACCACCGGCGAGACCGACGTGACCGTCGTTCTGGAGCTGGACGGCGCCGGCAGGGGCGATATCGCCACCGGCTGCGGCTTTCTGGACCACATGCTCACCCTGTTCGCCCGCCACGGCCGCTTTGACCTGACGGTGCGGGCCAAGGGGGACACCTGGGTGGACGACCACCACACGGTGGAGGACGTGGGCATCGCCCTGGGCGACGCCTTTGCCAAGGCCCTGGGGGACAAGCGGGGCGTCACCCGCTACGGCGACACCGCCCTGCCCATGGACGAGGCGCTGATCCTCACGGCGGTGGACCTCTCGGGCCGGGGGCTGCTGTGCTGCGACCTTGCCATCCCCACCGAAAAGGTGGGCACTTTCGACACCCAGCTGGTGGAGGAGTTCCTGGGGGCGTTCGCCCGCCGGGCGGACATCACCCTGCACGCAAGGCAGCTGGCGGGGCAAAACAGCCACCACATCATCGAGGGGACTTTCAAGAGCCTGGCCCGCAGCCTGCGCGCCGCCGTGGCCATCGACCCGGCGGCGGCGGGGGAGATCCCCTCCACCAAGGGGGTCCTGTGATGGTCGCCATTGTGGATTACGGGGTGGGCAATCTGTTCTCCCTGCGCTGCTCTTTCGCCGCCATCGGCCGGCAGGCCGTGGTCACCGGCGACCCGGCGACCCTGGCCGCAGCCGACCGGCTGGTGCTGCCGGGGGTGGGCGCGTTCGGCGACGCGGCGGCGGCCCTGCGCCAAAGCGGCCTGGACAGGGCGGTGCTGGCCCACGCGGAAAAGGGCAAGCCCCTGCTGGGCATCTGCCTGGGGATGCAGCTGCTGCTGGAAAAGAGCTTTGAGTACGGCGAGCACCGGGGCCTGGGACTCATCCCCGGGGCGGTGGAGCCCATCCGGCCGGTCATCCCGGCGGGGTACAAGGTGCCTCACATCGGCTGGAACGCCCTGGAGCTCACCGGCCCCGGCCGCGCCTGCGGCCTGTTCCGGCATACAAAGCCGGGGAACTGCGTCTATTTCGTCCACTCCTACTGGGCCAACAGCCCCGCGCCGTCGGTGCTGGCAACGGCGGAGTACGGCGCGCCGCTCACCGCGGCGGTGGGCCGGGACAATGTGCTGGGGGTGCAGTTCCACCCGGAAAAAAGCGGCGCCGTGGGCCTTGACATCCTGCGGGCCTTTTGTGAAATGGAGTAAGGGATATGATCGTTTTTCCCGCAATGGATCTGAAAGACGGCCAGGTGGTGCGGCTGGTCAAGGGGGCCTTTGACACGGTGCATCCGGTGGCAAGCGACCCGCTGGCCACCGCCCGGGCCTTTCTGGAGGCGGGCGCCCGGTGGGCCCACATGGTGGACCTGGACGGCGCAAAGGACGGCGCGCGCCGCAACGGCGACATCGTGGCCGCGGTGGCCGCCACCGGCCTTTCGGTGCAGCTGGGGGGCGGCATCCGCTCGATGGCAGACCTGGAGGCGGTGTTCGCCCTGGGGGTGCGCCGGGCGGTGATCGGCTCCGCCGCCGTCTCCGACCCCGGCCTGGTGAAAGCGGCGGTGGAGCGCTTCGGCCCGGACCGGGTCGCCGTGGGGCTGGACGTGCGGGGGGACAGCGTCCGCACCGCCGGCTGGACGGCGGACAGCGGCCTTTTCTGGCTGGACTTCGCCCGCCGGATGGAGGCCCTGGGCGCCGCCACCCTGATCTTCACCGACATCGACACCGACGGCACTCTCGCCGGCCCCTCCTTCGACAAGCTGGCGCAGCTGCGGCGGGCGGTGAAATGCGACATCATCGCCTCGGGAGGCGTGTCCTCGGACGAGGACCTGGCCGCGCTTGCAAAAATGGGCCTGTACGGGGCCATCGTGGGCAAGGCGTACTACGCCGGCAGGGTGGACCTGGCCCGCGTCATCCGGGAGGTGCAGCCATGATCACCAAGCGCATCATCCCCTGCCTGGACGTGAAAAACGGCCGGGTGGTGAAAGGGGTCAACTTCCAGGGCCTTTCGGACGTGTCCGACCCGGTGGAGCTGGCCGCCCGTTACAGCGCCGTCGGGGCCGACGAGCTGGTGTTCTACGACATCACCGCCTCCGCCGAGGGCCGCGCTCTTTTCACCGACGTGCTCACAAAGGTGGCCTCCACCGTCTTCATCCCCCTCACGGTGGGGGGCGGCATCAACACCCTGGCGGACTTCGACCGGGTGCTCAAGTGCGGCGCGGATAAAGTCAGCGTCAACTCGGGAGCTATCCGGGACCCGGGCCTCATCGGCGAGGCTGCCCGCCGCTACGGCGACCAGTGCGTGGTGCTCAGTGTGGACGCCAAGCGGGTAAACGGCAGCTACCATGTGTTCGCCAAGGGCGGCCGGGAGGACACCGGCCTGGACGCCATCGAGTGGATACGCCGGGGGGTGGCGGACGGCGCGGGGGAGATCGTGCTGAACAGCATCGACACCGACGGGGTCAAACAGGGCTTCGACCTGGAGATGCTCGCCGCCGCCTGCCAGGTGGTGGATGTGCCGGTGATCGCCTCCGGCGGGGCCGGCGGCATACAGGATTTCGTCACCCTGTTCAAGACCCTGCCCCGGGTGGATGCGGGCCTGGCCGCCTCCATCTTCCACTTTGGCGAGGTGCCCATCCCTGAACTGAAACGGGCGCTGGCCGCCCAGGGCGTGCCCATGCGCCTGATATGACTGAATAAGGAGCTGACCAGATGATCTCCATCGACGAGTTGAAATTCGACCAGAACGGCCTCATCCCCGCCATCGTCACCGACGCGGCGGACGGCAAGGTGCTCACCCTTGCCTACATGAACCGCCAGAGCCTTGCCATCAGCATGGAGGAAGGCCGCACCTGCTTTTGGTCCCGGTCCCGCCAGTGCCTCTGGCGCAAGGGGGAGACCTCCGGCAACGTGCAGCACATCCGCACCATCACCGCCGACTGCGACCGGGACGCCCTGGTGGTGGCGGTGGACAAGGAGGGCCCCGCCTGCCACACCGGCGCCGAGAGCTGCTTTTTCGAGCCGGTGTTCATCGGCGAGGCGGGCGAGCCGTTCACCGTAAAGGGCCTCTACAAGCTGCTGGAGGGCCGCAAAGAGACCCTGCCCGGGGGCTCCTACACCACCTACCTGTTTCAGAAAGGTCTGGACAAGATTTTGAAAAAGGTGGGGGAGGAGTCCACCGAGGTGATCGTGGCCGGCAAGGGCGGCGACAGGGCCGAGACCATCTACGAGATCGCCGACCTGATGTACCATGTGATGGTGCTCATGGTGGAGATGGGCATCTCGGTGGAGGACGTCTACAACGAGCTCGCCTCCCGCCACATCATCGACCACAAGGTGAAACAGGAGAAGATGACCCCATGAAGCCCCAGGACCTGCACACCCACACCACCTTTTGCGACGGCAAAAACACCCCCGCCGAGATGGCCGCCGCCGCCTTTGCCGCCGGCCTTGGGGCCATCGGCTTTTCCGGCCACGCCCCGCTGAAAGGGGAGGACTGGTGCATGACGCCGGACCGCCTGCCCGCCTACCGGGCGGCGGTGGAGGCGGAAAAACAGCGCTACGCCGGCCGCATGGAGGTGTTCCTGGGCCTGGAGCAGGACCTTTTCAGCCCGGCGCCCCAGGGGCATTTTGACTACCTCATCGGCTCGGTACACGGCCTCTTGCGGGAGGGGCGGTTCTTCGCGGTGGACGAGAGCCCGGAGGCCTTTGCCCGGCTGGCGGAACGGTGCGGCGGGGCGGAAAAGCTGGCGGAGGAATACTACCGGCTGCTGGCGCAGCTGCCGGCGCGCACCGGCTGCGACATCCTGGGCCATTTTGACCTGGTGACCAAGTTCAACGAGGGGGGCCGCTTTTTCGACCCCCAGGCCCCCGGCCCCCGCGCCGCGGCCCTGGAGGCGCTGGAGGCCCTGGCCGCCGCCGGCGTGATCTTCGAGGTGAACACCGGGGCCATCTCCCGCGGCTGGCGCACCGCCCCCTACCCGGACGCGTTCCTTTTAAAGGAGCTGGCCCGCAAAAACGCCCGGGTGTGCATCACCGGCGACAGCCACGCCGCCGACGCCCTGCTCACCGGCTACCGGCAGGCGGCGGAGCTGCTGAAAGCCTGCGGCTTTTCCGGCTGCTGGTACCTGGGGGCGCGGGGCTTTTTCGAGGGTCCTTTGCCCGACCTCTCCCGATGAGACGAAACAAAGCCGGGCGCCACGGCAGATGCCCGTGGCGCCCGGCTTTGTTTTTGCTTCCCCCCTCTTTGCCGGCGGGAGATCCGCCGACAGGCGCAAGCGGTGGGCAAATTGACGAAACCCTCGCGGTGCATTGTGCAAACTGCACATACAAAAAGGAGTCTGTTTGGCGAAAAGATACAAGAGAAAAGGGCCTCGAAAGATGACAAAAGGGTAAAGAAATTGTGAAAAAGTAAAGAGAACAAGAGCATACGAAAGCAAAAACGTGAGATAGAGAGCAAGGGCGTTCCTGTTTTTGGAAAACGGCAAAACCCGGCGCGTACGCCCCAAAACGGCCCGTCAAAGAGGTTTGACGGGCCGTGCAGCATTTGTTACAATGCCTCCAGTGCCGCGAAGTGTCCCGGGCGGGAGACGACGCGGCGCTGTGGAGGAAGGGCGCGGCTGTCCCCATGTTTCAGCCGCACGGCGCCCCGCCGGTTTCGGGCGGGGCGGATGCCCTACAACATGGAACGTTAGGAGTGTTTATGACAAAATTCACAGAACATCTGCGGCGGCGGGTTTTGGCCATCCCGGCCAAATTCTATGTCACCCTGCTGACCCTGTGCTGCCTGTCACTGACCCTGTTTGCGCTTTTCAATACCCTGAATGTTGTGTATGTCTCCGACTCCCACGGCTCCAGCCGTATGCTGCTGACCCGGGCGGAGGACCCTGAGGAGCTGATGGCTCTTTCCGGCATCGTGGCCGAGGAGGAGGACAGCGTCTACTTCACCGCCTACAACGGCAACCTTGCCAGCCTGAGCATCCAGCGGGCGGTGCCCATCACCGTTTATGCCGACGGCGCCGAGCACATCGTCAAGCTGGCGGGCGGCACGGTGGAGGACGCGCTGGAGGCCTGCGGCGTCACCCTGGGCGAGCACGACTACACCGAGCCCGGCCTGGCGGCGGCTGCCAGCCAGGACGAGCCCATCACGGTGCACCGGGTGGAATACCAGGACACCGTCACCTACGAGAGCATCCCCTTTGAGACCGAGTACGTCTACACCAGCCTGTTCTACCGGAACACCCGCCGCACCACCGTGATGCAGCAGGGCAAGGAGGGCACCAACGAGATCACCCACCGCCTGCGGGTGGTGGATGGCGAGGTGGAGTCCAGCCAGGTGGTCAGCGTGGTGATGACCGAGGCCCCCGTGAACACCATCATCAAGGCCTACAAGGCCGGCGCGCCGGTGAGCGACCTCACCGGGCCCGAGGTGGTCAACGGGGTGCCCTCCAGCTACACCGCCGTCTACACCGGCCGGGCCACCGGCTACTCGGCCTCCCGGGGCCGGGGCGCCTCCGGGCTGGGCCTGGGCTACGGCACCGTGGCGGTGAACCCCAACCTGATCCCCTACGGCACCAAGCTGTATATCGCCAGCACCGACGGCCGCTTTGTCTACGGCTACGCCATCGCCACCGACACCGGCACCGCCCTGATGAACGGCAGCTGCCTGGTGGACCTGTTCTACGAGACCTATGCCGAGGCCCTGCTCAACGGGGTGCAGGAGGTCAACGTCTACGTGGTGGGCTGAGCCGCCGAAAAGCGACCCTCAAAACTGAAAAGCGCAAGCGACACAACAGGCGGCGGCGTCCGCCCGGCTCACAGCCGGGCGGACGCCGTTTTTTTGCGTGGATCTTGCCTGAATTTGCTTGACAAACCCCCGGCGCGAAGCATAAACTTAGAAAGGACGTTTTCGCCCCAAATTACCAAAAAGGGAGATGAAAAAGGCATGGACGGCGACCCCGGCAGTCGAAGTAGGACCCTTATACACGGCGCACATGCCTTTTGCTCCCCCGCGGTGTGACACCTGCGCGGGGCGGGTCCTGTGCGCCGCCCCAAAGAAAGCAGGTGTAAAATATGATCACGATTTATCTCAGCGACGGTGGCCGTATGCTGGAGCAGGATCAGATCTGCCCCGGCGCCTGGATCCACCTGTGCGACCCCAGCGAAAAGGAGATCGGGCGGGTGTGCGCCCAGCTCCACATCGACCCGGACCTGGTCCGGGCCGCCCTGGACGAAGAGGAGCGAAGCCGCATCGAGATGGACGAGGGCGAGGTGGCCAGCACCCTGATCCTGGTGGACACCCCCCTGGTGCAGACCGAGGGCCACACCTTTGTCTACGCCACCATCCCCTTTGGCATCGTGATCACCCCCCAGAACGTGGTCACCGTCTGCCTGCGGGAGACGGCGCTGCCTCGGGCGTTCATGGAGGGGCTGGTCAAGGGCTGCAGCACCAAAAAGTTCAAGCGCCTGGCGCTGCAGATGCTCTACCGCAACGCCAGCCTGTTCTTGTTCTACCTGCGCCAGGTGGACAAGGCCAGCACCCGGGTGGAAAACGAGCTGCACATCAGCATGAAGAACAAGGAGCTCATCCAGATGCTGGGCCTGGAAAAGAGCCTGGTGTATTTCTCCACCTCCCTCAAGAGCAACGAGCTGGTGCTGGAAAAGCTGCTGCGCATGGACTTTGTCAAGGACTACCCCGAGGACACCGACCTGCTCGAGGACGTCATCGTGGAGAACAAGCAGGCCATGGAGATGAGCGGCATCTACCGGGACATCCTCTCCGGCACCATGGACGCTTTCGCCTCGGTGATCTCCAACAACCTGAACATCGTCATGAAGCTGCTGGCCTCGGTGACCATCATCCTCACCGTGCCCACCATCGTCTCCAGCCTGTGGGGCATGAACGTGGCGGTGCCGTTCGAGGGCAGCCCGTTCGGCTTCTGGATCGTGCTGGGGGTGGCGGGCCTGGCCACCGCGGCGGCCATTCTGCTGGCGAAGCTCAAGCGCTGGCTGTAAAAATCGCAAGCGATACGCGGCGGACGCCCCTTTGTCCGCCGCGCTTTTTTGTGCCGCGTTTTTTTGCCCCAAAAGGGGGCAAAAAAACCGCCGCCGCGCCCCCGCCGTCTTGCACAGCCGGCGTTTTTTGGGTATAATAAATATATTGTAGCCGCGCCTTGCCCCAAAGGGGGGCGGGCGCCGGGCAAAGGAGCGTGTCATATGCAGATCTTCAACACACTTACCCGCAAAAAAGAGGAGTTCATCCCCCAGACGCCGGGGGAGTACCGCATCTATGTCTGCGGCCCCACCGTTTACAACTACATCCACATCGGCAACGCCCGTCCGGTGGTGGTGTTCGACACCCTGCGCCGGTATCTGGAATACCGGGGCAACAAGGTGATCTTCGTGTCCAACATCACCGACATCGACGATAAGCTCATCAAAAAGGCCCAGGAGCAGGGCTGCTCGATGAAAGAGGTGGCCGAGAAGTTCGAGGCCGAGTTCATCAAGGACAGCGACGGCCTCAACGCCAAGACCCCCACCGTGCGCCCCCGCGCCACCGAGCACATCGAGGAGATCCTGGACATCGTGGGGGACATCCTGGAAAAGGGCCACGGCTATGTGGCCAAAAACGGCGACGTCTACTTCCGCACCCGCAGCTTCAAGGAGTACGGCAAGCTCAGCCACCTGAACCTGGAGGAGCTGGAGAGCGGCAACCGGGAGCTGCGCAGCCAGATGGACGACGACCTGAAAGAGGACCCGGCGGACTTCGCCGTGTGGAAAGCCGCCAAGCCCGGCGAGCCCGCCTGGCCCAGCCCCTACGGCCCGGGCCGCCCCGGCTGGCACATCGAGTGCAGCGCCATGGCCCGCAAGCACCTGGGCAACACCATCGACCTGCACTGCGGCGGCCAGGACCTGATCTTCCCCCACCACGAGAACGAGATCGCCCAGTCGGAGTGCGCCAACGGCTGCACGTTCAGCCGCTACTGGATGCACAACGGCTTCTTGAACATCGACAACCACAAGATGAGCAAGAGCGCGGGCAACTTCTTCACCGTGCGGGAGATCGCCGAGGTGTTCGGCTACGAGCCCATCCGCTACTTCCTGCTCACCGCCGGCTACCGGATGCCGCTGAACTACACGGTGGAGCTGCTGAACAGCTGCAAGGCCAGCCTGGAGCGGCTGTACACCTGCCGGGACAACCTGGACTTCCTCATCAAGAACGCCGCCGGCGACAGCAACCTGCTGTCGGAAAAGGCCGCCGCCGCCAAGGCCAAGTTCAACGTGGCCATGGACGACGACCTGAACACCCCCGACGCCCTGGCCGCCCTGTTCGAGCTGGTCAAGGACATCAACACCCTGGGCGCCGCCGCCAGCCGCGAGGCGCTGGAGGCCGCCGCCACCACCTTTGACGAGCTCACCGGTGTGCTGGGCCTGCTGTACAACCGCAAGACCAGCGAGATCCCCGCCGATGTGATGGCGCTGGTGGAGCAGCGGGCCGCGGCCAAAAAGGCCAAGGACTGGGCCACCGCCGACGCCCTGCGCGCCCAGATCACCCAGATGGGCTTTGTGGTGGAGGACACTCCCCAGGGGCCCAAGGTGAGCCGCGCCTGAAAAGGGGCATGACCGCCGACCGAGACGGGCCGCGGGAGCGCTGTTTTCCCGAAACAGCTCCCGCGGCCCGTTCCACATTTTTGCGAGGGACCGCCATGAAACCACCCGCCGGCGCCAAGCGGCGCTATCTCTTCCGCCTTGCGGCCATCCTGGCCGCCGCCCTGGCCGTGCGCTGCGCCCTGGCCCTTGTCAGCGAGGGCTACTCCAGCGACGTGGCCTGCTTTTCCGCCTGGGCCCTGCGCCTGGCCGAAAACGGCCCGGGCAGCTTTTACGCTCCCGACTACTTCGCCGACTACCCGCCGGGCTATATGCTGGCCCTCTGGCCGCTGGGCGTTTTTGCCCGGGCGCTGGAGCTGGACATCTCCGGCAAGGCCTTTGGCCTGCTGCTCTGCCTGTGGCCCATCCTGTGCGATTTGGGCCTGGCGGCGCTGGTGGGCCACATCGCCCGCCTCTGCCTGGACGAGCGGCGGGCGCTTCGCTTTGCCGCGTTCGCGGCGTTCTGCCCGGCCTTTTTGTACAACACCGCCCTATGGAAGCAGGTGGACGGGGTCTTTTCCCTGGCCATCCTGGGGGCGTTCTGGCTGCTGTGGCGCAGGCACTGGGCGGCGGGCGCCGCGCTGTACGGCCTGGCGCTGGCGCTGAAGCCCCAGGCCCTGCTCTTCGGGCCGGTGCTGGCGGTCTGCTTTCTGGCGCCCCTGCTGGCCAGCCGCCGCCTGCCGGACGCCCTGGCTGCCCTGGGCCGCGGCGCCGCCGGCGCCGCGCTGGCGGTGGGGGTGGTGCTGGCCTGCGCCCTGCCTTTCTGGGGCGACCAGCCGGTGTTCTGGCTGTGGGACAAGTACGCGGACACCGCCTCGAGCTACCCCTGGGCCAGCCTCAACGGCTTCAACCTGCTCACCCTTTTCGGGGCCAACTGGCAGCCTCTGGACGCGCCGGTGCTGGGTCCCGTCACCTGGCAGGCTTTGGGAACGGCGGGCATCCTGGCGGCCACCGCGGCCCTTGGCTGGCTGGCGTTCAAAAGCTGGAAAAAGGGCGTTTTCTGCCCGGTGACCCTGGCGGCCTTTTACGGCGCGGCGGTGTTCACCCTGGGCCACTCGATGCACGAGCGGTACATCCTGCCCGCCCTGGCGCTGACGCTGGCCGCCGCCGCCCGCTGGGGCGACAGGCGGCTGCTGGGGGCGTTCGGGCTGCTCTCCCTCTCCTCCCTTGCGGATTTGGCCATGGCGCTTACCAGCAACGGCACCGACGACCAGTTTTTATCCAGCGACGCGGCGGTGGTGATGATCCGCATCGTCAGCGCCGTGGAGGTGGCGGGCTTCGCTCTGCTGGCCTGGGCGGTGTTCGCCCTGTGCCGGGGCGGGCAGCCGCGGCCCTATGCGCTGGCCGCCCCTGCCGCCCCCGCCGCCCCCGCGCCCCAGCCCGCCTGGAGCCGCCGGGAGGCCCTGGCCCTGGCCGGGGTGACCCTGGCCGCCGCCCTGGTGAGCTTTTGGGGGCTGGGTGACCTCACCGCCCCCCAAAACGCCCTGGAAAGCGACGGCACGACCACCGAGGTGCAGGTGGAGCTGGCCGGGCCCGCCAGCATCCTGTGGGTCTACGCGGGCATCAGCTGGGGGGGCAGCCTCTCGGTGTACGACCAGGCGGGAGAGCTGCTGGCCAGCCAGACGCTGGACCACGGCACCGTGTTCCAGTGGAAAGAGACGGCCCTTTCCGCCACCGCCGAGGGCACGCTCACCCTGCGGGTGGAGAACGCCCAGGTGTTCGAGGCGGCGTTCCGCAACGGGGACGACGCGCTGGTGACGGTGGCCGCCGACAGCCCGCTGTTTGACGAGCAGCAGTGGGTGCCCGAGGCCATCAGCTACAAAAACAGCATGTATTTTGACGAGATCTACCATGGCCGCACCGCCTACGAGCACCTCCACGGGCTGCCGGTGTACGAGACCACCCACCCGCCTCTGGGCAAGGTGTTCATCATGCTGGGGGTGGCCCTGTTCGGCATGACCGGCTTCGGCTGGCGGGCGGCGGGGGCCGCCTTTGGGGTGGTCCTGATCCCGGTGCTCTATCTGCTGGTGCGCCGGCTCACCCGCAGGCCCGGCTTTGCCCTGTTCGCGGCGGCGCTGGCGGCCTTTGACACCCTGCGCTTTGCCCAGAGCCGCATCGCCACCATCGACATCTACGGCACCTTTTTCATCCTGCTCTCGGCGTATTTCATGGTCTGGTACTGCCAGAGCGTGCTGGAAAAAGGGGTGGAGGAGAGCGTTCTGCCCATGGCCCTGGCGGGCCTGGCCTTTGGCCTGGGAGCCGCCAGCAAATGGACCGGCATCTACGCCGGCGCGGGGCTGGCGGTGCTCTACTTCGGCATTTTGTGGCAGCGGGCAAGGCAGAAGCCGCCCCGGCTGAAACAGGAGGCGGCCACCGCCCTGTGCGGCGGCGTGGTCTTCTTCGTGGCGGTGCCCCTTTTGGTCTACTTCGCCAGCTACCTGCCCTATTTCTGGCGGGAGGGGGGCTTCTCCCTGGCCGAGTGGTGGCAGTGCCAGGTGAGCATGTACCGCTATCACAGCGGCCTGGAGGCCACCCACCCCTACGAGTCCCGCTGGTACACCTGGCCGTTCAGCGTGCGGCCGGTGTGGTATTACCTCGCCTCCGGCCTGCCGGCGGGGGTGCGGGGCACCATCGCCGCCCTGGGCAACCTGCCGGTGTGGCTGGCGGCGCTGGGGGGCCTTGGCTGGGCGGGCTGGCGGCAGCTGGCCGGCAAAGGCAACGGCGCCACCGGCGCGCTGGCGGTGCTCTTCCTCTCCCAGCTTTTGCCCTGGGTGCTGGTGAGCCGCTGCACGTTCCTTTATCACTACTTCCCCAGCCTGTGGTTCGCGGTGGCGGCGCTGGCGCTGGCGGCGGCGCACCTTTACCAGCGCCGCCCGGTGCTGGTGCGGCGGCTGTGCGCCGGCCTGGTGGCCGCGGCGGGGGTGTTCTTCCTGTGTTATTACCCGGTCATCAGCGGGCTGCCGGTGGCCGAGGGCTGGGTGGAGGCGCTGCGCATCCTGCCCAGCTGGATGTTCTGACGCTTTGACGAAAGGGGGGGCGCGCCATGCGGCTGCTCCATCTGTCCGACCTGCACCTGGGCCGGCGGCTGTGCGAGACCGACCTGTACCAGGACCAAAAGTACATCCTGGCCCGGATCCTGGACATCGCCCTGGCGGAAAAGGTACAGGGTGTGCTGGTGGCGGGGGACGTCTACGACCGGGGCGTGCCCGCCCTGGGGGCGGTGGACCTGTGGGACGACTTCCTCACCGCCCTGCACGGGCACGACCTGCCGGTGTGGGTCATCAGCGGCAACCACGACTCGCCCGAGCGGCTCGCCTTTGGCGGGCGGCTGCTGGGGCGCAGCGGGGTGCATCTGGCCTCAGTGTTCGCCGGCCGGTTGGAACGCTTTGACACCCGGGACGAGCACGGCCCGCTGACCATCTGGGCGCTGCCCTTTGTGCGGCCGGCGGCGGTGCGGGCGTTCTTCCCCCAGGAGAAGATCGAGAGCTACACCGACGCGGTGGCCGCCCTGGTGCGGGCCGCCGCCCCCGACCCGGCCGGGCGCAACATCCTCATCGCCCACCAGTTCGTCACCGCCGGCGCCGCCGCGCCCGCCGCCAGCGGCTCGGAGCAGCTCACCCTGGGCACCCTGGACAACGTGGACGCGGCGGTGTTCGACCCCTTTGATTATGTGGCGCTGGGCCACATCCACGCCGCCCAAAGCGTGGGCCGCGACGAGATCCGCTACTGCGGCTCACCGCTGGCCTACTCCGCCGGCGAGGCGCCGGGGGAGAAGACCGTCACGGTGGTGGAACTGGGCCCCAAGGGCCGGGTGGAGACAAAACAGCTGCCCCTTTCGCCCCTGCACCCGCTGCGGCGCATCCAGGGCCCCCTGGAGGCCCTTTTGCAGCACGCCGAACCCAGCGAGGACTACATCTACGCCCGGCTCACCGACGAGACGCCGCCGCTGGAGCCCGCCGCCCGCCTGCGGAGCGTCTACCCCAATCTGATCCGGCTGGAGCTGACGCCGCCCGGCCAGCCCCGGCCGGACGCCCCCGCGCTGGAGCGGCTGGCAAAACGCACCCCCCGCCAGCTGTTCGAGGAGTTCTGCGAGGCCGTCCACGGGCGGGCGCTGAACGAACAGGAGCGGGCCTTTCTGGACGAGGTGTTGGGAGAGGAGGGGGAGCCATGAGACCCATCCGACTGCGTCTGGCGGCCTTTGGCCCCTACGCCGGCGAGGAGTCGCTGGACATGGCCGCCCTGGGGGACAGGGGGCTGTTCCTCATCACCGGCGACACCGGCGCGGGCAAGACCACCCTGTTCGACGCCATCAGCTTTGCCCTGTTCGGCCAGCTGTCCGGCGGGGTGCGGGGGCTGGACACCGCCCGCAGCGACTACGCCCCGGCGGACCGGGAGACCTTTGTACAGCTGGAATTCGAGCACCGGGGGGCGACGTACACCGTCCGGCGAACCCCCCAGTACCAGCGGCCCAAAAAGCGGGGCGAGGGCCAGGTGGTCCAGGCGGCCACCGCTTTCTTCCAGGCCCCCGGCCGGCCCCCGCTGGAAAAGGTGGGGGAGGTGGACGAGGCCGTCCGGGAGCTGCTGGGCATGGACGCGGAGCAGTTCCGCCAGATCGCCATGATCGCCCAGGGCCGCTTCACCGAGCTGCTCAACGCCCCCGGCGACAAGCGCAGCGGGGTGCTGCGCCAGATCTTCGGCACCGCCGGCTGCCGGGCGGTGCAGGACAAGCTGCGGGCCGCCGCCGCCGACGCGGCCAAGGCCAGGGAGCGCACCGACGCCGCCCTGCGCCAGGCGTTCGCCGCGTTCAAGCTGCCCGAGGAGGAGGCGGAGAGCCACCCCCTGGCAAAGCTCCTGGGGGACGAGGCCGCCGTCTGGCGCTGCGACGAGGTGCTGGCCGCCGCCGGGGAGCTCATCGACGCCGACAAGGCCGCCTGCGCCGCCGCCGAGGCAAAGAGCGGGGCGCTGGACGCCGAGGCCCAGGCCGCGGCCGCGAGGCTGGAGGCCGCCCGGCAGGCCGCCGCCCTCCACGCCGCCGCCGCCCAGGCCGCCCGGAAGCTGGCGGAGCTGGAAGCGCGGCAGCAGGAAAACAGCCGGCAGTACGCCGCCCTGGGCGAGGTGCGCGCCACGCTGGAACAGGCGGAGCTGCAGGCCCGCCAGCAGCGGGCCCAGCTGCCCGCCTACCAGCGCCGGGAGGAGCAGCGCGCCCTGTGCGAACAGCTGGAAAAGGCGCTGAAACAGTGCGAGGCGGCCCGGGTCGCCGCCGCCGGGGAACAAAAGCGGCTGGAAGAGGAGAGCGCCCGCCTTGCCGGGCAGGCCAGGGGGGCCCAGGAGGCCCGCCAGCGGCAGGCGGCCGCCGAGGCCGCCCGGGACGCGCTGGATCTGCGCCTGGCCCAGACCGACACCGCGCTGGCCGCCGCCCGCGGCCTACGGACGGCGCAGGACGCCGCCCGGGACGCGGCCGACGCGTTCGGCGCCGCCCGGCGCAGGTACCAGGAGGAGAAAGCCCGCTACGACGCTGCCGAAGCCCTGTTCTGGCAGGGCCAGGCGGGGCTGCTGGCGGTGGGCCTGGCGGAAAACGCCCCCTGCCCGGTGTGCGGCAGCCTGCACCACCCCGCCCCCGCCAGGCCGGTGGAGGGCGCGCCCGACCGGGCGAAGCTGCAGGCGGCGAAGAGAGAGCTGGAGACGCTGCGCACAGAATACCAAAAAGCCGCCGAGGCCAGCGGCGCGGCCCAGGCCGCCGACGAGGCCGCCCGGGGGGAGTTTTTGCGGCTGGCCGCCGCGGCGCTGGCCGGCTGGGACGCCGCTGCCCCGGCCCCCGACGCGCCCCGCGCCGCCGCGCTGGCGCTGAAAGAGGCGCGAACGCAGGGCCAGGCCGCCCGGGACAAGGCCGGGGCCGAAGCCGAGGCCGCACGGCGTCAGGTGCAGGCCGGGGAGCAGGCGGAAGAGGAACTGCCTGGTTGTCAGCAAAGGCTGGAGGCCTGTCGGCAAAGGCAGGACCAGCTGGCGGAGGAGGCCGCCCGCCACACCGCCCGGCTGGCCGCCGCCCGCACCCTGGAGGAGGAGCTGGGGGCCAGCCTGCCCTTTGCAAGCGAGGCCGCCGCCCTGCGGGCGCTGGAGGAGCTGGGGGCAACGGCCCGGGACCTTTCCGACCGGCTGCAGGCGGGGGAGAAAGCCTGGAGCGAGTTCTGCGAGCAGCTGGCCGCCGCCCGCACCCTGGCGGCGGAGCGCAAGGACGACCTGACCCGTGCCGCCGACCCGGCCGGGGAGCAGGCGCTGGCCGCCGCCCTGGCGGAGGTGAACATCCGGCGCACCGCCCTGCAGCAGCGCTGGCGGGCCCTGGCCGCCCGGCTGGAGGCCAACACCGACGCCGCGAAGCGGGTGAAAGGGCTGGCAAAGCAGGCCGACGCCGCCCGCCGGCGGGCCGAGGTGGCCGACCGGCTCCACCGCACCGCCGGCGGCACCCTGGTGGGGGGCCTGGGCAAGCAGCAGTTCGAGCAGTATGTGCTGGCGGTGTACTTTGAGAGCGCGGTGGCCGCCGCCAACCTGCGGCTGGCGGCCATGACCGGCGGCCAGTACCGGCTGCTCTGCCACGGCAAGGCGGACAGCCGGGGGCAGAGCGCCCTGGACCTGGACGTGCTGGACAGCTACACCGGCAAGGTGCGAAGCGTGCGCTCACTGTCCGGTGGGGAGACCTTTCAGGCGGCGCTGGCACTGGCGCTGGGGCTGTCCGACGTGGTGCAGCAGTATGCCGGCGGGGTGCAGGTGGACGCCCTGTTCGTGGACGAGGGCTTCGGCAGCCTGGACGCGGACAGCCTGGAAAAGGCCATCGACACCCTGCAAAGCCTGGCCGAGGGCCGGCGGCTGGTGGGGGTCATTAGCCATGTGGCCGAGCTGCGCGAGCGGCTGGACAAGCAGGTGGTCATCACCAAAACGCCCAAGGGCAGCCACATGGCCCTGCGGGAGATATGACGCAAAAAGCCGCCCCGGCGGGAGGATGTTCCTCCCGCCGGGGCGGCGGTCGTTTTTTCGCGTGGGGCTCACAGCCGGATGTGCCGGGGCACGCCGTTGACGAACATGGGGGTCAGCTCCCCCTGGATCAGCGGCCGGGCGTAGGCCTCGAAAGCGGCGTTCACGTGCATCCCGTCCGGCTCGATCCACTCCAGCGGCACCGTCTTCTCCCGGTTGGCCACCTGGCCGATCTCCACCAGCTCGGTGTCGCACAGGTAGGGCTGGTCGTCCAGCCGCCGCAGGGCGGCCATGCAGCCGGTGCGGCCCTCCAGCGCCGCCCGCACCGCCGCGCCGCCCACCCGGTAGGCCTCGCTGATGTCGGTGCGGCTGGCCAGGTGGCCGGCGCACCGCTGCAGGGTGGACAGCTCGATGGCCCGGCTCTTGCAGCCCAGCTCGCTTTGAATGAGCCCCGCCAGATACCGGCTGGTGCCCGAGAGCATGGCCTTGTGGCCGAAAGCGTCCAGCGGGGCGTCGTCCCCCGCCAGGTCGCACAAAAAGCGGCCCTGCCGGTCCTTCACGCCCTCGCTGGCGGCGATCACCACGTTGGCTTTCTGCTTTTGCAGCCGGTCCACCCGGCGCAGGAACAGCTTCGCGTCAAAGGGCACCTCCGGCAGCAGGATCAGGTCCGGCCCGTCGCAGTCGTCCCCCTTGGCAAGGCTCGCCGCCCCCGCCAGCCAGCCGGCGTGGCGGCCCATGATCTCCGCCACCGTCACGCTGCGCAGATCGTAGGCGTCCGCGTCCCGGATGACCTCTTTCATGATGGTGGCGATGTACTTGGCCGCCGAGCCGAAGCCCGGGGTGTGGTCGGTACACAGCAGGTCGTTGTCGATGGTCTTGGGCACCCCCACGAACCGGATGGGGCTGCCGGTGGCCTGGCCGTAGGCCGAGAGCTTGGCGATGGTGTCCATACTGTCGTTGCCGCCGATGTAAAGCACCGCGTCGATCTCGTAGCGGCGGAACAGCTCGAACAGCGTCTCGTACACCTCGTCCCCCGCCACCGGCGCGGGCAGCTTGTACCGGCAGCTGCCCAGAAAAGAGGAGGGGGTGCGCTTGAGCAGCTCGATGGCCAGGTCGTTGTCGAACAGGCGGTCCAGGTCCGCGACCTGGCCTTTCAACAGGCCCTCGATGCCGTACTTCATCCCCAGCACCCGCACCGCGCCGCTGCTGCGGGCGGTCTCGTAGACGCCGGCAAGGCTGGAATTGATCACGGCGGTGGGACCGCCGCTCTGACCTACCATGAAATTCATCGGCACACTTCCTTTACCCTTCGTTGTCCTGGCCGGCAGCCCTTGTGCCGGCACGCCCTGTCCATTATACTGTATTTAAAGGGCGGGCGCAATAATCCGCGGCGCCCTTTCGTTTAAAAAGCAGAGGAGTCCGCGGCCGCAGGGCCGGGGCAATGAGATAAAAAGGAGGGAACACCATGAAACGGGCAATGAGTCTTCTGCTGGCGGCGGCGCTGTGCGCCGGGCTGCTGGTTGGATGCGGGGCGGCCTCCGGCGGCACCGCCGCCGCGCCCCAGGCCGCGGGAGAAGCCTACGACAGCAGTGCAAACTACGACTACGCCGCCACCGAGGAGGCGGGGCTGGGCGGCTCGGTCGCCGACCAGCTCACCCCCCAGGACGGGCGCAAGATCATCTACAACGCCTCGCTGGAGCTGGAGAGCGAGGACTACGCCGCCACCCGGGACGCGCTGCTGAAAGCCGCCGCCGCCGCCGGGGCCTGGGTGGAGAGCAGCGACGAGGGCGGCAGCGCCGAAAACGGCAGCCGCTGGGTGAACTACACCTTCCGGGTGCCCAGCGACAACTACGCCGCTTTCCTGGACGACGCGTCCGCCGCGGGCAGCGTCACCTACAAGAGCGAGACCACCGACGACATCACCGCCGAATATGTGGATCTGGAGGCGCGGCTGGAGAGCCTGCGCACCCAGGAGACCCGGCTGCTGGAGCTGGCCGGCCAGGCGGGGGACCTGGCGGACCTGCTGGCCATCGAGGAGCAGCTGGCCCAGGTGCGCTATGAGATCGAGAGCTACACCGGCCAGCAGCGGGTGTATGACAGCCTGCTGACCTACTCCACCGTGGACATCGCCCTGAGCGAGGTGCGGATCCTCACCCCGGTGGACGACCACTTCGGCGCCCGCGCCGCCGTGGCGTTCCGGGAGAGCTGGTACAACTTTGCCAACGGCGTGCAGGACGTGGTCATCGGCCTCATCTACCCGCTGCCGGTGCTGCTGGTGCTGGCGGTGATCGCGCTGGTCGTCTTCGGCATCCTCCGCGCCGCCCGCCGCCGCCGGCCCAAAAAGCCGCTGGCGCCGCCGCCCGCGCCGCCCGCCGGCCCCGCCGCGCCGCCCGCCGGCCCCGCCCCGGAGGAAAAACCCGCCCCCAAATACGGCCCCCAAAGCTGAGTGGGCTTTATCGAAATACGCGCAAGGCAGGCCCCGCCTGCCTTGCGCTTTTTGCTGCCGGGGCGGCGGGAAAGGGGTTCGGGGCGCGGGTGCAGGCCGCCGGGGGTTTCATCCGCTGCAATTTTTACACATTGGAGATTTTTACAAAAAAATCTTATGGAAAACGCCAGTTGCGCCCGACGGGGATTTTGTGCTACTAATGTAAGTAGTGAAATTGTATACAATCCACGCCGAAACGCCGGCGCGGAGCACCAAAGGAGGAGGAAGAGAGAATGGCCACTTTGCGACAGGACGCGGACAGGATCATCCAGGCGGCGCTGGCTGCGGCGCTGCCGGACAACGCGGTGAAAAAGGCCCTGGCCGGCCACAGCTTCAGCGCCGGCCGGGTGCGGCTGGTCGCGGCGGGCAAGGCCGCCTGGCAGATGGCGAAGACCGCCAGCGACCTGCTGGGCAGCCGCATCGAGGCGGGGGTGGTGGTGACCAAATACGGCCACAGCATGGGCCCCATCGCCAACTTCGACATCTGGGAGGCCGGCCACCCGGTGCCGGACGAGAACAGCTTCAAGGGCGCCCAGGCGGCCATCGACCTGGTCAAGGACCTGTCCGCCGAGGACACGGTGCTGTTTCTGGTCTCCGGCGGCGGGTCGGCCCTGTTTGAAAAGACGCTGGTCAGCGGCGAGGAGCTGGCGGACATCACCAAACAGCTGCTGGCCTGCGGCGCGGACATCGTGGAGATCAACACCCTGCGCAAGCGCCTGTCGGCGGTGAAAGGCGGCAAGTTCGCCCAGATCTGCGCCCCCGCCCGGGTGTACAGCATCGTCCTTTCGGACATCTTAGGCGACCCGCTGGACATGATCGCCTCCGGCCCCGCCTATCCGGACTCCTCCACCGCCGCCGACGCCAAGGCCATCATTGCCAAGTACGACCTGAAGATGAGCGAAAAGGCCCTGGCCCTGATGGAGGTGGAGACCCCCAAACAGCTGGACAACGTGACCACCAGGATCACCGGCAGCGTGCGGCAGCTGTGCGCCGCCGCCAAAGTCGCCTGCGCGGAGCTGGGCTACGAGCCGGTGGTGCTCACCGACAGGCTGGCCTGCGAGGCCCGGGAGGCGGGCGCGTTTTTGGGCGCCATCGCCCTGACCCACGCCGAGGACGACCACTCGGTGGCCTTTATCGCCGGCGGCGAGACGGTGGTGCACCTCACCGGCAAGGGCAAGGGCGGCCGCAACCAGGAGCTGGCCCTGGGCGCGGCCCAGGGCATCGCCGGCCTTTCCGGCGCGGCGGTGTTCAGCGTCGGGTCCGACGGCACCGACGGCCCCACCGACGCCGCCGGCGGCTATGTGGACTACACCACCGCCTCCCGCCTGAAAGAGCAGGGGGTGGACATCTTCGAGGTGCTGAAAAACAACGACGCCTACCACGCCTTGCAAAAGGTGGACGGCCTTGTGATCACCGGCCCCACCGGCACCAATGTGAACGATGTGGCTGTGCTGCTGCTCAAGCGGGAAATGTGAGAAAAAATCCTGTTAACGACCCCTGCCGGGCGGCGAAGCAAAGGCTTCGCCGCCCGGTCTTTTATTCACGTTTCGTTCATAGAATTTCTTGTGCAAATGGACGATTTGCATCGTCAATTTGTAAAAAATAGGGAAAAATTGTTGACATACGACAAAAACCGAGTTAAAGTGATTTTGTCAGAAAAGGATTGTATACAAAATGCAAATTGCGAAAAACTCCCCGGCACAAGATTTTTTTTGCATGAGACCGCATAAGGAGGTACATCCGATGAAAACCATCAAAATCCCCTATTACACCTCCACTTTGGACTTGCATGTGGACGAGGCCAACCTGAAAGCGGTGGTCACCGCCAAGATGCACCAGTACAAAGCGGCAAAGGGCGAGGCGGAGCTGGTGAAAGACGCCCTGGAGAACCCCATCGGCTCCAAGAAACTGCGTGAGCTGGCGGTGGGCAAGAAAAAGGTCACCCTGGTCACCAGCGACCACACCCGGGCGGTGCCCAGCAAGCTGACGCTGCCCATCCTGCTGGCGGAGATCCGCGCCGGCAACCCGGACGCGGACATCACCATCCTCATCGGCACCGGCCTGCACCGGCCCACCACCGAGGCCGAGCAGCGGCGCATGTTCGGCGACGCCATCGTGGACAACGAGAAGATCGCCGTGAACAACGCCTTTGTGCCCGAGGACTTCGTCAAGGTGTGCGACCTGCCCAGCGGCGCCGAGTTCTTCTGCAACAAGATCGCCGTGGACTGTGACCTGCTGGTGTGCGAGGGCTTCATCGAGCCCCACTTCTTCGCCGGCTTCTCCGGCGGGCGCAAGAGCATCCTGCCCGGCATCTGCAACGCCGCCACCGTGAACGAGAACCACAGCTACAAGGCCATCGCCGATCCCCACTCGGTCACCGGCGTGCTGGAGGGCAACCCCATCCACAAGGACATGGTCTGCGCCGCCCGCGCGGTGAACGTGCAGTTCATCATGAACGTGGCGCTGGACGGTGAGAAAAAGGTGGTGGCCGCCTGGGCGGGCGACCTGGAGCAGGCCCACGCCGCCGGCGTGCAGTTCATCCGCGACCAGAGCCAGTGCCCCAGCATCGAGGGGGACATCGTCATCACCTCCAACGGCGGCTACCCGCTGGACCAGAACCTGTACCAGAGCCCCAAGGCGGTGGCCACCGCCGAGGCCTGCGCCGGCGACGACGGCGTGATCATCATGTGCTGCTCCTGCTGCGACGGCATGGGCGGAACGAACTTTGAAAAGCTCATCACCCTGGGCACCGTGGACGAGATCGACGCCTACCTCTCCAAGATCCCGCCCAAGGAGACCATCTCCGAGCAGTGGTGCCCCCAGATCTACTCCCGCATCCTGCGTCACCACAAGGTGATCCTGGTGACCACCTACCTGGATCCCGAGACGGTCCGCAAGGCCAACATGATCCCCGCCTCCACCCCGGACGAGGCGCTGGAGATCGCCTACGGCATCAAGGGCAGGGACGCCAGCGTCGTCGTGATCCCCGACGGCGTGAGCGTGATGGCTGTAAAAGGCTGATTTTAGAAGAAGGAGAACCGCTATGGACCTGAAACTTGCGCTGAAAGTAAGCGACAAAGACAACGTGGCCACCATCTTCGCCGACGGCATCGTGGACGGCACCGAGGTGGAGATCCGCGACAAGCGGGGCGACAGCGAGAAAGTGACCGTCATCGGCGACGTGCCCTTTGGCCACAAGATCGCCGTGCGCGACATCCATGTGGGCGAGCTGATCATGAAGTATGGCGAGGAGATCGGCATCGCCACCAAGGAGATCAAAAAAGGCGAGTACGTGCACATCCACAACCTGGACAGCATGCGCGGCCGGGGCGACTGGAAGGAGTAAGCGATATGGAATTTATGGGTTATGTGCGCCCGGACGGCAAGGTCGGCGCGCGCAACTACGTGGGCGTGATCCCCAGCGTGACCTGCGCCAATGACGTGGCCCAGGCCATCTGCCGCCAGGTGATGGGCACCGTGTCTTTCCTGCATCACCAGGGCTGCTGCCAGATGCCGCCGGACCTTGAGCGGGTCACCGACACCCTGATCAGCCTGGGCAAGAGCCCCAACCTGGCCAGCGTGCTGGTGGTGAGCCTGGGCTGCGAAGGCACCGACCACGAGCGGATGGTCCAGGAGATCGCCGCCACCGGCAAACATGTGGAGATCATCCACATCCAGGAGCTGGGCGGTGTGTCCAAGGCCATCCAGGCGGGCACCGACATCGCCCGCCGCATGGTCATCGAGGCGTCCGGCCTGCAGCGCCAGCCGGTGGATGTGTCCAACATCGTCATGGCCATCAAGTGCGGCGCGTCCGACACCACCAGCGGCATGGCTTCCAACTGCGTGATCGGCTATGTGGCCGACAAGCTGGTGGACCTTGGGGCCACCGTCATCTTCGGCGAGACCACCGAGTTCATCGGCGGCGAGCATCTGCTGGCCCGCCGCGCCGTTTCCAAGGAAGTGGGCGACAAGATCTTCAAGATCGTCAACGACATGGAGAACCGGGCCAAGGCCATCGGCTGCGACATGCGCAAGGGCCAGCCCACTCCCGGCAACATCGCCGGCGGCCTGTCCAGCATCGAGGAAAAGACCCTGGGCGCCATCGTGAAATCCGGCACCCGGCCCATCCAGGGCGTGCTGGACTACCCCGAATTCGTCACTGACCAGAAGGGCCTGTGGATCAAGGACACCCCGGGCCGTGAGCCGGAGATCCTCACCGGCATGGCCGCCACCGGCGCCCAGTTCATGATGTTCAGCACCGGCCGGGGCGCGCCCCAGGGCTTCCCCTGTATGCCGGTGGTGAAGATCTGCGGCAACCCCATCACCTACCCCCGCATGGAGCAGGACATGGACCTGAATGCCGGCCTGATCATCACCGGCGAGAAGACCATCGACCAGGTGGGCGAGGAGGCGTTTGCCAAGGCCCTGCGCACCCTGTCCGGCGAGATGACCAAGAACGAGGCCATCCAGTATGTGAGCTCCATCGACATCCACTGCCTGGGCCCGGTGATCTGAGCCTGCGCAAACGTCTTCCCGGCGCGGCGCGCCGTTGATATCTGTTACACATTCCCGTGGCACATTCACCTGATTTTTGAGATTGAGAAGGAGTGAATCGTATGAATCCAGTATTGGCGATGTTGATCGGTATCGTCGTTATGATGGTGCTGATCATCTTCACCCGGATGCATGCCTGCCCGGCGCTGATCATCTCCGCCGTGCTGATCGGTGTGCTCTCCAACAGCATCCCCCTGTCCCAGGTCGTTTCCACCGTGACCGGCGGCTTCGGCTCCACCATGACAAGCATCGGCATCGTGATCGGCTTCGGCTGCATCATGGGCATCTTCCTGGAAAGAAGCGGCGCCGCCAAGCGCATGGCGCTGACCATTCTGAAGATCGTGGGCGTCAAGCGCGCCGACGTGGTGCTGGGCCTCACCGGTTTCGTGGTGTCCATCCCCGTGTTCTGCGATTCCGGCTTCGTGATCCTGTCCAGCCTGGCCAAAGAGTTCAGCCGTCTGACCAAGAAGTCCATGGTCGGCCTGGGCGGCATCCTGGCAATGGGCCTGTACATCACCCACTTCCTGGTTCCCCCCACCCCCGGCCCTCTGGCCGTTGTGGGCACCTTCCAGGATAACGGGCTGAACGTTGACCTGGGCATGTTCATCATCTACGGCCTGCTGCTGTCCATCCCCGTTTTCATCTTCGCGGTTCCCCTGTTCCGCTGGTTCGGCAGCAAGCACCCCGAGTTCATCGTTCCCTCCGAGATCGACCGCTCCAAGTACACTGAAGCCCAGCTGGCGGTCCTGGACCGCATCGAGGCCAAGACCAAGGCCGGCAAGGAGCTGGAAAACTCCGATTTTGAAGAGCTGCTGAGCACCGAAAAGCTGCCCGGCGCCGGCATCAGCTTCACCATGCTGCTGCTGCCCGTCCTGCTGATCCTTATGAACACCGTCGTCAGCCAGACCTCTCTGGTGGGCACCCTTCCCGGCGATATCCTGACCTTCTTTGGCCAGCCCATCATCGCTCTGTTCATCTCCCTGTGCCTGGGCGCTTTCGTGCTGGCCCGCGATCTGGATAACAAGACCGTTGTGGATATGATGAACGACGCCCTGAAGGACGCCGGCCCCATCGTGTACATCACCGCCGCCGGCGGCGCGCTGGGCGCCGTCGTCAACGCCTCCGGCGCTGCCGGCATCATCGCCGACTGGCTGGTTGCCACCGGCATCCCCGGCATCGCTGTGCCTCTGCTCATCGGCACCATCATGCGCTTCCCCCAGGGCAGCGGCACCACCGCTATGATCACCGGCTCCGCCATTGTGGGCCCGATGGTCGCCACTCTGGGCGTCAACCCCTACATCGCCGGCCTTGCCATCTGCATGACCGCTATGTGCCCCTCTTACCTGAATGATAGTTATTTCCATGTGGTCACCAACTTCAGCGGCCTGGACATCAAGACCAGCCTGAAGACCTGGAGCATCGGCTCCATCCTGGTGCCCATCGTGGGCTCGATCATCCTGATCATTGCCAGCATCTTCATTCACTAAGAGAAGTTGAACTGCATCTTTTGCATCGCAGATGCGCAAAAGATGAAATCTGCTGGAATGTGTAATGCGCGCCGGCCCCCCGCTCAAGGGTTTACGGAACCCTGGGGCGGGGGGCCGGCCATCTTTGCAAAAAAGCCCGGCGCGCTTCCCTTTCGGGAAGCGCGCCGGGCGCATTTGATGTGTTCGCGCCTTATTCCAGAGGCTGGTTGGTCTGCTTGCTGATGAGGTACTCGTTGATCTTGTCCCGTGCCAGCTCCAGATGGCGGCGGTTCACCCGGTCCGCCTCTTCCACGTTGCCGGTGAGCAGGCAGTGGACGA
>DXAC01000083.1 GCA_019117205.1 Candidatus Allofournierella merdigallinarum | reverse complement strand
GACGTCCGCCAGCATCGCCTGCTCGTCGGCGGTGAGGGCCTCGTACTTGGCCTTGTCCTCCTCCTTGGTGTCCTCGGTGGGGGCTTTCAGCGGCCGGCCGTTGGCGTCGGAGCAGTACTTGGCGAACCACTGGTCCACCTCGTCCACCGTCATGCCCACGAACAGGGCCTCAAAGGCGTCCGCCTGGTCGGACCAGCTGCCCACGCCCATCTTGTAGCCGTCGCCCCGCTCCCGCTTGGTCTGCCAGGCGGCAACGGCCTCCAGGTAGCCCTCGTCGTCGTAGGCCAGGGTGCCGTCCACAACGGCGTCGTGGTCCTCGTCATAGTTGTAGCTCTGGCCGGGGAAGCCGGCGAAATGGGGCATACCGTCCCCGTCGTAGTTGGGAGTTGCCACCTCCAGCTGATCCAGCTTCATGGAGAGGATCTTGCCCTCCTGGTCGAAGACCACGGCGGCGTAGACCTGGTTAAAGGAATAGACCGGGGTGCCGGTGTCGTCGGAGCCGGGCCCAAGGCGGCCGGTGCTCACCACACCCAGGCCCAGGGTGGCCTCGGCGGAGCTGACACTGTCGGCACCCTGCTCCTCCTCCACCACCGGGTAGGGGTAGGCTTCGGGGTCCAGGGCGTTGTTCACCGCGTAAAGGGCGCCTTTGCTGCTCCAGGTGGCGTTTGCCACGGCGTCCACGCCCTCCACGGTGCCCGCCTCCAGGATGGCGGCGGTGATGGTCTCGATGGCTTTGTCGCCGATGCCGGCGGTCTCATCCGCGCCCACGATCTCCAGGGCGGTGATCTTGCCGGCGTCGTCCACCGTGACGGTGGCGGTGATGGGGCCGCCGTAACCGTCGCCGGTGCCGGTGTACTGGGTGGCGGGGGCTTGGGATTGCGCTGGACTGCAGGCGGTCAGCGCTGTGATGGCCAGCGCGGCCGCGAGGGTGAGTGCGATCCGTTTTTTCATCTGTTTCCTCCATTTTCCGGTGTTTTCGTGTCCGGTTTTCGTTGTTCCGCGGGCGGCGATCGCACCCGACAGAATGATAATATTTTAACATTTGTATTCACGATTATATGTATTTTTCATGAACAAATTATTAAATTTTAATGAACTTGCAAGACACGGCCTACCGCCCACAGCGCCAGCATATGCAGGGGATAAAAGGCGTAAAACGCCCGGCGCACCGCCGGGCCGTGGGGGCCCTGCCGGCCCCGGTAGGCCCAGAGCAGCGGCAGCGCCGCCAGCGCCAGGCTTTGGAGGGGCAGCGACGCCGAGAGGGACCACAGCTCCAGGGCCAGCGTGGCCGAGGGAGCCAGCAGCCCGTGGAGCAGCAGCAGACAGACGGCCTGGCCGCCGCGGGCGCGGGCTGAGTCGCCCCGGAACAGGGCGAACGTCGCCACGGTGAGCACCCCCACCGCGCCGTAGTCGGTGCGAAGCAGCCCGGCGGCCAGCGCCGCCGCCCCGGTGGCGCACAGGCCCGCCAGCCGGCCGGAGACGCCGGCGGGGACGCGCTGCCAGATCTCCAGCGCCGCCAGGGCCAGCAGAAAGGTAAAAAGCACGTTCTGCCCCCCGGGCGCAAAGGGGCGGCCGTACACCATCAGGTCGAACGGCACCTCGGCGGCCAGCGCCGCCGCCCCCAGGCGCAGGGCGTAGTTCCCGCGGCTGCGGGTGCGGGCAGAGCCCTCGGCAACGAAAAAGGCGAAGATGGGAAAGGCCAGCCGCCCGACGCAGAGCAGCGCCGCCGACGCCGGCGCGAAGACCAGCGCCGTGTGGTCGGCCAGCATACAGGCCATGGCAAACAGATGCAGCGCAAAGGCGCTGGGGCCTTTTGGCCGTTCCATCCCCGCTCTCCCCCCTCCGTTTGCTCCGTGCCCGCTTGCGCGCGGGCGCAAAATGTCGTATGATAAAACTATACCACAGTACAGGTGTATCCGCAAAGGAGGTTTGGAGATGAAGACACCGTTCTGGTGCGCCAACGAGTATCTCCGCCAGGCGGACTGGCGGGACCTGGCACTGCTGAAAAGCTGCCTGGGCGCGGCGGGGATGGCCGCCGGCATCTGCCTGCCCAAGCGTCTGCGTACGCCGGCGCTGGCGGCGGCGGTGGCGGTGTTCCTGCTCACCTATCTGCTGCTGATGGGGGACTTTATCTCCGTCTGTGCCCGGGCGGCGGGCCGCAGCACCGATAAAACGGCATAAGCGCGCCGCGGCGCGCAGCAAACCAGAAAACGGACAAAGGAGGCATAAAATGCAATATACCATTCACGGGACCCCGCTGCCGGTGGTGATCTGCCAGCTGGCCGCCGGGGAGACGATGATCACCGAGCGGGGCAGCATGAGCTGGATGACCCCCAACATGAAGATGGAGACCACCTCGGGCGGCGGCCTGGGCAAGGCCTTTGGCCGGCTGCTGGCGGGGGAGGCCCTGTTCCAGAACCGGTACACCGCCCAGGGCGGCCCGGGGATGATCGCCTTTGCCTCCAGCTTCCCGGGGGCCATCCGGGCTTTCGAGATCGGCCCCGGCCGCGAGCTGGTGGTGCAGAAGAGCGGTTTCCTGGCCAGCGAGGCCGGGGTGGAGCTGTCGGTGTTCTTCCAGCGCAAGCTGGGGGCGGGCTTGTTCGGCGGTGAGGGCTTCATCATGCAGCGGCTCTCCGGCCAGGGCATCGTCTTTGCGGAATTCGACGGCAGCATCGTGGAGTACGAGCTGGCCGCCGGCCAGTCGCTGGTGGTGGACACCGGCTATCTGGCGGCTATGGACGCCACCTGCTCCATGGACATCGTCACGGTGCCCGGGATGAAGAATATGTTCCTGGGCGGCGAGGGGATGTTCAACACGGTGGTCACCGGCCCCGGCCGCATCTATCTGCAGACCATGCCTCTCAGCGACGTGGCCGCCGTGCTGCGGCCGTTCTTCCCCTCCTCCGGCAGCAACTGACAAAGCGCTTCGCGCCGGCCCTTTCCGGGTCGGCGCATTTTTCTGCTTCCCGCCGGCGCAACCGCCGGTTGCGGAACTTCCAAGGCGGCTTGGTGGACTTTCCCCCGCCCGGACGCTATACTTTTTCCATCAAGCGAAACGGGAGGAAAGCCCTATGACCCTTGGAGAGAACATTGCCCGCCTGCGCGCGCGGCGGGGCTGGTCCCAGGAGGAGCTGGCCGCCGCGCTGGAGGTGTCCCGCCAGTCGGTGTCCAAGTGGGAGACCGACGCCTCGGTGCCGGACCTGGACAAGCTGGTGAAGCTGAGCGAGGTGTTCGCCGTGACGCTGGACGCGCTGGTGCGGGGCGCGCCGGACGCCGGGGAGGCCGCCGCGCCCGCCCCTGCTCCCATGCCCGCCCCTGTCTCTGCCGCGCCCGCGCCGGCGCGAAAAAACGACGTGAGCCACGGGCAGAAGATCGCAGCGCTGGTGCTGTTTTTGTCCGGTCTGCTGGTGTTTTTGCTTCTGCTGCTGTTGGAGGGCAGTGCGGCGGGGGTGATCCTTGCCGTTCCTTTCTGGCTGTGCGCGGCCATCTGCGCTTTCTGCCGCAAAAACGCCGGGCTGTGGTGCGCCTGGGCGCTGTACTTCTGCGCGGCGCTCTTTCTGCGGTTGGCCACCGGCATCTCCTGGAAGCTGCTGTCGCTGGCGCGGCTGCCGGAACTGGGCTGGACCAACGTTCGCATGGTCGTCGCCTGGGGAGAACTGGCGGCGATCCTGGCCCTTTTGGCGGCCACCGTGCTGCGGTTTTTCCGCCTGCCGCTTGCCGCGGGCCGGCGTTTCCCTGTCGCCCTGGCCGCCGGCTGGCTGGGCTTTTTGCTGGCGGGCGCAGGGGGCGAGCTTCTCTTTTTCGCCCTCTTCTCGCTTATCCGCCCCTGGGGGGCGGCGCAGCTTCTCTATTTCCTGTTCGACTTTGCGCGGCTGGCAGCGCTGGCGGTGCTGCTGTGCTGGTCCGCCCGTTTTCTTTACAGCCGGGCGCGGGGCGGCTGACCGCCCCCGCGGCAGGGCAGAAAAACGGCGGCAGGCCCTCTCCTTTGGGAGAGGGCCTGCCGCCGTTTTGTTATGGATGTGCGCCGCTTACCGCTGCACCCGGCCGGAGCCGTCGCCGCCGGCCAGCTTCTCCACCTCGGCGATGGTGGCGAAGTTGTAGTCGCCCTCGATGGAGTGCTTCAAAGCGGAAGCCGCCACCGCGAACTCCACCGCCTGC
>DXAC01000082.1 GCA_019117205.1 Candidatus Allofournierella merdigallinarum | reverse complement strand
GCGCCGCATCATCAACGAGCCCACCGCCGCGGCCCTGGCCTACGGCGCGGACAAGGACAACGATCAGAAGATCATGGTCTACGATCTGGGCGGCGGCACCTTTGACGTGTCCATCATCGAGATGGGCGACGGCGTCACCGAGGTGCTGGCCACCAACGGCGACACCCATCTGGGCGGCGACGACTTCGACCAGCGCATCATCGACTGGCTGGCCGACACGTTCCAGAAAGAGAACGGCATCGACCTGCGCCAGGACAAGATGGCCGCCCAGCGGCTGAAAGAGGCCGCCGAGAAAGCCAAGATCGAGCTGTCCGGCGTCACCAGCACCGCCATCAACCTGCCTTTCATCACCGCCGACGCCACCGGCCCCAAGCACCTGGACACCACCCTGACCCGCGCCCAGTTCGACGCCCTCACCGCCGACCTGGTGGAGCGCACCATGGGCCCTGTCCGCAAGGCGCTGGCCGACGCGGGCCTGAAGCCCTCCGACCTGGGCAAGGTGCTGCTGGTGGGCGGCTCCACCCGGATCCCCGCCGTGCAGGAGGCCGTGAAGAAAGAGATGGGCACCGAGCCCTTCAAGGGCATCAACCCGGACGAGTGCGTCTCCATCGGCGCGGCCATCCAGGGCGGCGTGCTGAACAAGGAGGTGGGCGGCATCCTGCTGCTGGACGTCACCCCCCTGAGCCTGGGCATCGAGACCCTGGGCGGCGTGTGCACCCGCATCATCGAGCGCAACACCACCATCCCCACCAAGAAGAGCCAGATCTTCTCCACCGCCGCCGACAACCAGCCCAGCGTGGAGGTCAACGTGCTCCAGGGCGAGCGTGAGTTCGCCCGGGACAACAAGAGCCTGGGCATGTTCAAGCTGGACGGCATCCCCGCCGCCCCCCGCGGCGTGCCCCAGATCGAGGTCACCTTTGACATCGACGCCAACGGCATCGTGCATGTGAGCGCCAAGGACCTGGGCAGCGGCAAGGAGCAGAGCATCACCATCACCGCCTCCACCAACATGAGCAAGGAGGACATCGAGAAATCCGTGCGCGAGGCCGAGCAGTTCGCCGCCGAGGACAAGAAGCGCCGGGAGGAAGTGGACGTGCGCAACGGCGCCGACCAGATGATCTTCCAGACCGAAAAGACCCTGTCCGAGCTGGGCGACAAGGTGGACGCGGCCAAGAAAGCGGAGGTGGAATCCAAGCTGGGCGAGCTGAAAGAGGCCCTCAAGGGCACCAGCGTGGACGCCATCAAGGCCAAACAGGAAGAGGTCCAGAAAGCGTTCTACGCCATCAGCGAGGAGCTGTACAAGAACGCCCAGGCCGCGGGCGCGGCCCCCGGCGCGGACGCCGGCAGCACCGGCAGCACCGGCGGCGCCGGCAAGCCGGACGACGGCGTGGTGGACGCCGACTTCAAGGAAGTATAAACCAGCCATCGGCCTCCCCCCGCCCGCGCGGGGGGAGGCATTCTGGGCTGGCCGCCTTTTTTCGGCGGGCGGCGCGGCCCCTACATTTAAAGCCCTAATTTTCAGAAAGTGCGCCCGCGCGGCGGGCGGATACAGGTGAACGAGGTATGGCAGAAAAGCGCGATTACTACGAGGTCCTGGGCGTTGCGAAAAACGCCAGCGAAGAGGACCTGAAAAAAGCATATCGCAAGCAGGCGAAGAAGTACCACCCGGACCTGAACCCCGGCGACAAGGAGGCCGAGGCCAAGTTCAAAGAGGTGAACGAGGCCTACGAGGTGCTCAGCGACAAGGAAAAGCGCGCCCGCTACGACCAGTTCGGCTTTGCCGGCGTGGACCCCAGCTACGGCGCGGGGGCCGGCGGCCCCGGCGCGGGGGGCTTCGGCGGCTTTGGCGGCATGGGCGGCGTGGACCTGGGCGACATCTTCGGCGACCTGTTCGGCGGCATGGGCGGCTTTGGCGGCTTCGGCGGCCAGCGGGCCAATCCCAACGCCCCCCGCAAGGGCGCGGACGTGCGGGTCAGCCTGGTGCTGGGCTTCATGGAGGCGGCCCACGGCTGCACCAAGACCATCACCATCTCCAAGCAGGACGCCTGCCCGGACTGCGGCGGCACCGGCGCGGCCAAGGGCACCAGCCCCGAGACCTGCCCGGACTGCGGCGGCGCGGGCTATGTGAACCGGAGCATCCGCATGGGCGGCATGGTGATGCAGCAGCGCCAGCCCTGCTCCCGGTGCGGCGGCAAGGGCAAGATCGTCAAGACCCCCTGCGCCCACTGCCACGGCAGCGGCAAGGTGGCCGTGAAGAAGTCGCTGGAGGTGAAGATCCCCGCCGGCATCGGCGACGACCAGAGCATCGCCCTGCGGGGCCAGGGGGACGCCGGGGCCAACGGCGGCCCCGCCGGCGACGTGATCGTGATCATCACCGTGCGGCCGGACCCCATGTTCGAGCGGGACGGCTACGACGTGTGGGTCACCGTGCCCATCACCTACAGCCAGGCGGTGCTGGGCGCCTCCATCGTGGTGCCCACCGTGGACGGCAAGGTGGAGTAC
>DXAC01000081.1 GCA_019117205.1 Candidatus Allofournierella merdigallinarum | reverse complement strand
CGGGGGCGCTGTGGGCGGCGGCCTGCTTCCGGCGCCACACCTGCCAGATCACCACCGCCGCCGCGGCCAGGGCCAGCGCCCCGCCAACAGCGGGCAGCCAGCCTGGCAGGGGGGCTTTTTCCGGCAGTTCCTCGCCGAAGTCCACCGGCTCCTCCTCCTCGCCCACCTCCAGGGTGAGCGGGAACTCCTTTGTCTGGGTGACCAGGTCCGCGTCCTCGTAGCTGATGCGGACGGTGAGGGCCAGCGGCCCTGCCGCCTGGGGTGTCAGGGCAAAGCCCACGGTGCCGGACGCCCCCGCCGCCACGTTGCCCAGGTACTGCGCCAGCGCGGGGGACTCGAAGCCCTCGCCCACCAGCCGGGCCTCCAGGTTGCCGATGTCCGCCCGGCCCTTGTTCACATAGGAAAGGGTCAGCTCGGCCTCCTGGCCGGCCCGGCACTCCGCCGGCTGGATGGGGGCGTTCACCTGGAACCGGTCCGGCTGGGTCACCGGAACCGACAGCCGCACGTCCGCCGTCACCGGGGCGCGCTTGGCGCCGTCCAGATACTCGTACTTGAAGCTCACCGTGATGCCCTGGGCGCCGCTTTTGCAGTTTGCCACCGCCTGCATGGGCAGCTCCTGGGTCAGGGTCTTGCCGGGGCCCAGCGCCTTGTAGTGGGCGGTGTTGGTGCCGCCGCTCACCGTGAAGCACTCGCCCCCGTCCACCGTGGCCACGATGTTCTCCACCCCCACGGCGCCGGTGTTCTCAAAGGTAAAGGACAGGGGGAAATCCCCGCCGGCGGCCACCGGTTTTCCGCCGTAGTCAAACTTCTGCACCACGATGTTGGGCACCGACACGTCGGTGGACGCCGCCGCGGCGGCCTTGGCCGGGATGTTCAGCCGCTCGCTGGCCGAGGCGGCGGCACTGGCGCCGTCGTAGCTGTAACGCAGCTCCACCGAGAGGCTCTGGGCGGCGCTGGTGATCTCCCGGGCGCCCTGCAGCTGCACGGTGATGGAGCCGGTCTTGCCGGGGCCGATGTCCCCCACCGGAAAGGTGGAGGCCTTGTCCAGCAGCACCAGCCCCTCGGAGGGGGTCACGGTGGCCGCCGCCCCTTTCACCGCCGCGGTGCCGTCGTTGCGAAAGGTCACTGCCAGAGAGAACGTCTCCCCCGGCACGATGGGGCTGGTGACGTCCGACCGGCTGATGTACACCAGCGGCTGGCCCGCCGCCTTTTCCCGCACCGGGATGTTCAGCCGGTCGGAGGCGGTGCCCGCCGTGAGGGCCCCGGCGCTTTGGTAGTTGAAGCGCAACTCCACCGAAAGGCTCTGGGCCGCGGTGGCCGAGGCCGCCGCCTGCAATTTCACCCGGATGGCCCGCATCTCGCCGGCGGGGATCTCCTCCACCACAAAGCTGGAGGCTCCGCCTGCCAGCCGCAGCCCCTCGGAGGGGGTCAGGGAGGCGATGGGGGTCTTCAGGGTCGTCTGACCCAGGTTCTGAAAACGAAGCACGATCTCCCGCTCGCCGCCGGCGGCCAGGTCCGCCATCTCGTCCCGGGTGATGAGCACCACGGGCGGGGGAACGGGGGTCTCTTCCGGCTGGCTGGCAGGCTCCGGGACGACGGAGGCCCCGGCATCCGCCCCGGCGTCCGCCCTGTCGCCCGCCGCGGCGGGCGGGGTGGCAAGGCTCTCCTCCGCCCGCGCGGACAGGGTCAGCGTCGGCGCCAGGAACAGGCAAAGCGCCAGCAGGGCGGCCAGCGAGGCCGCGGCCCGGCGCACAAAAAACTCTTTCATTCAGCTCACGCTCCTTGTCATTTCATCCCGGACGATCCGGCCGTCGATCAGGGTGACGATCCGGTCGGCGTAACGGGCCATCTCCGGGTCGTGGGTCACCAGCACGATGGTCTGGTGCAAATCCCGGGCGAAGCCGCAGATCATCTCCATCACCTCCACGGTGGTCCTGGAATCCAGGTTGCCGGTGGGCTCGTCGGCGAACACCACGTCCGGTCGGGCCAGAAAGGCCCGGGCGATGCCCGCCCGCTGCTGCTGGCCGCCGGACATCTGGCCCGGATAGTGGTCCAGCCGGTGGCCCAGGCCCACCCGCTTCAGCATAGCCCGGGCGGCCGCCTCCCGCTGGGGGCCGGGCACCCCCCGGAACAACAGGGGCAGGGCCACGTTTTCGGTGGCGGTAAGGCTGGGCAGCAGGTTGTAGGCCTGAAACACAAAGCCCAGATGCCGCTGGCGAAAGGCCGCCAGCTGCTCCTCGCTCATCCGGGAGATCTGGGCCCCGCCGATCCGCACCTCGCCCCGGGTGGGCTTTTCCATGCCCGCCAGCTGGTTCAGCAGGGTGCTCTTGCCGGAGCCGGAGGTGCCGAAGATGCACAATATCTCCCCCCGGCGGATGGTCAGGTCGATGTCCCGCAGCGCCACCACCGTCTCTTCCCCCAGGGGATACTCCTTGCACAGCCCCCGGACCTGGATGACGGGCCGGGCGCGGGGCGTTTTCTCTGCCATGGGCCACGCCTCCTTTCTGCCACGAGTATAGCGCCCCATCCTTGTTTCTGCCTTTGTTCCGCCTTAAGATTTATTAAGGCCCCGCAAAGACTTTGCCGGCCAAAAAATGAATAGAATGCGTATATTTATGCAGCCCATCCCTGCCCGCCCGCGGCGGCACCGGGGGCGGGGGGCGGCGGCGGACAAAAAAGGGCCGCGGGCGGCGCAGTGGCCGCTCACGGCAATAAAAAAGCCCGCCGGAGGCCCAAAGACCGCCGACGGGACAAAAAAAAGGCGTCCCGGGCGGCAATCGCCGCTCGGGGCGCCCTGGTGCGCTGGAAGAGATTCGAACTCCCGACCTTCTGATTCGTAGTCAGACACTCTATCCAACTGAGCTACCAGCGCAGGTGCAAGATATATATTACCATTGGCATCGGCGTTTGTCAACGGTTTTTTCGCAAAAAAGCTGTTTTTTTTTGCATCCCGCTCTCCCCCTCTCCGGGCGGGGCTCCGAAGCCTGTCGGCGCCGGCGCGGGCGCAAAAAAGTCCGGCCGCACCCGGAACGGGTGCGGCCGGACGATATGCCTTGTGTCAGGCGAAGCTGCTCAAAGGAGCATCAGGCCTGGGGACGGCCGAACTGGCAGTCGTTGTTGCCGGAGTCGGAGGTCCACATCTCCAGCATGTTCAGAGGATCGTTGAAGTCCATCAGCCAGCCGTTGCGGGCAACGTCGAAGTTGCCGGCCTTGCGGTCGTTCAGGAACACGTTCCACTCCATCTCGGAGATCTGCATGTCGATGCCCACAGCCTCCATATCCTGCTGGATGGCCACGGCCACGTCCACGTTGGAGCCCGGGGTGTTCACCAGGTAGGTGAAGCTCAGCGGGGTCTCCTCGCTCAGCATACCGTTCTCATTGAACTTGTAGCCGATGGACTCCATCATCGCGATGCCCTCGGCCACGTTGTCCTCGAAGGCCTCGGCGGAGGGATCGAAGTAATCCTTGTTCTTGAACTCGCCGCCGTTGCCGTCGGCGCAGCCGGCGGGGATGAAGGAACCGGCGGGGACCTGATCGGCCTGGCCCACGTTGGTGACGATGTAGTCGCGGTCGATGAACAGGGCCAGAGCCTTGCGCAGGGTGGCGGCGTCAGCGGCGCTCATGCCGTCGAACATGGGGCTGTTCACGTTGAAGGACACGTAGTAGGTGCCCAGAGTGCCGATGACGTAGTACTCGGGATTGCCTTCCATGTTGGCGATCTCAGCGGTGGGCACGCCATCGCAGAAGTCCAGGTTGCCCGCGTTGTAAGCGTTGAAGGGCTGGACCTCGTCATTGGAGAGCATGAACTCCTGCTTCTCGATCTTCACCTCGTCGGCGCGGTGGTAGTTGGGGTTCTTTTCGTAGATCATGGAACTGTTGTGGTTCCACTCGGTCAGAACGTAAGCGCCGCTGCAAACGAAGTTCTCGTTCTTGTTGGTGCCTTCCAGAGCCCAGGCGCCGGGGTTGTTGCCCTCGGGATCGGCGGCCTCAACGGCCTCCTGGTACACGGGGAAGTAGGTGGGGAAGGCGCACAGGTCGAGGAAGTACGCGGTGGGGTACTCCAGCTCAACGGTCAGGGTCTTGCCGTCCTCGGAAGCGGTGACAGCCAGCTGCGCGTCGGGGTTGACCAGGTTGCCGTCGGCGTCCATCTCGGTCATCTCGGCGTAGCCCTTGATGGGAGCGAACATGTAGCCGTAGTCGGAGGCGGTCAGGGGATCGGCGGCACGGTTCCAGCTGTAAACGAAGTCGGTGGCGTCCAGAGTGTCGCCGTTGGACCACTTCAGACCGTCCTTCAGGGTGAAGGTGTAGGTCAGGCCGTCGTCGCTCTTGGTGTAGCTCTCAGCCAGATCGGGCACCTGCTCGTGGTCGGCGTTGTAGGTGAACAAGCCGGCGAAGCTGTTGATGGCCAGAATGGCGCCGTCAACGGTGCTGTTCAGAGCGGGATCCAGCTTGTCGGGCTCGGAAGCCAGGTAGGCATGCAGGGTGTCAGCGCCGTTGCCCAGCTCGGCGAACATGAAGTACTTGTAGCCGAAGGGAGTCCAGTAGACGTTGGTCAGGTAGTCCTGCTGCAGGTAGATATCGGTGTAGAAGTACAGGGGCAGAATGGCGCCGGTCTCCATCAGGATGTCCTCAGCCTGATGCATCAGCTCAGCACGCTTGGCCAGATCGGTCTCGGTACGGATCTGATCGATCAGGTCGTCGTAGACACCCCAGCCGTTGACGGGATCGATGACGTCTTCCGCCTCGGCCTGAGAAGCAGGCTCGGAAGCGGGGGTGCTGGACGGAGCAGGGGTCGAGCCGCAGGCGACCAGACCGAAGCACATGACCAGCGCCAGAACAAGTGCGGTCAGCTTTTTCATGGGTATACCTCCATTTATTTTTTGGGCTTTCGCCCATTTCAAACCGCGCCCCGGCAAGAAAAACAGGGCGGGGTCCGCCAAAGGAACAGGCCGGAACTTACTTGTTCCAGCAGGCCACCATGTGGCCATTGCCCCGGTCGGTCAGCGGCGGGCGCTGGGCCGCGCACTGCTCGGTGGCATAGCGGCACCGGGTGCGGAACGGGCAGCCGGAGGGGGCTTTCAGCGGGCTGGGCACGTCGCCCTCCAGCACGATGCGCTTGCGGGCGCGGGCGGTCTTGGGGTCCGGCATGGGCACCGCCGACAGCAGCGACTGGGTGTAGGGGTGGATGGGGTCGTTCATCAGCTCGTCCGCGTCCGCCATCTCCATCATCTTGCCCAGGTACATCACGGCGATGCGGTCGGAGATGTGGTTCACCACCAGCAGGTCGTGGGCGATGAACAGGTAGGCCACCCCCAGCTTGTGCTGCAGGTCCTCGAACATGTTCACCACCTGGGCCTGAATGGACACGTCCAGCGCGGACACCGGCTCGTCACAGACGATGAACCGGGGGTCCACCGCCAGGGCCCGGGCGATGCCGATGCGCTGGCGCTGGCCGCCGGAGAACTCGTGGGCGTAGCGGGTGGCGTGCTCGGCGTTCAGACCCACCAGCTCCATCAGGTGCAGCACCTTTTCCCGGCGCTCGGCCTTGGTGGAGTAGAGCTTGTGTACATCCAAAGGCTCGCCGATGATGTCCTCCACCGTCATGCGGGGGTTCAGGGAGGAATAGGGGTCCTGGAACACCATCTGCATCTGCTTGCGGTAGGGCAGCATGTTCACGGTGGTGACCTTGCCCTTTACCGGGTTGCCCTTTTCGTCCACCTTGGGCTCGCCGTTTTCGTCCAGGTCGCCGGCGTCGAAGATCACGTCGCCGTTGTACTTGATGCGCCCGCCGGTGGGCTGGTACAGCTGCAGCAGGCTGCGGCCCACGGTGGTCTTGCCGCAGCCGCTTTCGCCCACCAGGCCCAGGGTCTCGCCGGGCTTGATGGCAAAGGACACATCGTCCACCGCCTTCAGCGGGGTGGTGGAGGCAAAGCCGGTGCGGATGGGGAAATACTGTTTCAGGTGCTCGACCTCGACCAGGTACTCACTGCTCATTGTCGGCGCCTCCTTCCTCGGCGGTGATGGGATCGAAGATCCACTCGCCGCCCTCGTTCTTCACCCAGCCGGTGTCGGCCTGCACCGCCTCGGCGCTCTCGCCCGCGGCCACCCGCTTTTCGGCCTCGTCTTTCAGGGCCAGGTCGTTCAGCCAGCAGGCGGCCAGGTGATCCTGCGCCACCCGGCGCTCGGCCGGCACATAGTCCAGGCACACTTTCATGGCCTTGTCGCACCGGGTGCAGAAAGCACAGCCGGCGGGCATGTTCAACAGGTTGATGGGGTTGCCGGCGATGGGCACCAGCCGCTCTTTCATCCGCTCGGTGCTGGGGATGGACCGGAGCAGGCCCTTGGTGTACTCGTGGCTGGGGTTGTAGAAGATCTCGTCGGCGGTGCCCCGCTCGCAGACGCGGCCGCCGTACATCACGATGATCTCGTCGCACATGGTGGCGATGACGCCCAGGTCGTGGGTGACCATGATGATGGCCATGCCCAGCTTCTTCTGCAGGTCCTGCATCAGTTCCAGGATCTGGGCCTGGATGGTCACGTCCAGGGCGGTGGTAGGCTCGTCGGCGATGAGGATGTCCGGCTCGCAGGCCAGGGCCATGGCGATCATCACACGCTGGCGCATACCGCCGGAAAGCTCATAGGGATACTGCTTCACCCGCTTGGCCGGCTCGTTCACGCCCACCAGGGTGAGCATCTCGATGGCCCGGGCCTTGGCCTCGGCGCGGTTCTTGTTGGTGTGCAGCCGGATGGCCTCCTCCAGCTGGTTGCCGATGGTGAACACCGGGTTCAGGCTGGTCATGGGGTCCTGGAAGATGATGGAGCAGCACTTGCCCCGGAAGCCCGCCATCTGGTGGCGGTTCCATTTGGTGATGTCCTGGCCCTTGTACTCCACGCTGCCGCCGGTGATGCGGCCGTTGTCCGCCAGGATCTGCATGATGGAATAGGCGGTCACCGACTTGCCCGAGCCGCTTTCGCCCACGATGCCCAGCACCTTGCCGGCGTCCAGGTTAAAGGATACGCCGTTGACCGCGTGCACCTCGCCGTTGTCGGTGGTAAAGGAGGTGTGCAGGTCTTTTACCGATAAAAGATGTTCGCTCATTGCCGTTACCTCCTCAGCTTGGGATCAAAAGCGTCCCGCAATCCGTCGCCCAAAAGGTTCAGCGACAACACGATCAGGCAGATCATCAGCGCGGGGAACACCAGCTGGAAGGGGTACGTCTGAAGAGCGCCGCGGGCCTCGTTGGCCAGGCTGCCCAGCGAGGGCATGGGCTGGGAAACGCCCAGGCCCAAAAAGCTCAGATAGCTCTCGGTGAAGATGGCGGAGGGCACCTGCAGGGCCACCGAGATGATGATGACCGACAGGCAGTTGGGCAGGATGTGCTTTTTCAAAATGCGGCTGGGCTTGGTGCCGATGGTGCGGGCCGCCAGCACGTACTCGTTCTCCTTGATGGTGAGGATCTGGCCGCGCACCAGGCGGGCCATGCCCACCCAGTACAGCAGGCCGAACACGATGAACAGCGAGAGCATGTTGGTGCCCAGCTTGGCGAATATGGTGCCGGATATGGCGTTGCCCAGCGTTTCCCGCAGCACCACCGAGAGCAGGATCACCATCAGCAGGTCCGGCAGGGAGTAGATGATGTCACAGATGCGCATCATCACCAGGTCCACCTTGCCGCCGGCGTAGCCGGCCACCGCGCCGTACAAGACGCCGATGATCATAACAAGGATGCTGGCGAACAGGCCCACGGAGAGGCTCACCCGGGTGCCGTAGATCACGCGGGCGAAGTAGTCGCGGCAGAGCTTATCGGTGCCGAAGATGTGGGGGAACAGCTGCTCGCCGGTCTCCTCCATATAGGCCAGCTCGTTCTCCGACCAGGTGAAGGGGGCGAGGTTGGCGGCGGTCTTGTCCCGCTTGCCGCCCACCTTCAGGATCTCGTCGTAGCCGTAGGGGATGATCATGGGGGCGATGATGATGGTGAGGATCAGCACCACCAGCACGATGATGGCGCCCACCGCCAGGGGGTTGCGCAGGAGCTTTTTCATGCCGTCCTTGAAGAAGGTGGTGGATTCGCTCATGACCTCCTGCTGGCTCTTTTCGTCCTCGGAGGCGGGGCTGAACTTCGCCAGGTCGATCTGGCTGCTGAACAGATGCTTTTTAAGCGGTGTATTCATGTGTGTTCCGTCTCCTTAGTCGAAAGTGATGCGCGGGTCGATGAGCTTGTACACGATGTCGGTGATCAGGTTCGCGGTGACCATCAGGATGGCCAGGAAGATGGTCACGCCCATGATGAGGGTGTAGTCACGGTTGGTGATGGAGCTCACAAAGTAGGAGCCCAGGCCGCCGGTGGAGAAGATGGACTCCACCACCATGGAGCCGGTGATGATGAAGGCGATCATGGGGCCCACGTAGGTGACCACCGGGATCAGCGCGTTGCGCAGCGCGTGTTTGAAGATCACCTTGTAGCTGGCCACGCCCTTGGCCCGGGCGGTGCGGATGTAGTCCTGGTTCAAAGCGTCCAGCATACTGGTCTTGGTGAGGCGGGTGATGTAGGCCATGGGGTACATGCACAGGCTGATCACCGGCAGCACATAATTCTGTTCGGTGGCGCTCCAGACGGGCACCAGGCCCAGCTTGATGGAGAAGATCAGAAGCAGCAGGGTGGCCAGCACGAAGCTGGGGGCCGACGTGGCCAGGGTGGTGAAGAAGACCACGACCCGGTCGATCACTTTGCCCCGGTTCAGCGCCGCCACCGAGCCCAGCACCAGGCCGAAAGCGATGGCCACCGCCGCCGCCGACAGGCCCAGCTTGGCGCTGACCTGCATGCCGGTGGTGATGGTCTCAAACACGTCCCGGCCGGTCTTCAGGCTCACGCCGAAGTCCGCGTGGAAGAGCAGCCGGCTCATGTAGTTCACATACTGCACCGGCACGGGCTGGTCCAGGCCGTAGCGGGCCTCCAGCGCCGCCATGACAGCGGGGCTCAGCGCCTTTTCCGAGCTGAACGGGCCGCCGGGGATGGCGTACATCGAGAAGAAGGTGATGGCGCTGACGATGAAGATGGTAAGGATCGCCAGAAGCACACGCTTCACCACGTATTTTGCCATAAGATCACTCCTTATTTTTTAAAAGCCGTCTGCCGCTTATGGCCTCCGCGGCATCCGGCTGCCCGTACACCCGGACGGAACGTCCGTTTTGCGAGCACCATTGTCCGCACAGCGCGAACAAATGAAGCAACAAAAAAAGTGCCGCTCTTTGCGGGGCTGATCGGCGAGACCTCTGCCCGCCAGGGGCAGCCAGCGCCTGCGCCTGACGCAAAAAGCCCGGACACACTGCAACAGCCAACAAATTATTTTTTTATTTTACAGTGTTTCACAGGATTTGTCAATCTTGCCCCCGGGAACTTTTCATCCCTTTAGCATGGTGGCACAACAAACCGAGCCGAGTACTTATTATAATAAATAGCCGGGCCCCCGTCAAGTCAAACCAAAGATTTTTCAGTGTGCAGGCGGGATTTTCCTGCCTTTTTGTCCGCCCGGGGCGGACTTGCCGCCGGTTTTTTCAAAAAGGGCTTGTTTATTGTTCATCATGTTACTATAATAAAGGAAAAATCCCGGAAAGAAGGCACGTCCCATGCTGAACATCACCGTACAAAAAACCGCTGCTCCCAAGCAAAAGCCCGCCGACGAAAAGGCGCTGGGCTTTGGCAAGCTGTTTACCGACCATATGTTCCTGATGGACTACACCGCCGGCCAGGGCTGGCATGACGCGCGCATCGTGCCCTACGGCCCCTTGGCCATGGACCCGGCCACCAGCGTGTTCCACTATGCCCAGGAGATCTTCGAGGGCATGAAAGCCTACCGCACCGCCGAGGGCAGGGTGCAGCTGTTCCGGCCGGACTGCAACGCCCAGCGCTTCAATGACTCCGCCGACCGCATGGGTATGCCGCCCATCCCGGTGGAGGACTTCATCCAGGCGGTAAAGGCCCTGGTGGACCTGGAGCGGGACTGGGTGCCCCACTCCGACGGCGCGTCGCTGTACATCCGGCCTTTCTGCATCGCCACCGACATCAGCCTCGGGGTACACGCGGCCAAGAGCTACCTGTTCGCCGTGATCTGCTCGCCCTCCGGCGCCTACTACGCCGAGGGGCTGGACCCGGTGCGCATCTACGTGGAGGACGAGTACATCCGCGCGGCGCCGGGCCTCACCGGCTTCTGCAAGTGCGGCGGCAACTACGCCGCCTCCATCAAGGCCGGGGAAAAGGCGGAGGAGCTGGGCTTCAGCCAGGTGCTCTGGCTGGACGGCGTGGAGAAGAAATATGTGGAAGAAGTCGGCTCCATGAACATCATGTTCAAGATCGACGGCAAGATCTACACCGCCGCCTGCACCGGCACCGTGCTGCCGGGCGTCACCCGCCGGAGCATCATCGAGCTGCTGAAAGACTGGGGCTATGAGGTGATCGAGGGCCCCCTGGCCGTGGCCGACGTGATGAAAGCCGCCGACGAGGGCAAGCTGGAGGAGGTCTTCGGCACCGGCACCGCCGCGGTGATCAGCCCGGTGAAAGAGCTGGACTGGGAGGGCAAGGCCGCCCTGATCGGCGACGGCAAGATCGGCCCGCTCACCCAGAAGCTCTACGACACCCTCACCGGCATCCAGTGGGGCCGCCTGCCCGACGAAAAGGGCTGGGTCGTGCCGGTAGAATAAGAATATTCCGAGGGACACCAAACGCACCCCCGCGCTTCGGCGCGGGGGCTGCTTTTTGGTTTCCCCCGGTACCCTTTTCCGGCGAAAAAACACCCGATTGTGCGCACTGTGTACACAAAATCGGGTGTTTTTTCTGTCAAGGTGTCTGGATCCCCGGTACATGCCCGTGGATCCAGACGGGATTTTTAGCGGCTCGATTGCACATTGGCTGTGGGACGGCTTTTTCAGCCCGGCACGCAGTCCAGCACCGCCTGGGCGATGGCGCCGCCCTCGGCCCACAGTCCCAGGTCGCCGGCGCAGCTCTGGTACTCGACGGGGCTGCTCACAAAGCCCGTTTCCAGCAGCACCGCCGGGCACAGGTTGGAGCGGGTCACATAGAAATAGTTGTAGAACACCCCCCGGGCGGTGCGGCCGGTGGCGTCGGTGACCCGGCTCACCAGGGCCTCGGCCAGGGGCTTGCCCTCGGTGTAGAACCAGTAGCACTCGGTACCGGTGAGGCCGCTCACGTCCTTGTCCAGGTTGGTGCTGTTGTGGTGTACCGAGATGAAAAAGTCCGGCGCGGCGTCGTTGAGCATCTTCACCCGGTCGCCCAGGCTGGGGAACGTGTCATCGGCGCGGGTCATCAGCACGGTGGCCCCCAGCTGCTCCAGCCGGTATTTCGCCGCCAGCGCCTCCGCCAGGTTCAGGTCCTTTTCCTGTGGAAAGGCCTCGCTGGAGGAGCCCACCGCCCCCATGTCGGTGCCGCCGTGGCCCGGGTCCAGCATCACCGTGACCCCGGTGAGGGGGCCGGTGTCGGCGTCCGAGCGTTTGGGCTGGTGCTTCAGAAGAATTTGCGAGGTGCCGTCGGCGGTGTAGCGCACGTGGTAGCCCCACAGGGGGTCGGCGTCGCTGAACACAAAGTGCAGGGCAAAGCCCCCCTCGCCGGTGGCCTCGGCGGTGACGGTGGCCCCGCCGAAGCCCAGGTCCGCCGGCATCTCGCCGGTGAACGAGGCGGACAGGAACGTCAGGGTGAGCTCGTTGCCCTCCCAGGTGTGGGTGTACAGGGGGGTGCCCGAACCGGCAAAGGTGAACACCTCCATATTGCCCTCGGTGGTGCGCTCGGCGCCGGTGAACGCGGCGTCGGGGGTGGAGGCGTCCAGCAGCTCGCAGTCCTTGGCCAGGATGTAGCCGCCGTTTTCCAGCTTGTAGGCGTGGGTGCGCCGGCCGCTGCGCACAAAGGAGACGCTGCCCTTTACGGTGGCCACCGCCCCCTCGTAGGCGGTCATCCGGATGTCGTCGTCGTTGGTGTAGTCGCCCAGCAGGCTGGCCAGAGGCTGGGTGATCCGCAGCTTCTGGCCGGTGGCGGCGGCCACGCTGCCGTCCGGCCGGGCCGCGCCGGAGGAGCCGCCGGAATAGCTGGCCCGGGTCACGGTGATGGTGGCGGTGGCGTCGCCCTGCACGGCGGTGATGTCATTGCCGCCCATCTGCAGGTCCACCGCCAGCCCCCACACACCCATCTCCCCGGCCCGCTCCACCGGCTGGCCGTTGACGGTGAGGGGCGTATCCGGGTCGGAGGTGCCGATCAGGTAGACCTGCTCGGTGTAGACGGTGGCGCCCGCCTCCGGGCTCACAAAGGCCAAGGTCCGGGGCACCTCCTTGGCCAGCAGGTCGGGCAGGGCCTCCCCTGCCAGAAAGCGCAGGGTCACCGTGGCGGCGTCGCCGTCCGCCAGCAAGCTGCCCAGCTCGCCCAGCACAAGGCCCTTGTCCTGCTCCAGCTGGCAGGCGGCCGCCAGCAGGGCGGGGTCGGCGTCCTTGCGAAGCAGGGCGGGGGCGTCTTCCTCCGCTCCCAGGCCCACATAGCACAGCAGCGGCTGTTTCACCGCCGCCGTCTCGCCGGTCTCGGCGGCAAGGGTCTCCGCCTGGGCCCGGGCCTCGTCCAGGGCGGCGGCGCTGACCTCGTCCAGGCCGTAGAGCACCAGCTTGTAATCTCCGGCGGCCTCCTCCAGCCAGGCGGGCAGCGCGCCGCCCGCCGCCACCGGCTGGCCGCCCTCATCGGTGGCCAGCAGCGCCGCCTGCATATCCCGCTCCCTGGCCTGTTTCGTCAGGTAGGTCAGCGGGTCGAATTTGGAAAACAGCCGGTCGTTGTCGCTCACCGCTTCGGCGGTGGCCACCGGCAGGTCCTTGCCCTTTACCCGGAAGAGCACCTGGGCCGGGTCCTCGTCCACCCGGCCGGTAAGCAGCACCGTGTTGGCGCCCAGCGCCGCCGCCTCGTCCAGGGTGCTCTCCAAAAAGGCTTTCTGTTCCTCGGTGGTGTGGGCCTCGGCGAAGTAGCCGCTCCAGTCCGCCCCCAGCACCACCGCCCGGACGTTTTCCAGCCCGCGCATGTCCGGGCCGCCCACGGCGCCCCGGGCCAGCAGCAGGATGAGCCAGACCAGGCCCGCCAGCACCGCCAGCGCCGCCACCACCACCAGGGCGGCCAGCGCCCGCCGCCGCCTGTATCGCGTTTTCATCGGATGATCCCCCTCCCGCCGCGCCCCCGGGCGCGAAAGCTGTCGATTTCAGCTCCATTATAGCACAAAGCCTCTGCCCCTTGTATGAAAGTTCTGTAAACGGGCAAAGGAAACTTCTGCCGCCACCTTTTATATATATGGGCCCCGGCGCTGTTTTTTGCGGTGGGAATGTGCTATACTGTTTTGCAAACGGACAAGGGAGGTCGGGGCGATGCAAGTGCCGGCAAAGGGGTTCACCCACGGGGGAAAATTTCACGCGGACGACGTGTTCGCCACCGCGCTGCTTCGCATTTTGCGGCCGGATTTTGAGGTGCGGCGGGGCTTTGAGGTGCCGGAGGATTTCGACGGCATCGTCTACGACATCGGCGGCGGCATGTTCGACCACCACGACGCGGACCGGCCCCTGCGCCCCAACGGGGTGCCCTACGCGGCCTTTGGCCTTTTGTGGAAAGTGTTCGGCCCCCGGCTGGTGGGCGAGCACCAGGCGCGGCTGCTGGACGAGAACTTCGTGCAGCCGCTGGACCTGAACGACAACACCGGCGAGGACTGCCTCTTGGCGGAGGCCATCGGCGGCTTCAACCCCCTGTGGGACTCGGGGGACGACCCGGACGCCTGCTTTGCAAAGGCGGTGGACTTCGCCCAGGTCATTTTGCAGAACAACATCGACGGGGCCAACGCGGTGAACCGGGCGGACGCCCTGGTGAAAAAGGCGCTGGAGAAGATGGACCGGGGCGTGGTGGTGCTGCCCCGGTACGCCCCCTGGAAAAACGCCCTCTACCGCTCGGACGCCCGCTTCGTGGTCTATCCCAGCCAGCGGGGCGGCTGGGCGGCCCAGTGCGTCAACGACCGGCTCACCCGCCGGCCCAAGCGGCCTTTCCCCGCCGCCTGGGCCGGCCAGAGCGGCCAGGAGCTGGAAAAGCGGAGCGGCATCGCCGGCCTGCGCTTTTGCCACGCCAGCCGCTTCATGGTGGCCGCCGACACCAAAGAGACCGCCATTGCTGCCTGCCGCGCCGCCGACGGCGGCCGCTGACCGAAAGGAGCGAGGCGTATGCCCGCCTGCTATGTGTATATGCTCCGGTGCGAGGGAGGCTCCCTGTACACCGGCTGGACCAACGACCTGCCCCGCCGCCTTGCCGCCCACCGGGGCAAAAAGGGAGCCCGGTACACCCGGGCTTTCGCCTCCGTCGCCCTGGCCTGGGCCGAGCTGTGCCCCGACAAGAGCGCCGCTTTGCGGCGGGAGGCGGCGGTGAAAAAGCTACCCAAGGCCGAAAAGGAAGCCCTGGCCGCCGGCTTCGACCCGGCCCACTTCGTGCTGCTGCGCCCGGCACGGCCGGCGGACGCGGCGGCCATCCTGGACATCTTCGGCTGGTATGTGAAAAACAGCACCGCCTCCTTTTTATATGAGGTGCCCGCCGAGGGGGAATACCGCCGGGCCATCGCCGCCGCCCGGGGCAGGCTGCCCTGGATCCTGGCGGAGAACGCCCTGGGCGAGCTGCTGGGCTACGCCTGCGCCCACCCCTGGCGCTACGGCCGGGACGCCTACGCCTGGGACGCCGAGACCACCATCTACCTGGCCCCCAACGCCCGGCGGCAGGGGGTGGGCGGCCTGCTCTATCAGGCGCTGCTGGCGGCGCTGGCAAGCCAGGGCTACTGGAACGCCTACGCGGTGCTGGCCGACCCCAACCCCGAAAGCGAGGCCTTTCACGAGCGGTTCGGCTTCGTCTGCGAGGGGCGGCAGGCCCGCTCCGGCTACAAAAACGGCTGGCAGGGGGTCAGCTACTGGCTGCTGGACCTTTCCGGCCCCGGCCGCTCCGCGCCCCCCGCGCCCCCCGCGCCCCCCGCGCCGCTGGAAGCCGCCCGGCTGGAGGAGCTGCTGGCCGGCGCGCTGGCGGGCAAGGGCTGGCGGGAACTGGCCGGCCTGCGCCCCGCGGGCGGATGATATTCACTTTTTTATACATTTTCGCGGCCGCCGCGCCCTTGCTTGCAGGGGCGCGGCGGCCCCTTTCCGCCCCGCCGGGGGCTGTTTTCGACAAAACGACCAAAAGAGACGGGCCGGAGTGCGCCTCTTTTTTACCGCTGCCCGGAAAAAAAGGTGTTTTCCCTCTTGACTTTCCCTGCATAGGATGTATAATTAGCCATGACACTTGAATATTTATTCAAAAATATGCAGAACATCGGGTGCGCGCCCGCAAAAGAAGGAGACACAGCATCATGAAAAAGCAGTACAAAAAAGTCGTTCTCGCCTATTCCGGCGGCCTGGACACCTCCATCATCATCCCCTGGCTGAAAGAGAACTACGGCTGTGAGGTCATCGCCGTGTCCGGCGACGTGGGCCAGAACGACGAGCTGGAGGGGCTGGAGGAGAAAGCCCTTGCCACCGGCGCTTCCAAGCTGTATGTGGAGGACCTGAAAAAGGTCTTTGTGGAGGAGTACATCTGGCCCACCCTGAAAGCGGGGGCCAAGTACGAGACCTACCTGCTGGGCACCAGCTTTGCCCGCCCGCCCCTGGCCAAGCGGCTGGTGGAGATCGCCCTGGCGGAGGGCGCCGAGGCCATCTGCCACGGCTGCACCGGCAAGGGCAACGACCAGGTGCGCTTTGAGCTGGCCATCAAGGCCTTTGCCCCCCAGCTGGACGTGATCGCCCCCTGGCGCGAGTGGGACATCAAGAGCCGGGAGGAGGAGATCGAGTATGCCGAGGCCCATCACATCCCCCTGAAGATCAACCGGGAGACCAACTACTCCAAGGACAAGAACCTGTGGCATCTGTCTCACGAGGGGCTGGACCTGGAGAACCCCGCCAACGAGGCCCCGCTGCTGAAAGAGGGCTTTTTGGAGCTGGGCGTGGCTCCCGAGCAGGCGCCCGACACCCCCACCTATGTGACCCTGCACTTTGAAAAGGGCATGCCCACCGCGCTGGACGGCGTGGAGCTGGACGGCGTGGCCATGGTGGAGAAGCTCAACGAGCTGGGCGGCAAAAACGGCATCGGCATCCTGGACATCGTGGAGAACCGGCTGGTGGGCATGAAGAGCCGCGGCGTCTACGAGACCCCCGGCGGCACCATCCTCTACGCCGCTCACGAGCTGCTGGAGAGCATCACCCTGGACAAGGAGACCAGTCACTTCAAGGCCATCGCCGCCCAGAAGTACGCGGATCTGGTCTACAACGGCCAGTGGTTCACCCCCCTGCGCGAGGCGCTGGACGCTTTCGTGGACGCCACCCAGGCCACGGTCACCGGCGATGTGAAGCTGAAGCTGTACAAGGGCAACGTGACCCCCGCCTCCATCACCTCCCCCTACACCCTGTACGACGAGCAGACCGCCAGCTTCGGCAAGGACGAGGACTACAACCAGGCGGACGCCGCCGGCTTCATCAATCTGTTCGGCCTGTCCATCAAGGAGCGGGCGAAGCTTTCCAAGAACTGGGACAAGTAAACGCAAAGGAGAGTACCCCATGCAGCTTTGGCAGGGACGGTTCACCAAAGAGGTGGACAGCCGCGTGAACGACTTCAATTCCTCCATCCGGTTCGACCAGCGCATGGCCGCCGAGGACATCACCGGCAGCATGGCCCACGCGGCCATGCTCACCGGCCAGGGCATCCTCTCGGAGGAGGACGGCGCGGCCATCCAGGAGGGCCTTGCGGGCATCCTGGCGGACCTGCAAAGCGGGGCGCTGGCCATCGACCCGGCCGCCGAGGACATCCACACCTTTGTGGAGTCCGAGCTGACAAAGCGCATCGGCGACGCGGGCAAGCGGCTGCACACCGGCCGCAGCCGCAACGATCAGGTGGCGGTGGACCTGCGGCTGTGGCTGCGCCAGGCCGCCGGCGACCTGAACGAAAAGATGGCCGCCCTCTGCGACGCGCTCTTAAAGCAGGCCGCCGCCCACGCGGCGGACGTGATGCCCGGCTACACCCATCTGCAGCGGGCCCAGCCGGTGACCTTTGGTCACCATCTGCTGGCCTATGTACAGATGCTTTTGCGGGACATGGACCGCCTGGCGGACTGGAAGAAGCGGATGAACTACTCCCCCCTGGGCTGCGGGGCGCTGGCGGGCACCACCCACCCCATCGACCGGGCGGCCACCGCCGCGGCGCTGGGCTTTGCCGGCCCCTGTGAGAACAGCCTGGACGGCGTGTCCGACCGGGACTACTGCATCGAGCTGGCGGCGGACATCGCCACCTGCATGATGCACCTGTCCCGCCTGTCGGAGGAAATCATCCTGTGGTGCAGCTGGGAGTTCCGGTTCATCGAGCTGGACGACGCTTTCACCACCGGCTCCTCCATCATGCCCCAGAAGAAAAACCCCGACGTGAACGAGCTGATCCGGGGCAAGACCGGCCGGGTCTACGGGGACCTGACCACCCTTTTGGTGATGATGAAAGGCCTGCCCCTGGCCTACAACAAGGATATGCAGGAGGACAAGGAGGCCATCTTCGACGCGGTGGACACCCTCTCTTTGTGCCTGACCACCCTGGCCCCCCTCATCGACACCATGAAAGTGCTGCCGGACAACCTGCGGGCGGCGGCCTCCAAGGGCTTCATCAACGCCACCGACTGCGCCGACTACCTGGCCAAAAAGGGGATGCCGTTCCGGGACGCCTACAAGCTCACCGGCCAGCTGGTGGCCCTGTGCATCAAGGGCGGCCTCACCCTGGACACCCTGCCTCTGGCCCAGTACAAGGCCATGAGCGGGCTGTTCGAGGAGGACATCTACGCCGCCATCGACCTTGGCGCCTGCTGCGCGCTGCGCAAGAGCCTGGGCGGGCCCGCCCCCGAGAGCGTGGCCGCCCAGCTGGAAAGCGCAAAGGCCCGGCTGGAAGGACTGCGGACGTTCTGACCCTTTATAAGCTCCCGGGCGCTCCCAGCTTGTGGATGACCCTCCCGCCGACAGAGAGAGCAAAAATAAAGTCGGGATCCACAGGCATGTACCGGGGACCCCGACCCCCTGACAGAAAAAACAGCCGTTTTCGTGTGTGTAGTACGCGAAAACGGCTGCTTTTTTGCCGGAAGAGGGTTGCCGTTCGCCGCAGGCGATGCACAGCCCGGTGGGCTGTGCAAGGCAAAGGGCGGTTTGCCGTGGCAAATCGCGCCCGTGCTTATGGGCGCGAAGCCCCGGGGAAACCAATAAGCATCCCCCGCGCATCGCGCGGGTGGTACGTTTGGTGTCCCCGGGGGCTCCTTTTGCGCGCAGCGGCGGGCGGGGCTTGTCTGGAGGCGCGGCTGCGCCCCCGGCCCCGTCACAGGTAGCTTTTCATCTGCCGGGCGATGTCCTGCTCCAGGTTTTGGAGCTCGTCCAGCAGCTGCATCGCCCCGGCGGAGGCGGCGGGGTGGTCCCGCCGGGCCATCTCGCAGTCGGTGTAGCCCTGGGTGGCCCCCTGGATCATCATGTCCGCCAGGTTGCGGTTGGACTTGTCCATCATCGTCTTGGAGGCGATGCCCATGGTGGTGGCCATCTTGGCCATCTTTCCCTGACCGTGGCCGTGGGTGCCCAGGGCCGCCAGGGCGGTGTGCGCCTGCTGGTTCAGCTGGCGGAAGCGCCGCTGCTGTTCCAGCAGGCTGGCTTTCATCTGCCGGTCTTCGGTGACGCGGATCAGCTGGCCGGTGGTGTTTTTGCCCATCTCGGTGTTGCGCACCACCTCGTTGAGCACCGCCTCGTTGTCGTTGGCGCCGTGGTTCTGGTCGTTCTTCTTTTCCATGAAAAACCCCCCTTTTCCGGTAGCTTGCCCGGAAAGGGGGGTTTTTATGTGTGTGTTCAGGCCCGGGGCTCCGCTTTTTCCGGGCAGCGGCCGTACAAAGCGCACATCGCCCGCATCTTTTCCGCCAGCGCCGGGGTGAACGCGCCGGCCTTTGCCCGCCACTGCCAGTTGCCCGCGCCCACGCCGGGGGTGTTCATCCGCCCCTCGGCCCCAAGGCCCAGCCAGTCCGCCATGGGGATCACCGCCAGCCGCCCCCGGCTGGCCAGCACCCCCCGCAAAAAGCCGGCGGCGTAGCCCTCGGCCCGGTTGAGGCCCAGGTAGGCTTTGGCCTTGGCCAGCTCCTTTTTGGGGGCGGTGGCCAGCCACTGGACCAGGGTGGCGTTGTCATGGGTGCCCGGGTAGACCACGCAGTTCTCCGGGTGGTTGTGGGGCAGGTACTCGCTGTCGCAGCCGGGGTCAAAGGCGAACTGGAGCACTTTCATGCCCGGCAGGCCGGTGTCCGCCAGCAGCTTGCGCACGCTGTCGAACAACAGGCCCAGGTCCTCGGCCACGATGGGCAGCCCGCCCAGCTCCCGCCGCACCGCGTCGAACAGGGCGGTGCCGGGGCCCTGCTCCCACACGCCGTTCCGGGCGGTGGTGTGCCCCGCGGGGATGGCGTAGTAGGTGTCAAAGGCCCGGAAGTGGTCGATGCGCACCTGGTCGTACAGCCGCAGGGCGTGGCGCACCCGGCGGATCCACCAGGCGTAGCCGGTGCGCTTGTGCCAGGCCCAGTCGTACAGGGGGTTGCCCCACAGCTGGCCGTCGGCGGAGAAGTAGTCCGGCGGGCAGCCCGCCACCCGGCTGAAGTTGCCCTGGCCGTCGGTCTCGAACATCTCGCCCCCCGCCCAGGCGTCGGCGGAGTCCGCCGACACATAGATGGGCATATCCCCCAAAACAGACACGCCCTTTTCGTTGGCGTAGGCTTTCAGCGCCGTCCACTGGCGGCTGAACTGGTACTGCAAAAACTTCCAGAACGCGATCTCCTCCGCCTGGTCCCGGCGCAGCGCCTCCAGCGCCTCCGGCTGCCGCCGGCGCAGGGGCTCGGGCCACTCCAGCCAGCTCTTCATGCCGCTTTCGCCCTTGGCGGCCATGTACAGGGCATAGTCCTCCAGCCAGTCCTCGTTGGCAAAGCAGAAGGCGTAGTAATCGTCGTCCGGGAAAGGGGCGAAGCGGGCAAACGCCTTTTTCAGCACCGGAAAGCGCAGCCGGTACACCGCGCCGTAGTCCACCGCGGTGTCCTTTTCGCCCCAGGCCAGCGCCTCATACTCCCCCTTTTCCAAAAGGCCCCGCCGGGCCAGGTCGTCCAGGTCGATGAAATAGGGGTTGCCCGCAAAGGCGGAACAGCTCTGGTAGGGGCTGTCCCCGAAGCCGGTGGGGGCCAGGGGCAGGATCTGCCACACCTGCTGGCCCGCCGCCGCCAGAAAATCCACAAAGGCGTAGGCCTCTTTCCCCAGGCAGCCGATGCCGTAGGGCCCCGGCAGGCTGGAAACGGGCATCAGAACGCCGCATTGCCGCATGATAACTCCTCCTCACAGTCAGGGTAGCGCCGCCAGCACCGCGTCGGTGTAGGCCCGGCGGCCGGCGGTGTCGAACCGGGTCAGTTCCGTCAGCTGGCGGCCCGCCGCGGCCACCGCCTCCAGCGTCTCGCCTGCCAGCGCCGCCGACACATCCGGCAGGCCCTCCGCCTGCTGTGTCCCGGCGGCCAGCCGGCGGCCCTCCTCGCTGGCGTAGAACCACAGCAGAAAGGCCTCGGCCTCCCGCCGGGCGTCCGCGTCCGCGTTGGCGGAGATGTACAGCCATCCGCCGCCCGCCGCCACCGGCTGGCCCAGCAGCTCCTCCAGGGCGTAGCCGCCGTGCAGGTCGGTGTTGTCAAAGCTGAATTTCAGGGGCAGCACCACGCCGTTTTCCACCCCCGCCGCCGCCAGCTCGGTGTCGCTGGCCCGGTAGAACAGGGCCGTGCCCCGGGCGAAAGCCTCCCGGGCCTGGGCCCGGGTCAGCGCCGCGCCGCTGCCGGCGGGCAGCGCGCCCTCCGGGCCGGCCAGGCTTTGCAATTCCTCCGAGAGCAGGGTCCACAGGCTGTTCAGCGCCCCCACCTGCTCCGCGTCGGTGCGGCCGCCGGCGGCGGCCTGTTCGGCGGTCTTGTAGCAGGTGCCCAGCACCGGGGCCAGCACCGGCCCGGAAAACTGGTCCTGGGCGGCCACCGTAAAGGCCGCGGCCAGCTCCTCCAGCGCCGCCGGTTTTTCGGCGGGCAGGGCGTAGTCCTGCCCCGCCAGGGTCACGTCCGCCGCCGCGGGCTGCTCCAGCCAGCCGGCCAGCGCCTGCAAAAAGGCGCTCCACTCGCTGTAACTGGCCCCGGCCAGGGCCTCGGCGGCTCCCGCGCCCAGCAAGGCCTCCAGCAGGTCCGCCCGGGCCAGATAGCCGTAGGCGCCGGAGGGCAGCTCCAGCGCGTCGCCGCCGCCGGCGGCGGACAGGGCCGCCCGGGTCAGACCGTCCATCTCCTCCGCCGCCAGGGCCTGGCCGGCTTCGGGGGCCGTGGCGCTCACCACCAGGGCCGGCGCCTCGTCGGTGTATTCCACCTCCACCCCCTGGGCCGCCCCGTAGGCCTCCAGCACAGCGGCCAGCGCGCCGGAGCCGTCGCTCACCGCCAGCCTGCGGGGACCCGCCTGCTCCGCCGCGGGCGGGGCGGAGGGGGCGGGGGTCGGCTCCGCCTGGGGCCACAGCCGCAGTTCGCCGGCGCCGCAGCCGGCCAGCAGCGCCGCCGCCAAAAGGATGCACAACAGTCGCTTCACGGGCCCACCTCCCTTTGTCAAAAACATACGGAAGTATTATACACTATCCCGCGGGCTTTTTCCAGCGGCAAGTTTGTGGTATAATGCCTTATGGCCGGCGCACCGCGCCGGCTTTGAAAGGAGAAACGCCCCATGGAACACACCGAAAAGCTCTATTACGCCCAGCCGCCGGTGCTGGAGTTCACCGCCCGGGTGCTGGACTGCCAGCCGGACAAGGGCGGCTGGCAGGTGGTGCTGGACCGCACCGCCTTTTACCCCGAGGGGGGCGGCCAGCCCGCGGACCGCGGGGTTTTGGGCGGCGTGCGGGTGCTGGACGTCCACGAGCGGGGCGGCCTCATCCGCCATCTCACCGACGCCCCCCTGCCGGTGGGCGCGGCGGTGGAGGGCGCGGTGGACGCCGCCCGCCGGCTGGACCTGACCCAGCAGCACTCGGGGGAGCACATCCTGTCCGGCTTTCTGCACAGCATGTTCGGCGCGGAGAACGTGGGCTTTCACATCGGGGAGGACACCCTGACCATGGACACCAGCGTGCCCATTCCCCCCGAGGGGCTGGCCGCCGCCGAGCTGGCGGCAAACCGGGTGGTCTGGCAGGACCTGGAGACCCGGGCCGTCTGGTACGAAAAGGAGCAGCTGGCCGCCCTCACCTACCGGAGCAAAAAGGAGCTGGAGGGCCCGGTGCGTCTGGTCACCATGCCCGGCGCGGACTGCTGCGCCTGCTGCGGCACCCACGTGCAGCGCACCGGCCAGGTGGGCCAGATCAAGATCGTGGAGCACATCAAATACAAGTCCGGCACCCGGCTGCTGGTGGTCTGCGGGGGCCGGGCCCTGGCCCGTCACCGGCTGCTGGACGACCAGGCCCGCCAGGCGGGGGCGGCCCTGTCCGCCCCGGTGGAGGGGCTGGCCGCTGCGGTGCGGCGGCAGAAGACCGAGCTGGAGGAGGCGAAGTTCCGGCTGGTGGGGCAGGAGAACCGGCTGTTCGCCCGGCTGGCGGCCGCCGAGGCGGCCCCGCACCCCCTGGTGATCGAGCCGGGCCTGGGGCCGGACGGGCTGCGCCGGCTGGCGGCGGCCCTTTCCGAGGGCCGCCCCGGCGTGTGCTTCGCGGCCAGCGAAAAAGAGGGCGGCGGCATGAACTACGCCATCGCCTGCACCGCCCCCGGCGCCGACCTGCGCCCCCTGTGCAAGCGGCTGAACGAGGCCCTTGACGGCCGGGGCGGCGGCAAGCCCGGCTTTGTGCAGGGCAGCTTTGCCGCGGGCCCGGACGCCCTGGGCGCCTTTTGGGCCGGCTGCGATTTCACCGAATAAGGAGAACCACCCATGCGAATGAGATTCAAACCCTACGCGCGGCCGGAGCTGCTGGCCACGCCCTGGCACGCCCACGAGCCGCTGGAGAACAAGGGCCGCTGGCGCAGCCTTTTCGCCCGACCGGACCAGCCCTTTCACCTGGAGCTGGGCTGCGGCAAGGGCGGGTATCTGGCGCAGCTCTCCTCCGCCCACCCGGAGGTGAACTACCTGGGGGTGGACATCACCGACAAGGTGCTGATCCTGGCCAAGCGCAAGATCGAAAAGGCCTACGCGGAAAAGGGCCTGCCGGTGGACAACGTGCTCATCGCCAGCTTCGACATCGAGCGCATTGCCAACGTGATGGACGGCAGCGACCAGGCCCAGCGCATCTACATCAATTTCTGCAACCCCTGGAACCGGAAGCTGGCCCACAAAAAGCACCGGCTCACCCACACCCGGCAGCTGGCGCTCTACCGGGCCTTTCTGGCGGACGGGGGCGAGGTGTGGTTCAAGACCGACGACGAGGGCCTTTTCAACGACAGCCTGGGCTATTTTCCCGAGGCGGGCTTTGAGATCACCTGGCAGACCCGGGACCTGCACGCAAACGAGCCGGCCTGGAACATCCGCACCGAGCACGAGGCCATGTTCACCGAGCAGGGCATCAAGACCAAGGCGCTGATCGCCCGCAAGCTGCCGCTGAAAAACGAGCGGCAGGCGCTGGCCGACGCCATCGCAAACCGCACCGCCATTGAAAAGGCGGAGAGCGCCGCCTGGCGGGCCGCCCACGGCGAGGGCTAAAGGCGGCCGGGGCCCGGCGCGGCGGGCCGGCGGCAACAAAAAAAGCGCGGGGCGCCGCGCAAAGCAAGGGGCAGGGAGAAAGTATGATCGAGTGGGTACGCCTTGTCAACGGGGCGGTGAATGATTTTGTCTGGGGCGTGCCGGCCATGGTCTGCATCCTGGGGGTGGGGCTGCTGCTCAGCGTCCGCACCGGCTTTTTGCAGATCCGCCGCTTCCCCTATGCCATCCGCACCACCATTGGGCGGATGTTCAAAAAGAAGACCGCGGCGGACGGGGCCATGACCCCCTTTCAGGCCGTGTGTACGGCGCTGGCCGCCACCGTGGGCACCGGCAACATCGCCGGCGTGGCGGGGGCCATCGCCATCGGCGGGCCGGGGGCGGTGTTCTGGATGTGGTGCTCGGCGCTGCTGGGCATGTGTACAAAATACGCCGAGGTCACCCTGGCGCTGCACTTTCGCCAGCGCAGCGCCGGAGGCAACTGGACGGGCGGCCCCATGTACTACATCAAAAACGGTCTGGGCCGGCGCTGGCAGTGGCTGGCGGTGGTCTACTCGCTGTTCGGGGTGCTCACGGTGTTCGGCACCGGCAACGCCACCCAGGTGAACACCATCGTCACCGCCATCGACGCGGCCCTTTTGCAGCACGGGGCGGCGGCCGAGTCCGCGCTGCCCATGCTGAACCTCATCGTGGGCATCCTGGTGGCCATGCTGGTGGCGCTGGTGCTGCTGGGCGGCATCAAGCGCATCGGCAGCGTGGCGGAAAAGCTGGTGCCCTTTATGGCGCTGTTCTACGTGGTGCTGGCCCTGGGTGTGGTGGCGCTGAACGCCCCCCGGCTGCCCGGCGTGCTGGCGGCCATCGTGGGCGGGGCGTTCCAGCCCGGGGCGTTCACCGGCGGCGTGGTGGGCAGCGTGTTCCTGAGCCTGAAAAAGGGCGTCTCCCGGGGCATCTTCTCCAACGAGGCGGGCCTGGGCACCGGCAGCATCGCCCACGCCTGCGCCGACACCCAAAAGCCGGTAAAGCAGGGCATGTTCGGCATCTTCGAGGTGTTCGCCGACACCATCGTCATCTGCACCCTCACCGCCCTGGTGATCCTGTGCAGCGGCACGCCGGTGCCCTACGGCGGCGAGGCGGGCGCGGAGCTGACCATCTCCGGCTTCACCGCCGCCTACGGCAGCTGGGTATCCCTGTTCACCATGGTGGCGCTGTGCTGCTTCGCTTTTTCCACCATCATCGGCTGGGGGCTCTACGGCTCCACCTGCATCTCCTACCTGTGCCGCACCGAAAAGGTCATCCGGCCCTTTCTGGTGGTCTACTCTTTCGTGGCCATTCTGGGCGCCACCGTGGACCTGGGCCTTTTGTGGAGCATCGCCGAAACCTTCAACGGCCTGATGGCCATTCCGAACCTGATCGCGCTGCTGCTGCTTTCCGGCACGGTGGCGCGGCTGACAAGGGAGTTCTTCGCCGGCCAGGGCGCCGCGGAGCAAAAATAAGCGTAAAGCCCCCCGGCGCGGCGCGCCGGGGGGCTCTTTTGGTGTTCGCGTTTTTACAATGTGTCCAGCAGCGGGATCACCGCGAACAGGTCGGGCACCACCGCCGCGGCCAAAGCGCGCAGGGCCTCGTCCGGCGCAGTCAGGTCGGGCACCATCACCACCCGGCAGCCCGCCGCCGCGCCAGCCTGCACCCCGTTGGGGCTGTCCTCCAGCACCAGGCAGCGGGCGGGGTCCGCCCCCGCCAGCGCCGCCGCTTTCAGGAACACCTCCGGGTCCGGCTTGCCCCGGCTCACATCGTTGCCGCCCACCACGCCCCGGAAATAGCGCGCGACCTCCGCCTGGGCCAGATAGCCCTCGGTGGTGGCACGGCGGGTGCTGGTGGCCACCACCGCCGGCAGGCCCCGGCGCTCCAGCTCCTGCAGCAGGGCGTCCAGCCCCGGCTTTTTGGGCAGGCCCCGCGCCTCCACCAGGGCGGCCATCTCCCGCCGAGCCTTTGCCTGGAAGCCGTCGAAGTCGAAATCCTCTCCCCAGGCCGCCAGGCACACCTGCCGGCAGCCCTCCCGGTTGCGGCCCCGCATACTGGGCAGCACCGTCTGCACGTTTTCCAGCCCAGTGCCCCGGGCCGCCAGGCCCCAGGCCTCCGCCCACATCCGCTCGGTGTCGAACATCAGCCCGTCCATGTCAAACAAAACCGCCTCGATCATTTTTCCCTCTCCCTCTTTTTCTTCACAGCGGGCCCTTCGCCCGCTGGTCGTCCTCGTCCTGCTCCGGGCGCTCCTCCACGGCCAGCCGGCCCAGGCCCAGCTCCTTTTTCAGCACGCTGCCCGCGCCGATGGCCCCCTTGCCGTACCGGCCCCGGATGGCGTCCAGGCTGCGCTCCAGCTTTTCCCGGCGGGGGTCCGGCCGGGGAGCGTCCTCCCAGAAGCTCTGCTGCACCGCCGCCGGCTGGTCGGTGATGCCCTGGGCGGTGACGGTGAGCATCCGCACCGGGCTGCCCTCCCGCCAGTTGGCCTCCGCCAGCTCCCAGGCGGCCCGGGCGATGTCCCGGGCCAGGTGGGTGCTCAGCGCCAGCCGCTTTTGCCGGGTAATGGTCTTGAGGGAGGCGTCCCGCAGGGTGATCTGCACCGCCCCCGCCCACAGCCCGTGGCCCCGCAGGCGGGCGGCCACCTCGTCGGACAGCGCCCACAGAGCCGAGCGGACCTCGGCGGCGGTGACAAGGTCGCGGGGGAACGTGCGACCGCTGCCCACGCTTTTCACCGGCTCCTTTTCGCCCCACAGGCGCACCGGCTCCTCGTCCAGCCCCCGGGCATAGCGGCTCAGGGTGTGGCCCAGCTTGCCCAGCGCCGCCGCCAGCGCCTTTTCGTCCGCCGCCGCCAGCTGGCCGATGGTGGAAATGCCCATGCCCGCCAGCTTTTCGGCGGCCGAACGTCCCACAAAGAGCATCTCCCGCGCCGGCAGCGGCCAGAGGATGTCCTTAAAGTTTTCCCGGGTGATCAGGGTGGTGGCGTCCGGCTTTTTGTAGTCGCTGCCCAGCTTTGCGAACACCTTGTTGAAGCTCACCCCCGCCGAGATGGTCAGGCCGGTGGCCTGGCGCACCTGGGCCCGCAGCCGATCGGCCAGGTCTTTGGGGCTTTGGGCGAACAGCTGCCAGGAACCGGACACGTCCAGCCAGCTCTCGTCGATGCTGAACGGCTCCACCCGGTCGGTAAAGCGGCAGTAGATCTCGTTGATGACCTTGTAATAGTGGACATACCGCTGGCGGTGGGGCTCCAGCAGCACCAGGTCCGGGCACTTGCGCTGTGCCTGCCAGATGGTCTCGGCGGTCTTGACCCCCAGGGCCTTGGCGGGCTCGTTCTTCGCCAGGATGATGCCGTGGCGGCTGGCCGGGTCGCCGCACACCGCCACCGGCTTTTGACGCAGCTCCGGGTGGCCCAGCAGTTCCACGCTGGCGTAAAAGCTGTTGCAGTCGCAGTGGATGATCCACCGCTCGTCCATGGCCGCCGCCTCCCTTGCCCGTTTCCTCCAGTATACCACAGCTTGCCCTTGTGTGGTATACTGACAACAGAGCAAAAAAGGGGGAGACCGCCTGTGCCGTTTACGTTTTACCAGCTGGCCTGGTACTTTTTCATCTACGCCTTTCTGGGCTGGTGCCTGGAGGTGGTGTTCTGCACCGTCAACTCCGGCCAGTGGGTCAACCGGGGCTTTCTGAACGGGCCGGTGTGCCCCATCTACGGGGTGGGCATGTGCGTGGTGCTGCTGGCGCTCTGGCCGCTGGTACACAACGCCCTGCTGCTGTTCCTGGGCTCGATGGTGCTCACCAGCGCCCTGGAGCTGGTCACCGGCTTCGTGCTGAAAAAGGCCTTTCACACCACCTGGTGGGACTATTCCGGCCAGCCGTTCAACATCGGCGGCTACATCTGCCTGAAGTTCAGCCTGGCCTGGGGTCTGGGGGGCATGGCGGCGGTGCGGCTGCTCCACCCGCCGGTGGCCCGGCTGGTGGAAAAGCTGCCCCAGCCCCTTGGCTGGACGCTGCTGGGGGTGCTGGCGGCGGTGCTGGCGGCGGACATCGCGGCCACCCTGACCACCCTGGCCGGCCTGGAGCGGGACCTGCGGGAGCTGGACCGGCTGGCCACCGCCCTGCGCCGGGGCAGCGACGCGGTGAGCCGCGAGCTGGGGGGCGCGGCCCTGGCCGCCGACGAAAAGCTGGAGGAGGGCCGCCGCGCCCTGCCCGGGCGGCTGGCCTCCATGCAGGCGCGGCGTGATCTGTTGCGGGCCGCCCTGCTGGACAGCCGCCTGTTCGGCCCCCGCCGGCTGCTGCGGGCTTTCCCCGGTATGCACAGCCTGCGCCACCGGGAGAGCCTGGAGGGCCTGAAAGAGGAACTGGAAAAGCGGCTCCAGCAGCGGCTGCGCCGCTGAGCGCACGCAAAAGGGCCGGGCCCGCGCACCGCGCGGGCCCGGCCCTTTTTTCTCCGTTCAGATCTTTTGGAACACCTCGGCGCCCTGTTTGCACACAGGGCAGCGGAAGCCCTCGGGCAGCGTTTCGCCCTCGTAGATATAGCCGCACACCGAGCAGCGCCACCGGGCGGCCGCCTGCGCCGGCGCCTGTTCCGGGGCCTGGTAGCTGCTGGCCTTGGGCGGGGTGAGGCCCTTTTTTACCTGATGGTAGTAGCCGTAGGTCATGGAGGGCTCGGCGGAGAGGCTCTGGGCGTCCTCCACCCGGGCGATGAACAAAAGATGGCTGCCCGCGTCCACCGTCTGCTCCACCTGGCACACCAGCACCGCGTTCACCTGCTCCGCCGGGCAGGGCAGGGCGCGGAACTCCACGGTCTTCAGCCCCTCGAACTTGTCCTCGTCCCGGCTGGAGCGGAAACCGAACCGGCCGATCAGCTCCATGGAGGCGCTCTCGGTGAGCACCGACACCGCGAACCGGCCGGCACGCTGCACCGCGCCGGCGGTGAAGTTGTCCTTGTTCACCGCCACCATCACCCGGGCCGGCTCGGCGGTGACCTGGGTCACCGTGTTCACCACACAGCCCACCCCACGGCCGCCGTCCACCGTGGTGATCACATACAGCCCGCAGCTGAGCTTGAAAAACGCTGTCATATCCATCGTCAGGACCCTCCCTTATTCGTGACAACGGTTCTTATTTTAGTATATACCAGCGGGCGGTCCAGGTCAAGCCCCCGCCCAAAGGGGCGGCGCGGCCCTTTGGGCGGGCCGCCCGCCGCTTTTGGGGAGGGCCGGCGACGGGCTGTTTCGCCGCCTTACGCGGCGGGCTCGGCGGCCTGGGGCGCGGGCTCGGCGGCCTCCGGGGCGGGTTCGGTGACCTCGGGGGCGGGCTCGGCGGCCCCGGGAGCGGGTTCGGCGGCCTCGGGGGCGGGCTCGGCGGCCTCCGGGGCGGGCTCGGCGGCCTCGGGGGCGGGCTCGGTGACCTCCGGCGTGGGCTCGGTGACCTCCGGTG
>DXAC01000080.1 GCA_019117205.1 Candidatus Allofournierella merdigallinarum | reverse complement strand
GGGTCCTTCATCAGGGCGATGGTGGTCTCGCACAGCTCCGCCAGGTTGAACGAGCAGATGTTGGAGGCCATGCCCACCGCGATGCCCAGGGTGTTGTTGGCCAGGATGGTGGGAAAGGTCACCGGCAGCAGGGTGGGCTCGGTGGTGGTGCCGTCGTAGTTGGGGACGAACTCCACCGTATCCTTGTCGATGTCCCGGAACAGTTCCTCACACACCGGCTCCAGCTTGGCCTCGGTGTAGCGGCTGGCGGCGCAGGCCATGTCCCGGCTGTACGCCTTGCCGAAGTTGCCCTTGGAGTCCACAAAGGGCACCAGCAGGCTCTCGTTGCCCCGGCCCATGCGCACCATGGTGTCGTAGATGGCCGCGTCGCCGTGGGGGTTCAGGTGCATGGTGCTGCCCACGATGTTGGCGCTCTTGGTGCGCGCGCCCTTGAGCAGGCCCATTTCGTACATGGTGTACAGCAGCTTGCGGTGGGCGGGCTTGAAGCCGTCGATCTCCGGCAGCGCGCGGCTGACGATGACGCTCATGGCGTAGGGCATGTAGTTCTGTTCCAGCGTTTCGGTGATGGGGGTGCGCACCACCACGCCGGCGCCGGGGATCTCCACGTTGTCGCCCAGCTGGGGCCGGGCGGGCGCGGCTTTCTTGGTCTGTTTTTTTGCCATTCTTCTTCCCTCTCAAACCGGCGGTCAGGACAGGTCCAGATCGTCCAGGTATTCCGCCCCGTGGGCGGCGATGTGCTCCTTGCGGCCGGCCAGGTTGTCGCCCAGCAGCAGGTCGAACACGGCGGCGGTGCGCTCGGCCTCCTCCGGCTCCACCTTGATGAGCCGGCGGCTTTCCGGGTTCATGGTGGTGAGCCACATCATCTCCGGGTCGTTCTCGCCCAGGCCCTTGGAGCGCTGGATGGTGTACTTCTCCTTTTCGCCGATGCGGGCGAGGATGTCCGCCTTTTCCGGCTCGGTGTAGGCAAAGTAGGTGCGGGCCTTGGTGTTGATCTCGTACAGGGGGCTTTCAGCGATGTAGACGTAGCCCTCCCTGATGAGGGTGGGCACCAGCCGGTAGATCATGGTGAGGATGAGGGTGCGGATCTGGTAGCCGTCCACATCGGCGTCGGTGCAGATGACCACCTTATTAAAGCGCAGGTTGTCCAGGTTGAAGGTGGCAAGGTCCTTTTTGCTCTTGCCGCCCAGCTCCACGCCGCAGCCCAGCACCTTGACCAGGTCGGTGATGACCTCGCTTTTGAAGATGCGGTCGTAGTCCGCCTTGAGGCAGTTCAGGATCTTGCCCCGCACCGGCATGATGGCCTGGTACTCCGAGTCCCGGCTGGTCTTCACCGCGCCCATGGCGGAGTCGCCCTCCACGATGTAGAGTTCCCGCCGGGCGGGGTCCTTGGTGCGGCAGTCCACGAATTTCTGCACCCGGTTGGCGATGTCTATCTGGCTGACCATGGTCTTTTTGATGGACTGGCGGGTCTTTTCCGCGTGCTCCCGGCTCTGCTTGTTGATGAGCACCTGCTGGCAGATCTTCTGGGCCTCGTCGGGCTTTTCCAGGAAATAGACCTCCAGGTTGTGCTTCAAAAACTCGGTCATCACCTGGGCCACACCCTTGTTGGTGATGGCTTTCTTGGTCTGGTTCTCGTAGCTGGTGCGGGTGGAGAAGCTGCTGGAGACATAGACCAGGCAGTCCTGCACGTCGGCGAAAGTGACCTTGCTCTCGCCCTTTTTGTACAGGCTCTTTGCCTTTAAAAAGGCGTCGATCTGGTTGACGAAAGCGGTGCGTACCGCCCGGTCCGGGCTGCCGCCGTGCTCCAGGAAGCTGGAGTTGTGGTAGTACTCCAGCAGCTGGACCTTGTTGGAAAAGCAGAACGCGGCGCTCATCTTGACCTTGTATTCCGGCTGGTCCTCCCGGTCGCGGGCGGTGGCGGCGGACTCGCAGTAGACCACCGGCGTCATGCCGTCCAGCCCGGCGACCTCGTTCACGTAGTCCTCGATGCCCTTTTCATAGTAAAAGCGGGTGGTGGTCTTTTCCTTTCCGGTCTCGTCCACCAGCTCCAGCGTGAGGCCGGCGTTGACCACCGCCTGGCGCTTCATGGTCTCGGCAAAATACTCGGCGGGCACGTTCACATCGGTGAAGACTTCGGCGTCCGGCTTCCAGCGGATGATGGTGCCGGTCTTGCGGCGGGTGGTGGGCTCCTTTTGCAGCCCGCCCACCGGCTCGCCCTTTTTGAAGTCGATGTGGTAGTGGAAGCCGTCCCGCCAGACGTCGGCGGTCATCCACTCGCTGGCGTACTGGGTGGCACACAGACCCAGGCCGTTCAGGCCCAGGGAGTACTCGTAGTTGTCCTCGCCGGCGGTGTACTTGCCGCCGGCGTACATCTCGCAAAAGACCAGCTCCCAGTTGAATCGCTGCTCCTTGGCGTTGTAGTCCACCGGCAGGCCCCGGCCCCCGTCCTCCACCTGGACGCTGCCGTCCCTGAAACGGGTGAGGACGATCCGGTCGCCGTAGCCCTCCCGGGCCTCGTCGATGGAGTTGGAGAGGATCTCAAAGATGGAGTGGGCGCACCCCTCCACCCCGTCGGAGCCGAAGATGACCGCCGGGCGCTTTCGCACCCGGTCGGCCCCTTTCAGGCTGACGATGCTGTCGTTGGAATATTCCTGTTTCTTAGCCAAACCGCTTCGCTCCTTACAGCCCGCGCCGCCGCGGGGGGCGGGCCGGTCGTTCCACTATATTTTGTGCATACAAACTTATTTAACCACGCCCGCCCACAAAATGTCAAGGGCGGCCGGGAGCCTCCGGACACAGCAAAACCGCGGCCCTCTCGCGCTGGCAAGGGGGCCGCGGCATACGTGCTGGTCACATGGTAAGGAGGAAGCCCACCGCGAAAACGATGGCGCAGAGCACCGCGGTGATGGGCGGGGCCCAGCGGATGATCTGCTCGGCCACGGCGTCCCGGGGGTCTTTCTCCGGCTCGTCATACTGTTCCTCATACTGCTGAGAGTACTGGGTGCGGGCCTGGTACTGGTTGCGGGCGGGCTGCCCGGCGGAACGGCCCGCGCCCCGGGGCGGGGCCACGATCACGTCCTCGTCCTCCTCCGGGGCGGGGGCGGGGGCGGGCCGGGCCTGCCGGCCGGACAGCGGCGGCACCGCGCGGGTGGGCTCCTCCTGGCGAACGGGGGGCACCATGCGGGTGGGCTCGTCAGCGGTCACCGGGGCGGGCGCGGCGCCCGTTTGCAGCAAGCTGGACAGGGTGTTTTGCAGCAGGATGCGGTCGCAGCCGCACTCGCTGCACCACACGCCGTCCTCCTCCCGGGGATGGAACGCGCCGCAGGCGCAGTACCAGCCGTCCTCGGTGACCTGGGGCACCACGGTGAGGCCCTCCTTGCGGGTGCGCTCACAGAGCTTTTCCGCCAGGTCCGCCGGCAGCTTTTTGGGCGGGGCCAGCCGCATCCGGGGATAGCCGGAAAGGTCTACCGTGCCGCTTTCGGCAAAGGTGGCGCTGCCCAGCTCCACCTCCACGCTGCCGATGGGCGAAGCGCTGATATACACCGCGTCGTCGGCGCCGAACACCTCGCCGCCGGCGGTGCTGAGGCCCTCGTAGACGAACTGGTCCTGGCAGACCACCGCGCCGCTGCGGTCTTTGCACTTGAACGTGATCGCAAGCCGGGTGAGCGGGTCGCGGGTGATGTTCTTGAAAGACAGGCAGACGGCGATGTCGCCGCTCACATCCCCTTTCAGCAGCTCCACCTTGACGAACTGCACCGGGCTGCCCTTGGTGAAGTAGTTGGCGCGGGATTGGGCCAAAAGGTCAAAATTTTCCTCCATGAGAGAAAACTCCTTTCCTTACCGTTTTGGTATCGGCTGCCGCGCCCTTACAGGCCGGCGTCCTTGGGCGGGGGAAGCTGGTCGTCGGCAGGCGCTTCGGGGGCCTCGGGGGCCTCGGCGGGCTCGGCCGGCTCCGGCGCTTCGGGGGCCTGGGGCTTTTCGGGGGCGGCGGGCGCGGCCTTTTCCTCGGGCAGCGCGCCGCCCTCCATCAGGGTCTTGAACTCCTCGCCGCTAAGTTTCTCCCGGGCGATCAGCGCCTGGGCCACCACCTCCAGCTGATCCCGGTGCTCGGTGAGCATCCGGCGGGCGGTCTCAAAGGCCTCGTCCACGATGTCCCGGATCTCGCTGTCGATCTCGGCGGCGATGGTCTCGGAGTAGCCGCGGCCCTGGGTGAAGTCCCGGCCCAGGAAAGTCTCCCCCGGGTCGGAGCCGTAGACCACCGGGCCCATTCGCTCGGAGAAGCCGTAGCGGGTGACCATGGCCCGGGCGGTCTTGGTGGCCCGCTCCAGATCGTTGGAGGCGCCGGTGGAGATGTCCTCCAGCACCAGCAGCTCGGCCACCCGGCCGCCCAGCAGGGTGACGATCTGCTCCTGCATCTGGGTCTTGGTGACGTAGGTCTGGTCCTTTTCCGGCAGGCTCATGGTGTAGCCGCCGGCCATGCCCCGGGGGATGATGGAGATCTCGTGCACCGGGTCGGCGGTCTTGCAGTAGTAGTGGGTGATGGCGTGGCCCGCCTCGTGGTAGGCGGTGAGGCGCTTTTCCTTTTCGGTGACCACCCGGCTCTTCTTCTCGGGGCCGGCCACCACCTTGATGCTGGCCTCCTCGATCTCCTGCTCGGTGATGGCCTTTTTGCCCCGGCGGGCGGCCAGCAGGGCCGCCTCGTTCACCAGGTTCTCCAGGTCCGCGCCGGAGAAGCCCACGGTGGTGCGGGCGATGGTCTTCAGGTCCACGTCCGGGGCCAGGGGCTTGTGACGGGTGTGGACCTTGAGGATCTCCTCCCGGCCTTTGATGTCCGGCAGGCCCACATACACCTGCCGGTCGAACCGGCCGGGGCGCAGCAAAGCGTGGTCCAGAATGTCCGCCCGGTTGGTGGCGGCGATGACGATGACGCCCTCGTTGGCGCCGAAGCCGTCCATCTCCACCAGCATCTGGTTCAAAGTCTGCTCCCGCTCGTCGTGTCCGCCGCCGAGACCCGTGCC
>DXAC01000079.1 GCA_019117205.1 Candidatus Allofournierella merdigallinarum | reverse complement strand
CTTTGCCGTTTTCGGCGGCAGCCACCAGCGCCTGAACGATCTGGGAGTTGTTGGCCATGCGGTACAGCGTCATCTTGATGCTCACCACCTCCGGGTCGTAGGCGGCGGCCATGAGCATCTGGATAAACGGGCGCATACTCTGGTAGGGGTATGCGATGAGGATGTCCCGGTTGCGGGCTTCCTTGCCCAGGCGGAAGTCAGCGGGGGCCTGCATGGGCTTTGCCGGCGGATAGAACAGGTCGCTTCGCCCGTCCGCCTGCAGGCGGGCCGCCAGCTTGAAATAGCAGGACAGGTCCAGCGGGCTTGCCTGGCTGAAGCATTGCAGCTCCGGCAGCATAAGCTTTTCCCGCAGATATTTGCCGATCTCCTGGGGCGGGGCGTTCCAGAACTGCAGGCGCACCGCCGCCAGCTTGCGGCGCTTTTTCAACAGCTCGCTCATCACCTGCCGGTAGTCGATGTCCTGGTCGAACATGCCCTCTTTCACGTCGATATCGGCGTTGCGGGTCACCCGGAACAGGCACTTCTTTTGCAGCATCCCCTTGGGGAACACCTGGTCGGCAAAGCGGTAGATCAGCTCTTCCGCCAGGCCGTAGTACAGCCCATCCTCCTTTTTCAGGTAGAGCATCCGCTCGAATTGGCTGCTGATGGGGATCAGGCCGTAGGCCACATCGGTGTCCCCTTTCCCTTTCAGGGTGGCGCAGAGATAGATCTCCTGGTTGCGCAAAAACGGGAAAGGATGCCTGTGGTCGATGATCTGGGGCGAGAGCACCGGCAGCAGTTCGTTTTGGAAATACTTCTTCCAAAAGCGCTCGTCCTCTTTCGTCAGGTTCTGGAAATCAATGCGGTGATAGCCCTGCTGGCTCAGGTTCGCCCGCAGCTTCTCCACGATCTTGTCGCACTGCTGCTGCAGATCGGCGGTCTTGGGCATGATGGCCGCCAGCTGCTGGGTGGGGGTGAGCTTGGTCTTGTTGTCGGTGATCTCGTTTTTCAAAAGGGTGCGGTCGTACAGGGAGCCCACCCGCACCATGAAAAACTCGTCCAGGTTGCTGCCGTAAATCGCGGTGAATTTCATCCGCTCCGCAAGCGGCACCGCCTTGTCCTTGCCCAGGGCCAGCACCCGCCGGTCGAAATCCAGCCAGCTGAGCTCCCGGTTGATGAATACGTTCTGACGCTGGGCCTCCATCGTCAGTCCCCTCCTTGCACACTGTCGTCGATGTATAGATAATCCTGCCATAGCGCAAGATCCTGCTGGGTGATCCCCTCCACCAGGATCAGCTGCTCCACCACATAGAACCGGGTGAATTCCTCCCGGTATTCCAGGATCGCCCGGGCTTTTGCCGGGCCCAGGCCGGGCAGGGTCTGCAGCTGGTCGGCGTCGGCGCTGTTGAGCTCCAGCTGAAAGATCTCACCGGTGGAAAAGGCGTCAGGCGACACCGGGCGGTACTCCGGCTGCCAAAAGGGCGCAAAGCACCAGTAGCCGCCCAGCAGCACCACCAGCGCGCCCGCGCAGCACGCCGCCGCCATCGCCGCCTTTTTCATCCCATCGCCCCCCTCTGTTCAGGGCTTTCCAGGGCCATTATAGCACACTTTGCAGCGGGGTAAAACCGAAATATGTGTAAAAAAGCCAAAAACGCCCTTTCCGCTTGTGGCAGAAAGGGCGTTTTGCATGGTTTTACGTGTAGCGGCGGATCAGCGAGTAGAGGTACTCCCCCACCCCGCCGCTGCGGCAGCTGGCGACGATCTCGTCCGCCACCAGCTTGACCTCGGCGGGGGCGTTGTCCACCGCCACCGCATGGCCGGCGGCCCGCATCAGGTCGATGTCGTTGTAGTAGTCGCCGATGACCACCGTGTTCTCCAGCGGGATGTCCAGCTTCGCGCACAGCCGGCGCAGAGCCTGGGCCTTGCTCACCCCGGCCGGCATGATCTCGAAATACATCAGGTTGGTGTGGAGGAAATACATCTCCTCCACCGTGAGGGTGGCGGCGAACGCCTGCAGCGAGGCAAGGGTCACCGGGTCGGCGGCAAAGACCACCTTGTTCCAGTGGGGCGGCACCTCATCCAGCGGGCAGAGGATGGAGTGGAGATGCTCCTGCTCCACATGGGCCTGGGTGTAGCGGTTCGCCTGCACCACGTAGGTGCGGCCATCCTCCACCATGATCTCCACGCCCACGTCCCCGAACTGGGTGAGAACGGTGCAGATCACCTCGCTGGCCGCCTGCCGGGGCAAAAAGTGCTTTTCCAGCGCCTTGTCCTGGTCGAAGTCGTACAAAACGCACCCGCCGCAGGCGATGGCCGGGCAGGAGAGCTGCGTGTCCCCCAGCGCCGCCCGAATGGACTCGGGCGGGCGGCCGGTGGCCACCGTAAAGCGGCCGCCCAGCTCGCGGAACAGCTGGATGGTGGCCCGGTTGCAGGCGGGCACCCCCTCTTTGGCGGTGAGCAGGGTGTTGTCCATGTCGCTGACCACCAGCAGGTCTTTGAGTGTCTGGATCATTGTTCCGGCTCCTTTCGGAGAGTGCTGAGAAAATCGGTGAAATACGCCGGCAGCGGGCTGTCGAACCGGAGATACCGGCCGGTGACGGGGTGCTCGAACCCCAGCACCCGGGCGTGGAGGCACTGGCCGTTCAGCCGCTTGATGCAGTCCCGGGGGCCGTAGACCGCATCCCCCGCCACCGGATGGCCGATGCTGGCCATGTGTACCCGGATCTGGTGGGTGCGGCCGGTCTTCAGCCGGCAGGCAATGTGTGTAAAGCCATTGTACTGTGCAATCACCTGGTAGCCCGTATACGCGTATTTCCCGTCGGGGACCACGGCCATCTTCTTGCGGTCGGTGCGGTGGCGGCCGATGGGGGCCTCCACGAAGCCCTGGGCCTGCTTAAAGCGGCCGTAGACCACCGCCTCGTAGACCCGCTCGACGCTGTGCACCGCCATCTGGGCGCACAGCCCCTCGTGGGCGGCGTCGGTCTTGGCCACCACCAGCAGGCCGCTGGTGTCCTTGTCGATGCGGTGGACGATGCCGGGGCGCACCACCCCGCCGATGGAGGACAGCCGCCCTGCGCAGTGGTAGAGCAGGGCGTTGACCAGGGTGCCGTCCGGGTTGCCGGCGGCCGGGTGGACCACCATCCCCTTGGGCTTGTTCACCACCAAAAGGCAGTCGTCCTCATAGAGAATGTCCAGCGGGATGTTCTGGGGCTGGGCCTCCAGGGGCTTTGCCTCGGGCAGCTCCACCACCAGATGGAGCCCGGCCTTCAGCTTCAGGTTTTTTGCGGCGGGCTTGTCGCCGCAGTGTACCAGCCCCTGCTCGAACAGCCGCTGCACCGCGCTGCGGGACAGGTCCAGCTCCTCCCAGTCGGCCAGAAAGCGGTCCGCCCGCTGGTTTTCCCACTCGGCGGGGACGAAGAGGTCAAACCGCTCCATCGTCCGCCTCCGGGGCGCTGTCCGCAGCAGCCCGGGCATTTTTCCGCTCGGCCAGCAGCTCCAGCAGCAGCGAGAGAAGCAGCAGGCCTATGCCGGTGGTAATGAGCACATCGGCAAAGTTGAAGACCGCAAAATTCATGAACAGAAAATTGAAGTAGTCCACCACCTGGCCGTGCAGCACCCGGTCGATCAGGTTGCCCAGCCCTCCGGCCAGCACCAGCAGCCAGCCGATGTACTCCACCCGCTTTTTGGGGCGGCGGAACAGCAGATACCAGGCCACCGCCAGCAGCGCCGCGCCGGTGAACAGGATGAGAAAGGTCTGTTTTCCCTCCAGCATACTGAACGCGGCCCCGGTGTTCAGGTGGAAGCGCAGCTCGATGACGCCCGGCAGCAGCGGCATGTTGCCCACCGGGGCGAGAGCGGACGCCGCCCAGGCCTTGATGCCCTGGTCGATGGCAACGAGCAGGGCGGCGGCAGTGAGGGTGATCAATGTGTAGATCAAGGGGGATCCTCCATGGGGAGAGGCCAGCAGGGCCCCTCCCGAGACAGTTCAAAAGCGGCGCGGGCATCCGGACGGATGGCCCTGTCTCGCCGCTTTTGAATGGATGGTTATTTTTCCGCGAGCACCGCGGCGCACCGGGCGCACAGGCAGGGATGCTCGGCATCGGCGCCCACGTCGGGGGTGTATTTCCAGCAGCGCTGGCACTTCTCCCCCTCGGCGCGGCTCACGGCAACGCCCAGGCCCTCCAGTTCGCCCCTGGCTCCGCCCTCGCCCTCTTTTACTTCCAGCTGGGAGACGATGAACACGTCCTCCCACTGGGCAAGGGACATTCCGGCGACGAACGCGGCCAGCTCCGGGGTGCAGTACAGGGTGACCTTTGCCTCCAGCGAGGCGCCGATGACCTTGTCGGCCCGGGCCTGCTCCAGCGCTTTCTTCACGTCGGCCCGCACCGCGATGACCTTGTCCCACTTGGCGCGGAACGCCTCGTCCCGGGCCCAGACGCCGGCCTTGGGCATCTCCTCAAAGGCCACGTACTTGTTCTTGCCCTCAAAGGCGGGCACAAAGCTCCAGATCTCCTGGCTGGTGAAAGTCAGGATGGGCGCCACGATCTTGGTCAGGTCCACCAGGATGCGGAACATGGCCGTCTGGGCGGCGCGGCGGGCGGGGTCCTCCGGGCGGCTGCAATACAGCCGGTCCTTGATGACGTCCAGATAGAAGTTGGACATATCCACCACGCAGAAGTTGTACACCGCATGGTAGACCTTGTGGAAGTCAAAGCTCTCGAAGCCGTCGCGGGTGGCGGCGTTCAGCTGGTCCAGCCGGTCCAGCGCCCACAGGTCCAGCTCGGTGAGCTGGTCGTCCGCCACCAGGTCGGTGCGGGGGTCAAAGCCGTTCAGGTTGCCCAGGATGAAGCGGGCGGTGTTGCGGATCTTCCGGTAGGCCTCGCTCAGCTGCTTGATGATCTCCTTGCTGATGCGCACGTCCACGGTATAGTCGCTGGAGGCCACCCACAGCCGGACGATGTCCGCGCCGTAGTCCTTGATGATCTCGCTGGGCTCCACGCCGTTGCCGGCGGACTTGTGCATCTGCTTGCCCTCGCCGTCCACCACCCAGCCGTGGCACAGCACGTTCTTGTAGGGCGCCACGCCCCGGGTGGCCACGCTGGTGAGCAGGCTGGACTGGAACCAGCCGCGGAACTGGTCGCCGCCCTCCATGTACAGGTCCGCGGGCCAGTGCAGCTCCGGGCGCTCCTCCAGCACCGCCACATGGGTGGAACCGGAGTCGAACCAGACGTCCATGATGTCCTTGTCTTTTTCAAACTCGGTGCCGCCGCAATCGCAGGTGTAGCCGGCGGGCAGGATCTCGGCGGCCTCGTACTTGTACCAGGCGTCGCTGCCCTCCTTGCGGAACAGCTCGCTCACCGCTTTGATGGTCTCGTCGGTGATGTGATATTTGCCGCACTTTTTGCAGTAGAACGCGGGGATGGGCACGCCCCAGGTGCGCTGGCGGCTAATGCACCAGTCGCTGCGGTCCCGCACCATGCCGGTCATCCGGTCGTGGCCCCAGGCGGGGAACCACTGCACCTGGTCGATGGCCTTGTAGACGTCCTCTTTGAACGCGTCGATGGAGCAGAACCACTGCTTGGTGGCCCGGAAGATGATGGGGCTGTGGCAGCGCCAGCAATGGGGATACTGGTGGGTCATGTGCTGCACGCCCAGCAGGTGGCCGCTGGCGCGGATGTGCTCCAGGATGACCTTGTTGGCGGCCCAGACCTTCAGGCCGCTGAAAGGCCCGGCCTCGGCGGTGAGATAGCCGCCGTCGTCCACCGGCACCACCACCGGCAGCTGGGGATAGCACCTGGTGCAGATGTCAAAGTCTTCCACGCCATGGCCGGGCGCGGTGTGGACACAGCCGGTGCCGCTTTCCAGCGTGACGTGGTCGCCGTTGATCACCAGGCTCTTGCGGTCCAGGAAAGGATGCTGCACCCAGATCATCTCCAGCTCGCTGCCCTTGACCGGCTCGCCCACGATCTCGTAGTTCTCGATCTTGCAGGCCTGCATGGCGCTTTCCACCAGGGCCTCGGCCATGACCAGGTAGTCCTCGCCCACCTTGACGAAGACATAGTCATAGTCCGGGTTCAGGCAGATGGCCACGTTGGCGGGCAGGGTCCAGGTGGTGGTGGTCCAGATGACGAACCAGGCCTTGTCCAGGGGGATGCCCCGCTTTGCCAGAACGCCGTTCGGGTCGTCGGTGACGTTGAAGCGCACATAGATGGAGTCGCACTCGTCCTCGCCGTACTCGATCTCCGCTTCGGCCAGGGCGGTGCGGTCCTCCGGGCACCAGTACACAGCTTTCAGGCCCTTGTAGATATAGCCCTTTTTTGCCATCTCGCCGAAGATCTCCACCTGGCGGGCCTCAAACTCCGGCTTCAGGGTCAGGTAGGGATCTTTGAAGTCGCCGATGACGCCCAGTCGCTGGAACTGCTCGCCCATGATGTCGATGTGCTCGGTGGCAAAGGCGTGGCAGACCTTGCGGAGCTCCAGCTTGGAGATCTCCCCCTTGCCCACCAGCTGCTTCATGGCCTTGAGCTCGATGGGCAGGCCGTGGGTGTCGTAGCCGGGCACATAGGGTGCCTGGTAGCCGCTCATGTTCTTGTAGCGGACGATGATGTCCTTGATGATCTTGTTCAGGGCGGTGCCCATGTGGATGTTGCCGTTTGCGTAGGGAGGGCCGTCGTGGAGCACGTAGCGGGGCTTGTCCGCGTTGTGCTTCATCAGTTCCTCATAGAGATGGTCGGCGCTCCACTCCTTGAGCATCTCCGGCTCTTTTTTGGGCAGGCCTGCCCGCATATCAAACAGGGTCTTGGGCAGGTTGATGGTGCTGTTGTAATCCTGTGGCACTGGTCACTACACTCCTCTTTGTTCAAGGCGCGCCCCTGGCGGGCATTGCCTGAAAGTCAATCGCTGAACTTGATGCCCTCGAAGCCATCGAACGTCGGAGGCACCGGGGTCGGCTGGGGTGCGCGTGCGGAGGGGGTAAAGGTGCGGGTGGGCTCCTCCTCCTCGCTCGCGGCGGGCTGGTCATACAGGGCCGCGAGGTCCGGGAACTGGTCGATGGGGTCGGCCGGGGCCGGCTCCTGGTCCTGGGGCTGGCTGAACAGCGCCGGCTGCTCGGGCTCGGGCTGGGGCGCGGGAGCCTGCGGCTCCTCCGGCGCGCTCTCGGACACGGGCGCGGCGGGCTCCTCTTCCTCCTCCGGCTGCTCGGGCTCGTCGCCGGGCAGGGTGCTCAGCGACTCGATGTGCTGCTTGTAAAGGCTCAGCACGCTGTTCTTGAACTGGGCCACCTCGGCTTTGACCCGCTCCAGCTCCATGCGCTCCTCGCTGACCTGCTCGCTGGCGGCGCGGGTAATGTCCTCGGCGCGGATGTCCGCCTCCCGCAGGATGGACTCGGCTTTCTGCCGGGCTTCCCGGATGACGTTCTCCCCCATGCGCTGGGCGTTGAGCAGGGCGGTCTTCAGGTTGTCCTCGTCCTTGCGGTACTCCTCCACCTTTTCGGCCAGGATGTACAGCTTTTTCTCACAGCCCTCTTTTTCTGCCTGCAGCTGCTCCACCTGCTGGGCGACCTGCTGCAAAAAGGCGTCCACATCTTCGGGGCGGTAGCCGCGCATCACCTTGTCAAAGGTCACGGTGCGGATCTCCTGGGGTGCGATCATACTCTCACGGTCCTTTCAGCGAATGTGGCGGCACTGCGCCGTCAATATTGAAAATATTGGATAAACAGGCGGTCTTTGCGGCTTTTCCCACCAAGGGACTCCAGCTTGAAACGGCCGATGCCCCGCACGGTAAAGATGTCGCCCTCGTACACCGGCGCGTGGCCGGAGGATATGGGCAGATGGCAGATCTCCACCCGCCCGCCGCGGATGAGCTCCTCCGCCTGGCCGCGGCTCACATGGAGCATGGCGGCCAGCACGGCGTCCGCCCGCAGGGAGGCCACCGTGACGGTCTTCGGCTCCCGCTGGGGCGGCTCCACCGGCACCGGGCCCTGGAACATCTCCGCCCGGGCGGAAAAGCGGCCCACGCTGACAAGCTCGGCGCAGGCCAGTGCCGCCGCGCGCTCCAGCAAAAAGGCGTAGGCCGTGCCCGGCCGGGCCGGGTCCAAAAGGATGTCGCCCACGCACTCCCGCTCCAGGCCAAGGCCCAGCAGAGAGCCCAGATAGTCCTTGTGGGCGGGGGCTTGCCCCGGCTGTACCGCGCAGCACAGGATAACGCAACAAATCGGCGGATCGCCCGAGGCGCCCGCCGGTTCGAGGCACAGCAGTTTCCGCTCGGCGCCGGGCCAGCCGCCCTCAAAAAAGCCCCAGTCGCACCCAAGGTGGTCGAGCGCCGCCTGGGCGAGGAGCTGCTCCCGGTCGGACAAAAAGCCGCTGTAACGGGCGATGCCCCGGTTCTGGGCGATCCGGCACAGATCCTCCGTGCGGCGCTGAAGCAGGCGCTCCTGGTCGTTTTGGGGCGGGGCATAGCCCCGCCGCCCGGGCTCAGAAGAAGACGCCATTGCTCTCCAGTTCGTCCAGAAGGTCGCCCATGATATCCACATTGTAGGGGGTGATGATGAACGTGCTGTTGGCCACCCGCTTCATCTGGCCGTTGTTGGCGTAAGCCACGCCGGACAAAAAGTCCACCAGCCGACGGGAGACCTCCTTGTTGGTCCCCTCCAGATTGAGCACCACCGTGCGCTTGGCGTTCAGATGATCGGCCACCGTGCTGGCGTCGTCAAAGCGCTCGGGCTTGACCAGCACCACCTGCAGCTGGGTGGTGGCGTTGATGTTCACTACCTTGTTGCGCTTGCCGGTGGGCTCGGGCTGATAGCCGTCGTCCTCCTGGGCGGTGCTGCGCTGGGGGAACATATCCTCACTGTCGCTGTAATAGCCGTCGTCCTCGTCGTTCACGCCCAAAAAGCGTTTGATCCCGTCGAACATCTCTTCCGTATCTCCTTCCAAAATTGATGCTCCATCAATCCATGAGAATTCACATCAGTTAGTATATATTATCGCCATTTTTTTCGTCTGTGTCAACAAAGAAACGCAACATTGGGTATAAATCACAGGATTTTTCCGTCCCGAAGGTCGGTTCCCTCCACAATGACCTCGTCAAACAGGCGAAGCTCGTTGTCCGTGCCCACCTTGCCGCCCTGGGGCACCAGGATGTACTCATCATCCTGATAGAGCACGGTGATCTTGCGAAAGCGCGCCAGATTGCCGTATTTCACATACACGCCCTTTTCCCCGTCCACGATATTCAGCGCCCGGGCACTGAACCGGATGCCCTTGTAGGACTCGAAGTCGATGCGTGCCGTGGCCGACGCCAGGCTCAGCACATCCGCGCCCACATACTCACAGCTCAAAACGAACTTGGCAAGGCCGGACTCCTCGTCCACCGTGACGCTTTCCACCGTGGCGGGCAGCACCTTTTCCGCCGCGCCGGGGAAGCTGATGTCCACACTGGACACATCGGTGAATTTCCGGCTCTCCTCCTCGGTACACAGCCCGTAGAAATACCACTTGTAGCTGGTGACCAGCTTTCCGGCGCCGGACACCTCCCGGTAGCCCTTCCCCTGGGAGAGGGACTCCTGCAGCTGGGCGGGGGTCATCTCGTCCAGCTCCTTCTGGGTGTAGGTGAGCAGTTGGGCCGCGTCCGCCGCCACGAAATAGCCGCCGGTGGACACCGTGACCGCCTGCGGGCTGCCCAGGTTTGCCAGCTGGATCGCCTGTTCGTCGGCGATGAGGGCCTTTGCCTCGGAGAAGTCTTTCACCGTACCGGTGGTGATCTGCAGCCGGTTCAGCGCAAGCAGGTATTCGTCGCCGGTTTCGCTGACCCGGGCATAGTCGTGCCGGTCCATCTGGTCCAGCAGGTCGTACAGCGCGGACTGCCGCTGGCTGAGCAGCAGGTCCAGGTCGCTGCCGGCGGTGTTCTCGCTGTGCTCCAGCAGCTCCAGCTGCTCGTCCAGCTCGGTGAGGGACAGCCGCGCCCGGGCCTGGGAGGCGTCGGTGTAGATCTCGGCCACCTGGGTGCCGGCGGCCACCCGCTCGCCGTTTGCCACCAGATACCCAAGCTGGCCCTCCCCCGCCACCTCCTGCTGCTGGAACACCAGGTAACCGGAGCAGTACAGGCTGTCGGACATATCATACAAGATGGCCGTCTCGGTCTTATAGGGCCGGTCCAGCACGGTGAACACCTGCACCGCAAGGTACAACGCGGCCAGGCCCAGGGCGGCGAACAGCCCGTATTTGACAATGGCGGAGCGCACAGGGGCAGCCCCCCTTTCCGTTTACTTTTTAAAATGCTCCCGCACGGCGGCCTCGGCGGTGTCCGGCAGGTGCGGGTCGGCGGCGTCCAGCCAGACCACGCCCTCCATCCGACGGAACCAGGTGAGCTGACGCTTGGCATAGTTCCGGCTGGCCTGTTTGAGCCTGTCCGCACAGGCCTCCAGCGGGGCCGTGCCCTCGAAATAGGGAAAAAATTCCTTGTAGCCGATGGCCTGGGCGGCGGTGCGGCAGCGCGCCCGGTTTTCGTATACCATCCGGGCCTCCTCCAGTATCCCCGCCTCCAGCATCCTGTCCACCCGCAGGTCGATGCGCTGGTAGAGCCGGGCCCGGTCCGCCCAAGTCAGGCAGAACACCAGCGCGTCATAGGGCGGCGTTTGAGGCAGGGAGTCCGCTTTTTGCCGGCTGGCCGTTTTGCCGGTGGCGTAAAAGCGCTCCAGCGCCCGCACCACCCGGCCCACGTTGTGGGGATGGATGGCAGCGGCGCTCTCCGGGTCCAGCCTGGCCAGGCGCTGGTGCAGCGCCTCGGGGCCGAGGGCCTGTGCCTCCTCCGTCAGGCGGCGGCGCAGGTCCGGGTCGGCCTCTTCTTCTGTAAAGCGTATACCCTTTACGAGGCTTTCAATGTAAAGGCCCGTGCCCCCCACAAGGATGGGCAGCCGCCCCCGGCCGGCCACGTCCGCCACAGCCTTTTGGGCAAGGGCCACATAGTCCGCCACGCTGAAAGGCTCTTCGGGGTCGAGAAAATCCATCAGATGGTGGGGCACCCCCTGCATCTCTTTCCTTGTTGCCTTGGCGGTGCCCACGTCCAGGCCTTTGTAGACCTGCATGGAGTCGGCGCAGATCACTTCGCCCGAAAGGCGCTGTGCCAGCGCCACCGAAAGGGCGGTCTTTCCGCTGGCGGTGGGGCCGCCGATGGCCACCAGCGCCCGCTTATCCCAACCGGCCAAACTGTTTTTCCAGCTCCTTTTTGGTGAGTTTCAGCACCACCGGACGCCCGTGGGGGCAGAAAGGCGGCACCTTACCGTTGAGAATATCCTGGGCGAGGGCCAGCAGCTCCCGCCGGTCGGAGCGGTCGCCCGCCTTGATGGCGGCCTTGCAGGCGATGGAGTGCATCACCGCCTCGGTCTTTTCGCTGATGGTGTCCTTTGCGCCCCGTGCCAGCCGGCCGGCCAGCTCGCAGAGCAGGCCCTCCACGTCGGTCACCGGCACATCCGCCGGCACCGCCCGCACCAGCATGGTGGCGCCGCCGAAGTCCTCTGCCTGGATGCCAGCGGCGGCCAGCAGTTCCCCGTTTTCCAGCACCGCCGCCTTTTCCCGGGCGGACAGGTTCACCGCCACCGGGGCCAGCAGCAGCTGGCTGCTGGCGGCGGCGTATCCGGCGGCCAGCTTTTCATATAGGATGCGCTCGTGGGCGGCGTGCTTGTCGATGAGGCAGAGCTCCTCCCCACGCTGGGTGATGATATAGGTCTTGAACGCCTCGCCGATATATTCCAGCGCCTCCTGCGGGGCCGGGCACAGGTCCCTGTCCTCGAAAGGCGCGGCGGGCTGCTGTTCGGCCGGCTGCTGTTCCGTCTGGCGGGGCCCGGGCGCTTCCCCGCCGGCAAAGCCCAGCGGCAGCGGCGCGGAACGCAGGCCCTGGGGCGCCGGCTCCTGCTGCCAGGGCACGCGCGCCGGCGCGGGCACGGCGGGCCGGAGCACCGGCGGCTCACTGCCCACGCCGCCCAGGCCGGCGGCGGCCGGCCGCTCCTCGGCCGCCGCGGGAGGCGTCACGGGGGCAGTTTGTGTAAAGGATGGCTGCTTTACAGGCACGGACAAGTCCAGCTGCACCGGCGTCTGGTCCGGCTCCTCCATCTTTTGCTGTTTTGTGAAGCTGAAATGCTGCTCGCCGCTGCCCGGCTGGGCCAGGGCGATCTTCACCGCCCGGTAGACCGCGTCGAACACCTCGCTCTCCCGGGCGAAGCGCACCTCGGTCTTGGCGGGGTGGACGTTCACATCCACCAGCTGGGCGGGCATCTCCAGCGCCAGCACACAGCCGGGGAACTTGCCCTGCATCAGGGTGCCCCGAAAGGCGTTTTCCAGGGCGGCCATCACGGTGCGGTTTTTCACGAACCGGCCGTTGATGAAGAAGAACTGCATCCCCCGGCTGGCCCGGCAGGCCCGGGGCGGCGTGACAAGGCCGGACACCCGGTAGCTGCCGCTCTCATCCTGCACCGCCAGCAGGTCTTTGGCGAACTCCCGCCCCAGCACACTGTAAGCGGCGCTTTGCAGGCGGCCATCGCCGGGGGTCTTGAACTGCTGCTTTCCTTCCCGGACAATGGCGATGGACACCTCCGGATGGGACAGGGCCACCCGGCTCACCGTCTCGGCCACAAAAGCGCCCTCGCTGGCGTCCTTTTTCAAAAACTTCATCCGGGCGGGGGTGTTGTAGAACAGGTCCCGCACGGTCATGGTGGTGCCCACCGGCCGGGCGGCGGCCTCCATGCCCAGCTCCTCGCCCCCCTCGATGCGGTACAGGCAGGCGAATTCGTCCGGCTCGGTGCGGGTGAGCACCTCCACCTTTGCCACGCTGGCGATGGAGGCAAGCGCTTCGCCCCTAAAGCCCAGGGTGTGGATGTTCTCCAGGTCCGCCTCGGTGGCGATCTTGCTGGTGGCGTGGCGGATAAAGGCGGTGGAGATGTACTCGGCCTCGATGCCGCTGCCGTTGTCCGCCACCTGGATGAGCTCCACGCCGCCCTTTTCAATGGTCACCGTCACCTGGGTGGCTCCGGCGTCGATGGCGTTTTCCAAAAGCTCTTTCACCACAGAAGCGGGCCGCTCCACCACCTCGCCGGCGGCGATCAGCTCCGCGGTGTGTTTGTCCAGCACATGGATCACAGCCATGGGCTCTCCCCCTTTCCCCGTTCAGTTCAGTGTTTTCTTCAGCTCGTACAGGAAGTTCAGCGCCTCGATGGGGGTCAGGGTCTCCACGTCCAGGCTGTTCAGCTTGTCCATCAGCTCACTGGGCACCGCGGGGCTGTTCATCCCGGCGATGTCCTCAAAGTCCAGCTGGGTGATCCGCTTCGCGTTGCGGCCGGCAGCCTCCAGGCTCTTGAGCACCTGCTTGGCCCGGTCGGTGACCTCGCCCGGCAGGCCGGCCAGCTTGGCCACCTGGATGCCGTAGCTGTCGTCGGCGGGGCCCCGGACGATGCGCCGCAAAAAGGTGATGTCGTCTCCCCGCTTTTTCACGGCGATGTTGTAGTTCTTTACCCCGTCCAGCTGGCCCTCCAGCTCGGTGAGCTCGTGGTAATGGGTGGCGAACAGGGTCTTGCAGCCGATCTTGCCCGCGATGTGCTCCACCACCGCCCGGGCGATGCTCATGCCGTCGTAGGTGGAGGTACCCCGGCCGATCTCGTCCAGAATGACCAGGCTTTTGGATGTGGCGTGCTCCAGGATCTGGGCCACCTCGGTCATCTCCACCATAAAGGTGGACTGGCCGGCGGCCAGGTCGTCGGAAGCGCCCACCCGGGTAAAGATGGCGTCCACCACCCCCACCGTGCAGGCGCTTGCGGGCACGAAAGAGCCCACCTGGGCCATCAGCGCGATCAGGGCCGTCTGGCGCATGTAGGTGGATTTGCCCGCCATGTTGGGGCCGGTGATGATGAGCAGCTCGTTTTCGCCCCGGTCCAGCACCGTGTCGTTGGGCACGAACAGGCTGCCCTTGAGCACCTGCTCCACCACCGGATGGCGGCCCTCCTGGATACGGATCTCCTGCCCCTCGTCCACAGCGGGGCGCACATAGTTGTTCTCCACCGCCACCTGCGCCAGGGCGGCGCAGACGTCCAGCCGCGCCACCGCGGCGGCGGTGGCCTGGATGCGGCCCAGCTGGGAGGAGATGTCCAGCAGCAGCTCCTCAAAGAGCTTGCGCTCAAGGGAGAGCAGCCGCTCGCTGGCGCCCAGGATCTTGTTTTCCAGGGCTTTCAGGTCCTCGGTGATGTACCGCTCGGCACCGGCCAGGGTCTGTTTGCGGATGAAGCCCTCCGGCACCTGGTCGGTAAAGGACTTGCTCACCTCGATGTAGTAGCCGAACACCCGGTTGAAACCCACCTTGAGGGTGCGGATGCCCGTCTCCTCTTTCAGGCGGGCCTCCAGCTGGGAGAGGTACCCCTTGCTGCCGTGGACGATGTCCCGCAGCTCGTCCACCTCGGCGTTGTAGCCGTCCTTTATGACGCCGCCGTCCTTGAGGGCGGTGGGAGCCTTTTCGTCGATGGCCGCCACGATCTTGTCGTGGATATCGGTGAGGGGGTCGATCTGCACCGCCAGCGCCTTGAGCTGGCGGCAGTCCAGGGCCTCGGTCTGCCGGCGCAGGGCGGGCAGCTGGCCGCAGGTGGCGGCCAGGGCGCTGATCTCCTTGGGGTTGGCGCTGCCGTAGACCGTGCGGGTCATCAGCCGTTCCATGTCGAACACGTGGCTCAGCGTCTCGATGATCTCCGCCCGGGAGATGTTCTCCCTGTACAGGGCCTCGACACAGTCCAGCCGGTCGTTGATGGCCGCGGCGCTGACCAGCGGCCGTTCCAGCCGGCTGCGGAGCAGCCGCTTGCCCATGGCGGTCTGGGTCTTGTCCAGCACCCAGAGCAGGGTGCCGCGCTTTTCCCGACCCCGCATGGTCTGGGTGAGCTCCAGGTTGGCCCGGGTCACCGGCGACAGCTGCATATACTGGGCCTCGGCGTAGCAGGACAAGCTCTTGAGCCGCTGCACCCCCCGCTTCTGGGTACGGTGCAGGTAAGTCAACAGGCCCGCCACCGCCAGGGGGGCAAGGCCGGTTTGGGAAAGGCCGCTGGCAGCCGCCCAGTCGGCGCCGAACTGCGCCGCCAGGGCCTGCTCCCAGCCGACATAGGCCTCGTTCTCCATGAGCTCCACCGCGCAGGACATCTGCTGCTTGATGTAGGCGGTGATCTCCTTGCGGGAGAGGGTGGCCTCGTTGAAAAGCACCTCGCTGGGGTCATAGCGGCAAAGCTCGGTGATCACCGCCGCGCCCGCCAGGCCGTCGAGCTCGGTGGCGCAGATCTGGCCGGTGGAGACGTCCGCAAAGCAGACGCCCGCCTTGTCCTCTTCCAGGTAGATGCTGCATATGTAGTTGTTTTTGTCGTCCTGGAGCATACTGCTCTCGATGACGGTGCCGGGGGTGATGACCCGGATGACGTCCCGCTTCACAAGCCCTTTGGCCAGGGCCGGGTCCTCCATCTGCTCGCAGATGGCCACCTTGTAGCCCTTGGCGATGAGCCGGGCCACATAGCTCTCATAGCTGTGGAAAGGCACCCCGCACATGGGGGCGCGCTCTTCCTGGCCGCAGTCCCGCCCGGTGAGGGTGAGCTCCAGCTCTTTGGACGCCAGAATGGCGTCGTCGTAGAACATTTCATAGAAATCGCCCAGCCGGAAGAACAGGATCTCATCCTTGTGCTGCTGCTTGAGCTGGAAATATTGGGCCATCATGGGGGAAAGTTCCGCCATTTTCCGTTTCACCTGCCTGTTTACTCTGAAAAAAGGACGCGCCGCTCCGGCGAAAAAGCAAGGAAAGCGGCGCGGCGGCCAGACGCCGCCGTGCCGCCTGTGCGCTGACGCAGATCAGCCGCAGCCCCCGCAGGAGGCACAGCTGCCGGTGCAGCCGGCCTCGGGAGCCTCCACCAGCATCGGGTCGCCGCCGTTCATGGCGGTGTTGATGATGGCGTCGATGTGGCTGATGAGGGCCTCCGCCTGGGTCTTGGCGGCGTTGTAGGCCACCATGCCCTCGCTGGCCATGATCTTGCCGTAGAGGTCGTTCACCTTGGCGTTGAGGCTGGCCACCCGCTCGTCGTCCCGCTCGTCCTTGGAGATCTCGTTGTTCAGGTCCATCCGGGCCAGGTTGAACTCGCCGATCATCTCCTGCAAAGCCTCGTCCTCGTCGTTTGCCTTGCGGGCAGCGGCCAGGGCCAGGTAGCGCTCGTCGGTTTGCAGAGCAACAGCGGCTTTCTTGAAAAGGTCGATCGCGTCCATGGTATTTTCTCCTTTAACTGTAAAGTTTTTTTATTTCACACAAGTTCACCCTTGAGGATGGTGCCCCTGCTGGAGGTGAAATGCACCCGGGCGTACTGCCCGATCAGCGCCTCGTCCCCCGCGAACTCCACCACCAGGTTGTTGGTGAGCCGCCCGGCCAGGGTGCCGGGGGTGCGGCTGAAGCCCTCCACCAGCACCCGCTGGGTCTGGCCCGCCAGCGCCGCGGTCTCCTCGTGGGCGATGCGCTCCTGCACCGCCAGCAGGCGGGCCATGCGCCCGGTTTTTTCCCTGTGGGTCACCGGGTCGGGCAGCGTGGCGGCCCTGGTGCCGGTGCGCCTGGAGTAGATAAAGGTGAACAGCTGCATATACCGCACCTTTTGGATGAGCTCCAGCGTGGCCTCGAAGTCCTCCTCGGTCTCGCCGGGAAAGCCCACGATGATGTCGCTGGAAAAGGTCACGCCGGGGATCTTCGCCTTGGCGTAGTCGATGAGCTCCAGGTACTGCTGCACCGTGTAGTGACGGTTCATCTCCCGCAAAATGCGGTCGCTGCCGCTCTGCACCGGCAGATGCAGGTGGTTGCAGATGCGCTTTTCGGCGGCGATCACGTCGATGAGCTTGCGGCCGGCATCCTTTGGGTGGCTGGTCATGAAGCGGATGTGGTAGTCCCCCGGCGTCTGGCAGAGCATGAGCAGCAGGTCGGCAAAATCCACCCGGGGCTCCAGGCCCTTGCCATAGCTGTTCACGTTCTGGCCCAGCAGGGTGATCTCCTTGTAGCCCGCCTCCACCAGCCGGCGGAACTCCGCCAGCACATCCTCCGGGCGGCGGCTGCGCTCTCTGCCGCGCACGTAGGGCACGATGCAGTAGGTGCAGAAGTTGTCACAGCCGTACATGATGGGCAGCCAGGCCCGAAAGTGGGAATCCCGGCGGATGGGCACATCCTCCACGATGTCCGCCCGCTCCACCGGCGTTTGCAGCAGCCGCTTTTTGCCGCCGGCGAGCTTTTGGGCCAGCAGCTGGGGCAGGGTGTCGATGGCGTTGACGCCGAACACCAGGTCCACAAAGGGATAGCTCTGACGCAGCTTTTCCACCACGGTGGGCTGCTGGGCCATGCAGCCGCACAGCCCGATGATGAGCCGGGGCTTTTGCTCCTTGAGGCTTTTCAGCGCCCCCACGTTGCCGAACACCCGCTGCTCGGCGTGCTCCCGCACGGCGCAGGTGTTGAAGAGGATCAGGTCCGCCTGTTCGGGGGCGTCGCACAGGCCGAAGCCCGCGTCCGCCAGCACCCCCTTGATCTTCTCCCCGTCGTTCACGTTCTGCTGGCAGCCGAACGAGTGGACATAGGCCAGCGGCGGGGCGGCGTAGCAGGCGGCGATGGCGCGGGCGGCCGCCTCGTTGTGTTCAAAATGCAGGATCTCCAATGAAATTCCTCCGCTTGGGTCAGGATACCGCGGCGCACCGCTTGTGGCAAAAGCGCCGATATATTAAATCAGTATACAATATTTTGCGCTGGCGCACAAGTGCGGCGGGCAACATCAGGCCCGGTCGCGCTTCAAAATGGGCTTGAGATACCGGCCGGTGTAGGAGGCGGGATTTTCCGCCACCTGCTCCGGAGTGCCGGTGGCCACCACGGTGCCGCCCTCGCTGCCCCCCTCGGGGCCCAGGTCGATGATATAGTCCGCCCGCTTGATAATGTCCAGGTTGTGCTCGATGATGACCACCGTGTTGCCGCCCTCCACCAGGCGGTCCAGCACACCGATGAGCTTGTGGACGTCCGCCACATGCAGGCCGGTGCTGGGCTCGTCCAGCACGTACACCGTACGGCCGGTCTCCCGGCGGGCCAGCTCCAGGGCCAGCTTCACCCGCTGGGCCTCGCCGCCGGACAGGGTGGTGGCGCTCTGGCCCAGGGTGATGTACCCCAGGCCCACGTCCATCAGCGTTTGCAGCTTGCGGGCGATCTTGGGCACGTTGGCAAAGAAAGTACAGGCCTCCTCCACCGTCATGTTGAGCACGTCCGCGATGCTCTTGCCCTTGTACTTGACCTCCAGCGTCTCCCGGTTGTACCGGGCGCCCTTGCACACCTCGCAGGGCACGAAGATGTCCGGCAAAAAGTGCATCTCGATCTGCACGATGCCGTCGCCCTCGCAGGCCTCGCATCGGCCGCCTTTCACGTTGAAGCTGAAGCGCCCGGGTCCGTAGCCCCGCATCTTGGCGTCCTGGGTCTGGGCGAATACGGTGCGGATGTCGGTGAAGACGCCGGTGTAGGTGGCCGGGTTGGAGCGGGGGGTCCGCCCGATGGGGGCCTGGTCGATGCCGATGACCTTGTCCACATTCTCCAGCCCCTCGATGGCCTTGAACTTGCCGGGGCGGCGCTTGGCGCCGTTGAGCTCCATGGCCAGGGCCTTGTAGAACACCTCGTTGATGAGGCTGGACTTGCCCGAGCCGGACACGCCGGTGACGCAGACCATCCGCCCCAGGGGGATGTCCACGTTGATGTTTTGCAGGTTGTTCTCCGCCGCGCCCACGATGCGCAGTTTTTTGCCGGTGCCCTTGCGGCGGGTGGCGGGCACCACGATCTTTTTGCGGCCGGAGAGATAGTCGCCGGTGATGCTGCGGGGGGCGGCGCAGATGTCCTCCACCGTGCCGGCGGCCACGATCTCGCCGCCGTGTACCCCCGCGCCGGGGCCCACGTCCACGATGTAGTCCGCCTGGCGCATGGTGTCCTCGTCGTGCTCCACCACGATCAGGGTGTTGCCCAGGTCCCGCAGCCGTTTCAGGGTGGCGATGAGCTTGTCGTTGTCCCGCTGGTGCAGGCCGATGCTGGGCTCGTCCAGCACGTAGAGCACGCCGGTGAGGGCGCTGCCGATCTGGGTGGCAAGGCGGATACGCTGGCTCTCGCCGCCGGAAAGGCCCGACGCCGCCCGGGACAGGGTCAGGTAGTCCAGCCCCACGCTTTGCAGAAAACCCAGCCGCTCGCGCACTTCTTTCAAAATGCCGTCGCCGATGAGGTGCTCCTGGTGGGACAGCTCCATCCCCTGCAGGAATTGCAGCTCCTGGCGCACGCTCATCTCGCAGAAGTCGCTGATGTTTTTGCCCCCCACCGTCACCGCCAGGCTGGCGGGCTTGAGGCGCTTGCCGTGGCACTCGGGACATTCCACCCCGTTCATCACGGTGGCGATCTCCTCTTTCATCCACTCGCTGCCGGTCTCCCGGAAGCGGCGCTCCAGGTTGTTCACGATGCCCTCGAAGTCGTTGAGGTATCGCCCGGAGCCGAATTCGTTTTCCCGGTACATCTCGATGCGCTCGCCGCCGGTGCCGTAGAGCAGGGCGTTCAACGCCTCGGCGCTGAAGTCTTTCAGGGGGGTGTCCAGTGTAAAGCCATAGCGCTTGCCAAGGCCCTCGTAGTACATCTCGCTCACCGAGCCCTCGGCGTAGTACCAGCCGCTGGCTTTGACGGCCCCCTTGCGGATGGAGAGATCTTTGTTGGGAATGATCAGCTCCGGGTCCACCCGCATGAAAGTTCCAAGGCCGGTGCAGCGCTCGCAGGCGCCAAAGGGGTTGTTGAAGCTGAACATCCGCGGCTCCAGCTCATTCACCGACACGCCATGCTCCGGGCAGGCGTAGCTCTGGCTGAACTGCATCGCCTCCCCGCCCGGCACGTCCACGGTGACCAGCCCACCGGTGAGGGCCAGGGCGGTCTCCAGGCTGTCGGCCAGGCGGCTGTGGACGTTCTCGTTGATCACAAGGCGGTCCACCACGATCTCCACCGTGTGCTTTTTGTTTTTCTCCAGGGCGATCTCCTCATCCAGGTCGTACATGTTGCCGTCGATCCGCACCCGGGCGTAGCCGCCCCGGCGGGCGGCGTCCAGCTCCTTTTGCTGGGTGCCCTTGCGCCCGCGCACCACCGGCGCCAGCACCTGGAACCGGGTGCCGGCGGGCAGCGCCAGCACCGCGTCCACCATCTGGTCCACCGTCTGCTGGCTGATGATCCGGCCGCACACCGGGCAGTGAGGAATGCCGATGCGGGCGTACAAAAGACGCAGGTAGTCGTAAATTTCCGTCACCGTGCCCACGGTGGATCGGGGGTTGCGGTTGGTGGTCTTCTGGTCGATGGAGATGGCGGGCGAAAGGCCCTGGATGTCGTCCACGTCCGGCTTTTCCATCTGGCCCAGGAACATCCGGGCGTAGCTGGAAAGGCTCTCCATATAGCG
>DXAC01000078.1 GCA_019117205.1 Candidatus Allofournierella merdigallinarum | reverse complement strand
AGATTCGCACCTATACGGACGAGGATGGCGACACCCACTAATACGAATACCGGATTCTTCATGTCAAGCTGGAGAGCCGCCCCATTTCCTCTCTTGCCACAGAGCTTTTGACCCCGGACCAGCTGGAAATGTATCAGGTGTACCGGCAGACGCTGGGCAACAAGCCGCTGATCTTCGGCGGCGGCTCCACAAATACCAGTGAATCCGAGAGTTTGGACGGTGTGGAGTTTGTAAACGGCACACGCCCCGGCAATCAGGCCGTGGTGGACATAGCCAAAAGTCAGGTGGGCAATGTGGGCGGTCAGCCCTACTGGAGCTGGTACGGCTTCAATTCCCGTGTGGAATGGTGCGCCTGCTTCGTGTCCTGGTGCTACGGCCAGATGGGGCTGTCCGAGCCGCGCTTTGCCGCCTGCCAGTCCCAGGGTATTCCGTGGTTCCAGTCTCACGGACAATGGGGCGGGCGCGATTATGCCAATATTGCCCCCGGCGACGCTATCTTCTTCGACTGGGACCTGGATGGCAGCGCCGACCATGTGGGCCTTGTGGTCGGCACGGACGGCAGCCGGGTCTACACCGTGGAGGGCAATTCCGGCGACGCCTGCAAAATCAAGAGTTATTCCCTGTCCTACGAGTGCATCAAGGGCTACGGCCTGATGAACTGGTAAATTTCTGCGGAGGTATAAAACTGAATATTGTATCTTTTGGGGGCGGCACGAACAGTGCCGCCCTTTTGGTTGGGCTTCATCAGCATGGGATTCCCGTTGACCTCATCACCTTTGCGGACACCGGGGCGGAGCATCCACACACCTACCGCTTCCTGGAGACCATGAACCAGTGGCTGCGTGAACATGAGATGCCGCCCATTACGGTGGTGGAAAAGATGGACCGCAGCGGCAACCGCCTGACCTTGGAAACAGAGTGTCTGCGCTCCGGCACGCTGCCCTCCATCGCCTACGGATTTAAGCGGTGTTCGCAGAAACACAAGATCGGGCCGCAGGAAAAGTTCTGCAACCATCACCCGCAATGCCGCGCCGTGTGGCAGGCAGGTGAACGGGTCACGCGGTTCATTGGCTACGATGCCGGGGAGTGGAAACGGTATGAGCGTTCCAAAAAGTACAACGAGGCGGATAGGAAGTATCAAAACCGCTACCCTCTGATCGAGGACTGGCACTGGACGCGGGACGATTGCATCCGGGTGATCCAGGCGGCGGGGCTGCCTCTGCCCGGCAAATCGTCCTGCTTTTTCTGCCCCAGTATGAAGCGCGACGAAGTAGAAACCCTGAAACGGCAGCACCCCGACCTGTATCGTCGGGCGCTTGCCATCGAGGAAAATGCAATGCCCCATCTCAAGACCGTCAAGGGATTGGGGCGCAACTACGCTTGGAAAGAGCGATATGGAATGGAGTGATTGACTATGGCTAAGAACAAAATCGAGCGCATCGACCAGGAGATCGCCAAAACCCGCGAGAAGATCGCGGAGCAGCAGGAAAAGCTGAAGGCCCTGGAAGCGCAGAAAACCGAAGCGGAAAATCTGGAGATCGTCCAGATGGTGCGTGCCCTGCGCATGACCCCGGCCCAGCTGAACGCCCTGCTGGCTGGCGGCATGGTGCCCGGCCAGGACGCGATTCCCGCCGATGCCGAACAGGAGGACATGACCCATGAAGAATAAGAAGATTTTCAGAACCCTTGCCGCCCTCTGCACCTGCCTGATGCTGGTGGGCGGCTTTTCTGTGACCGCCTTTGCCCAGGGCACGGACCCCGCGCCTACGGCTACCCCTGCGGCGGACGCTACCAATGACAGCAATGTGGTGGTGGAGGAAACCGAGGACAGCCCGCCGCTGACCCCGGAAGGCAACGCCGCCCTGGTGGATGATTTTGGCGGCAACAAGCAGCTCATCACCGTCACCACCAAGGCGGGCAACTACTTCTACATCCTCATTGACCGTGCCAACGAGGACAAGGAGACCGCCGTCCACTTCTTAAACCAGGTGGATGAGGCTGATTTGGAGGCACTCATGGAGGACGGCCAGACCACAGAGGAACCCCCTGCCGTCTGCAACTGTACGGAGAAGTGTGCGGCGGGCGCGGTGAATACGGCTTGTCCGGTCTGCGCCGTGGATATGGCGGGCTGCACGGGCCAGGAGCCGGAACCCACACCCGACCCGGAGACGGAACCTGAGCCGGAAACCGAACCGGCAGGACTGAATCCGGCGTTCTTGCTGGTGGTGCTGGCCGCGCTGGGTGGCATCGGTGCGCTGGTCTACTTCAAATTCATCAAGCAGAAGCCCAAGACCAAGGGCAGCGATAACTTAGATGATTACGATTATGGCGCAGATGAAGAACTCCCGGAGGATGAGACCTGGGAGACCGAGCCGGAGGAAGCCGACGGGGGCGGCGATGAAGAAAGCGAGAACCCGGTCAAATGACCCGGTTCACCGACAGCCCCTTTGAACCCATGATGATGCGCAGGCCGGAGGGCGGGAAGGCAGTTTCCCGTCATCCCTCTTTATCTCCCGGCCACCCCTGCTATGGCTGTGGAAACTACCGCCCCGGCCAGCCCTGCGTGGGATTCTGCCACAAGGAGCTGACCGCATGGCTGCGCGAAAGGAGGAAACAGAAATGAAATTGGTAATTGCCGAGAAACCTTCGGTTGCAAATTCGTTGGCCGCTGTACTGGGCGCTACCACCCGCAGGGACGGCTACCTGGAGGGCGGCGGCTGGCTGGTGAGCTGGTGCCTGGGGCATCTGGCCGGGCTGGCCGATGCCGCCACCTATAATCCTGACTACGCCAAGTGGCGCTATGATGACCTGCCGATTTTGCCGGAGACCTGGCGCTTCACCATCGCCAAGGACAAACGGGATCAGTTCGATGTGCTGCGTACCCTGCTGCGGCGGGAGGACGTGACCGAGGTAGTCAACGCCTGCGATGCCGGGCGCGAGGGTGAGTTGATTTTCCGCACCGTTTACTGTCTGGCGGGCTGCACCAAGCCCATGAAACGGTTGTGGATCAGCAGCATGGAGGATTCCGCCATCCGGGAGGGCTTTGCCAACCTGCGCCCCGGTGCGGACTATGACGGTCTGCATCAGGCAGCCCTCTGCCGGGCCAAGGCCGACTGGCTGGTGGGCATCAACGCCACCCGCCTCTTTTCGGTGCTGTATCACCGTACCCTCAACATTGGCCGCGTTATGTCCCCGACGTTGGCGCTCATCGTCCAGCGGGAGGCCGAGATCGACGCCTTCAAGCCGGTGCCGTTTTATACGGTGGCGCTGGAACTGCCCGGCTTTTCCGCTGCCAGCTCTCGGATGGACAATAAAGGCACTGCCGAGCAACTGCGGCAAGCCAGCGAGGGCGGCATGGCCACGGTCAAACAGGTGGAGCGCAAGGACAAAACCGAGAAGCCGCCCGCCCTCTACGACCTGACCACTCTCCAGCGGGATGCCAACCGCTTGCTGGGCTTCACGGCGCAGCAGACATTGGATTACCTGCAAAACCTCTATGAAAAGAAGCTCTGCACCTATCCCCGGACGGACAGCCGCTACCTGACTTCCGACATGGCCGAGGGCCTGCCGGTGCTGGTGAATCTGGTCGCCAACGCCATGCCGTTCCGCAAGGGCATCGCCATTTCCTGCGATGCGGCGGTGGTCATCAACGAC
>DXAC01000077.1 GCA_019117205.1 Candidatus Allofournierella merdigallinarum | reverse complement strand
CAATCGCTTGCGTCCTGCGAATTACTTTTTGGAATTTTTAAAGTGCTTTCCACACTCAAAAAAGGGTCCTTCAAGTTCTTCTTATTGTTCAATTTTCAAGGTCCTCTGCCGCGCCCCTCTCGGAGGCAGCTTGTTTATTATAGCGCCGTGGTATGGGAATGTCAACACCTTTTTTCAAAGAAATCCAAAAAAGTTTTTCCGGGCGGGGCGATGGGGCTTGCAATTCCCATTTATATTGTATATAATAGGGCCGCTGCAAAAAAGGGAGGCGAAGCGGCCATGGTGCTGGCGGTGAACATTGGCAACACCCACATCACGGTGGGCGGTTACGACGGCGAGGCGCGGTTGTTCACCGGCCGGCTGTGCGCCCGGGCGGGGATGACCGCCGACGAGTGCGCCATCGCCCTGGACCAACTGCTGGCGCTGTACGGCCAGCAGGGCCGCCAGTGGGAGGGCGGCATCCTGGGCTCGGTGGCCCCGGCGCTGACCGCCCCCATGCTGAGCGCCCTGCGCCGGCTGTGCGCCAGCCGCCCGCTGACGGTGGGCCCCGGGCTGAAGAGCGGCCTTTCCATCGCCATCGACGACCCGGGCCAGCTGGGAGCTGAGCTGCTGGCCGCCGGGGTGGCCGCCCTGAAGATGGACCCGCCGCCGGCGATCCTGCTCTGCGCGGACACCGCCCTGTCGCTGATGGGCATCGACCGGCAGGGCCGGCTGGTGGGGGGCATGATCCTGCCCGGGCCGGCGGCGGCGGTGGGCGCCCTGGTACAGCGCACCGCCCAGCTGCCCCAGGTGGACCTGGACGAGCGGCCCCGGGCCCTTTCGCCCCTTTCCACCAACAGCGCCGCCTGCCTGCGCTCGGGGGCCATTCTGGGCACCGCCGCCATGCTGGACGGCCTGCTCGCCAAACTGCGGGGCGAGCTGGGCGAAAACGCCTGGGTCGCCGCCACCGGCCAGCTGCCCGAGGGAGTGCTGGAGGCGATGGAGACCCCGGTGCGCCGGTGCGACAGCCTGATTTTGGACGGCATGTACGCCATCTGGCAGAAAAACCGCCGGTGAGCGGCCCCTGTTCCTTGGTGTGACGCCCCGCCGGGGCGTTTACATAATATGCTTGCGCCGTATCCGCGGTTTTGAGGCGGAGCGGCAGTAAAGGAGAAAAACCATGAATGATCGTTCCAAGACCCTGCGTCTGACCCGGCTTGCCCTGCTGGCGGCCATCGTGCTGGTGCTGGCCTACACCCCGCTGGGCTACATCCACATCGGGCCGCTGGCCATCACCCCCATCATGATCCCGGTGACGGTGGGCGCCATCCTGCTGGGGCCCGTCGAGGGGGCGGTGCTGGGCGGCATCTTTGGGCTGACCAGCTTTTCCACCTGCTTCGGGGCGGACGCTTTCGGCACCACCCTGATGTCCATCAACCCGGTGCTGACCTTTTTGACCTGCGTGCCCACCCGGGTGCTGGCGGGCTGGCTGCCGGCCGTTGTTTTCAAGGCCCTGCACCGGCCCGGCCGGCCGGCGCTGCAAAACGCCGCCTTTGGCGCGGCGGCGCTGGCGGGCCCGGTGCTGAACACCCTGTTCTTCATGGGGGCGCTGGTGCTCTGCTTCTACCCCACCGACTTCATCCAGGGCTATGTGACCGCCCTGGGCGCGGCGAACCCCTTTGTGTTCGTGCTGCTGTTCGTAGGTGTGCAGGGCGCGGTGGAGGCCGCCGCGGGCTTTGTGGTGTCCGGCGTGCTCAGCCGGGCGGTGTGGCCGGTGCTGCACCGGGGCTGACCCGGCCCTTTTGTTCAGAAAGGAGTCTTTTCCATGCACAGCGCTGCCGCCGCGCCTCAAAACGCGGCGCCCGCCCGGCCTTTCGGCCGGTTCGCCCTGTCCTCGCTGGTGTCCGCCGGGGTGGACCTGGGCGCCTTTGAACTGCTGGCCCGGGGGCTGGAGGGCCCCATCGGGGAGGGCGCGGCCATTCTGGCCGCCACCTGCCTGGCCCGGGGCCTGTCGGCCCTGGCGAACTACCTGATCAACTACTTTCTGGTGTTCCACAGCCGGGCCTCCTACGGCCGCTCCGCCGGCCTGTACACCGCCATCACGGTGGGCAAGACCCTGTGCAGCGGCCTGCTGGTGGCGCTGGCCGCTGCCCTGGCGCCGGAGCTGCCCCGGCTGTGCTTCAAGATCCCGGTGGACAGCCTGCTCTTTTTTGTGAACTACCTGCTTCAAAAGGCCTTTGTCTACTGAACCGTTTCGCCGCCCCTCCCGCCGGGAGGGGCGTTTTTTTGCGTCCTGCCGCCGCCGGCGGGGGGGATTTTTTTGCCGCCCCGGGAGCCGGGCCCTTGCGCGGCGCTTCCAAAGGCCGTATACTGAAAGCAGAACCCCGCGCTTTCGCCGCTTTTCGGCGTTCGGGCGCGGAAAAAGGAGGAAACGCTATGTTCTGCACCGTCTGCGGCGCGGCCCTTGTCCCCGGCGCGCCGTTCTGCCCGCGCTGCGGCGCGCGGGTGGCCCCTGCCCCGCCCGAAACGGCAAACACAGCCCCGGAGGCCCCGGCCTGTGACGGCTCCGCCTCGCCCAGCCCCGGCGACCAGGCCCAAACGCCTCCGCCGGTTTATGGCGGCGGCCCTGCCCCATACGGCCCCGGCCAGCACCAAACGCCTCCGCCGGTCTATGGCGGCGGCCCTGCCTCATACGGCCCCGGCCAGCCCCAAACGCCTCCGCCGGTCTATGGCGGCGGCCCTGCCCCATACGGCCCCGGCCAGCCCCAAACGCCTCCGCCGGTTTATAGCGGCGGCCCTGCCCCATACGGCCCCGGCCAGCCCCAAACGCCTCCGCCGGCCTGGGACCCGACCCTTTCCCCCTACTATGCCCGGGAGTTCGCCGCCATCGCCCAGGGCGGCAGGAGCCGCTTCAACTGGGCGGCGTTCTTCCTGGGGGGCTACCAGGCGCTCTACCGGGGCCACACCCGGCGCTTTGTCACCTTTTACCTGCCCCTGGTGCTGGTCGGTTTGGCGATTCAGCTGGCCAACCTGGCCGCTGTGCTCACCCACAACTATTCCATGGTGAGCGTTGTGGGCCTGCTGACCCTGCCGCTGGGCATCGTCGGCCTGGTGGTGGGCGTGATCAACGGCCTGACCTTTAACCGCAGCTACTGCAATGCCCGGGGCGGCGACGCCCATGTGCCCCGCCACGGCGGGCGGGTGGCGGCGCTGGTGGCGGTGTATCTGGTGATCGCGGTGCTGTCTGTCGTGGGCTCTGTTCTGTCCGCCGTGGACATTTTGTCCACCACGCCGCCGCCCTTTTACAGCTACTCTGCCCCCCTGCCGGACAGCGACGTTCCCCTGCCGGGGGCCGACGAGGTGATCCCCCTGCCGGACGTGCAGCCCGCGCCGGACAGCGACCCCGCCCCGCCGGCCACCTACGACGGCCTGGAGGGCATCCTGAACGCCTATGGGGCGGTGGGCAGCGACCAGCTGTACTACTTCGGCTACTGCGACCCCTTTGCCGAGGAAGAGGAAGCCCTGCTGGAGAGCGCCATGCTCTTCTGTTCCGACGACGTGACCCTGCTGGACGCCCTGACAGAGGGCAGCGAGGCGCTGTTCTGGGGCACCTACGAGCCGGAGGAGGGCGCCTACGCCCCCGGCTCCACCTGCTATCTGCTCTACTGCACCCTGCCGGAGGGCGAGGCGGCCTTTGATGTGGTGCTGGAGGGGGGCAACACGGTGGTGTTCGGCGGCTACTGGATGGTGGACGGCGAATACCAGGCCCTGGACGACGCGGACACCTGCGCTTTGCTGGCCTGCCTGTACAACCGGGCGGGGGCCAGTGTGGACTCCCTGGCCGCCCGGGTGCGGGGCAACTGGCGCAGCAACGACGGCGAGATGCTGATGCTGGACGCCAACACGCTGAACGGCGAGCCCTATACCCTGTGGTACATCAGCCGCGGCGTGCTGGCGGTGTATCTGGACGGCGTGGCCGACGAGAGCGGCGACTACTACATGACCTTTGAGGACGATCTGCTGCTGAACGTGTGGCAGTACGACGCGGAGGGCAATGTGATCAACGACCAATACTACGCCCGGGTGGGCTGAGCGGCCCGGCGGACAAAAGGCGCGGGAGCATCCGTTCGGATGCTCCCGCGCCTTTTCTTTTGTGAGGGGTTTACTTGTTGGCCGCGGCGCCCTCGGGGAAGATCTTCTTGTTGACGAAGAAGAAGACCACCATGGAGATGCCGCCGTTGAGCACGGTGGTGCCGATGTTGTAGATGAAGTCGGGCACCAGCAGGCCGGCCACCGCCACCCAGATGCAGTTGATGGAGTTCACGATGCAGGTGATGATGATGAACGCCACCAGGTACCAGGCGATCTGGGGGCCGATCTTGCCTTTGGAGCGGAAGACGAAGCTGCGCTGGATGGGGAAGTTCACCACCTCGCCGATGACCATGGCCACCATGTAGGCGCAGAAGTAGGCAAGGCCGCCGTGGGCCTGGTCGTAGCCCAGGATGTTCCACTCGAAAGTCTCCCCGAACATGGTGAGGGGGATGCCGGGCCAGCCGAAAGAGGCGTCGCCCAGGAAAGCAAAGGCCGCCGGCAGGAACGTGAGCATCAGATACTTGAAGACGGTGATCACGTTGCTCACGATCACGAACAGACCGCCCTCCCGCACCCACTTGGCCGCCGCGGGGTGTTTTGCCGCAAAGTTGTTCCACAATTTCATAAAGCGCACCTCTTTCGATTTTTCCGGGCCGGCTCCTCCGCCCTTGTCCGCCCCGCCGCGCCGGGCAGCCGCCGCATCCCGCCGGCCGGGGCAAATTTCTTTTTCATTATAGTGAGCGATGGTGGTTTTCGCAAGAGAAACTGCACCAACGGTAGAAAAAACTGCACATATTGCACTCTTTTGGCCGCCGGGGCCGCAAAAAAGCGCCCGCCCCCCGCACGGGAGGCGGACGCCGGAACGCCGCGGGCTCAGACCCGCAGAAAGTCCTCCAGCCGGTCGGAGACCGACCGGGCCTGCTTGAGGCTGTCCATCTCGCAGAAGATCCGCAGCAGCGGCTCGGTGCCCGAGAAGCGGGCGATGATCCAGCCGCCGTTTTGGAAGTAGACCTTGCAGCCGTCCTGGTAGCTGACCCGCTCCACCGGGATGCCGAAGTCCGTCAGCTCCCGGCGCACCATCAGCTTGTCCAGGATCTCCTCCTTTTGCCGGCGGGTGAACGTCAGGTCCCGCTCGGACATCTCGAAACGGCCGTAGCGCTGCTCGATCTCGCTCCAGATCGCCGACAGGCTCTTGCCGGTGACGGCGATCATCTCGATGATCAGGCTGGCGGCATAGATGCCGTCCTTGCCGCGGATGTGGCCCTTTACCGTCAGGCCGCCGCTGCTCTCGCCGCCAATGATGGCGTCGGTCTCGGCCATCTTGCCGGAGATGTGCTTGAAGCCCACCGGCACCTCGTAGCAGGTCTGGCCGAAGTCCGCCGCCACCCTGTCCAGCAGGTGGGTGGTGGCCACGTTCCGCACCGCCGGGCCCCGCCAGTTCTTGTAGCGCAGCAGGTAGTAGTACAGCAGCACCAGGATCTTGTTGGGGTGGACGAACTGGGCCCGGTCGTCGATGACCCCCAGCCGGTCGGCGTCGCCGTCGGTGGCAAGGCCGATGTCGCAGCCGTGCTCGCTCACAAAGTTCCGCAGGCTGTTCAGCGTCTCCGCGTTGGGGGCGGGCAGCCGGCCCCCGAAGAGGGTGTCGTGCCGGTCGTGGATCACGTCCAGGTGGCAGCGCACCGTGAGCAGCACCGTTTGCAGCGCCGTTTTGGAGACGCCGTACATGGGGTCCAGCGCCACCCGCAGGCCCCGCCGGCGGATGGCCTCGGTGTCGATGACGCTGAGGATGCTGTCGATGTAGTCGTTCATCGGGTCGATGATGGCGAGCAGCCCCTGCCGGCGGGCCTCCTCGGCGGACATCTCCTCCAGCGGCGCGCCGGTGGCCTCCAGCGCGTCCGCCCGGGCCTCCAGGCGGGCGGTGTAGGCCTCGTCCGCGTCCCGGCCGCCCTCCAGGAACACCTTGATGCCGTTGTACACCGCCGGGTTGTGGCTGGCAGTGACCGCCATGCCGCCGCCCAGGCCGTAGCGGGTGATGCAGAACATCATCAGCGGGGTGGGCGCCTCCTCGTCGATGAGCTGCACCCGCACCCCCTGGCCGCAGAGCACCTGCGCCGCCCAGTAGGCGGCCTCCCGGCTGAGGAAGCGCCGGTCGTAGCCGATGACGAAGCCCTGCTGGTCCTTGCCGTCCTCCTTGAGCTGGCCGGCCAGCGCGCCGCAGAGCAGGCGGATGTTCCGGCGGGTGAAGCCGTCGCCGATGATGGCCCGCCAGCCGCCGGTGCCAAAGCGGATGCTCATTGCGCCGCGCCCCCTTTCAGCTCCACGCCGTGGCGGGCCAGCTGGGCCTCCAGCTCCGCCGCGTCCCCGTGGAACACCACCCCGTCCATGCCGGCGCACCGGGCGCCGTAGACGTTGCCGGGCAGGTCGTCCACAAACAGGCACTGGGCGGGCACCAGGCCGAAGTGCTGGCAAAAGGCCTGGTAGATGGCCACGTCCGGCTTGAGCAGATGCCAGTCGGCGCTGATGAACTCGCCGTCGAACCAGCGCAGGGCGGCGATGTGCCGGCGGAAGCGGTGGTAGCGCTCGCTGGTGTTGGAGAGCAGGTAGATGCCGTAGCCCGCCGCCTTTGCCCGGGCAATGAGCTGCTCCACGCCCGGCACCGGGGGGATGTCCTCGTTCCAGTGGCGGTAGAGCTGGGCGGCGGCCTCGTGCAGCCGCTGGGGCAGCCGGGCGCAGCTGGCGGCGATGGCCTCCTCCTCGGTGAGGGTACCGTGGTCCATCTGCACCCACTCCACGCTGCGGAACACCTCCCGCATCAGCAGCGGGCGGTCGGCCTCGTCGGGAACATAGGCCGCCAGGTAGCGGCCCGGGTCGTACTGGATCAGCACGTTGCCCATGTCGAAAACAAGATGTTTGATCTGCATGGTCCTTTCCCTCCGGTCAAAGGACGGCCCGCGGTGAGCCGCGGGCCGCCATCAGGTTCGATCACACGACACTGACCTTGCCCTTGCTCACGCGCAGGAAGATCAGCAGGCTGACCACCGTGCTCACTGTGAGGATGGTGGCCAGGGCGGCGGCGGTGCCGTAGCTGTTCCGCACGACCTCGGTGTAGATGGCCACCGAGATGGTGCTGGTCTTGCCGCCGTAGAGCATCACGCTGGAGGACAGCTCGTTGATGCAGGTGATCCAGCTGAGGATGGCGCCGGACAGGATGCCCGGGGCCATCAGCCGGCTGGTGACGGTGAAGAAAGTCTTCATGGGCGACACGCCCAGGTTGATGGAGGCCTCCTCCACGCTGGGGTCCATCTGCCGCAGGAACGCGCTGCCGCTTCGCACGGTGTAGGGCAGCTTGCGGACCACATAGGCGATGATCATGATGAAAGCGGTGCCGGTGAGGATCAGGGGCGGCTTGTTGAACGCCACGATCAGGCTGATGCCCAGCACCGCGCCGGGGATCACATAGGGAAACATGATGAGCATGTCCATCAGCTGGCCGGAGACCCCCCGCTTGCGGACGATGATGTAGCTGATGAGCAGGCCCAGCAGCACGATGATGACGATGGCCGCCGTGCTGAACACAAAGGTGTTGCGGATGTTGGTGGACAGCCGCTTTGCGATGGTGGCGTAGCTCTCCAGGCTGAACTCGTTTTTGAAGCCGGTGAAGTCGCACTTGATGAAGCTGCTCACCACCACCACGATCTGGGGCAGGAAGCCGATGAACGTCACCAGCCACACCGGCAGGGTGGCGAAGAAGCGGGCCGCGCCGTGGAGCTGCTCCTCCTTGGGGGGGCGCATGGCGGTCATCACGTAGTTCTTGCGGGCCACCAGCCGGTTCTGCACCAGCAGCACCAGCAGGCTGCACGCCACCACGATCACCGACAGGGCGCTGGCAAGGTTGGCGTTGCCGCCGATCTCGCTCATGTACTCGTTGTACACCAGCACCGGCAGCACGGTGTAGCCCTCGCCGATGAGCATGGGGGTGCCGAAGTCCGCCAGGCTGGTCATGAACACCATGATGGCGCCGGCGGCGATGCTGGGCAGGATCACCGGCAGGGTGACGGTGAACAGCCGGCGCAGCTTGCTGCTGCCCAGGTTCTCCGCCGCCTCCTCCAGGCTGGAGTCGATGCTGCCCATGGCGCCGGACACATACAGGTACACATAGGGGAACAGCTTAAAGGTGAACACCAGGATGATGCCCGCCTTGCCGTAGATGGCGGGGGTGGTGACGCCGATGGCGGCGAACAGCTTGGTGATCAGGCCCGCCCGGCCGAACAGCATGATCCAGCTGTAGGCGCCGATGAAAGGCGGGCTCATCAGGCACATGATGATGAGGATGTGGATGTACTTTTTGCCCAGCACGTTGTACCGGGTCATCAGGTAGGCCATGGGCACGCCGATGATGAGGGTGGTGACGGTGGCCGTGATGGACACGAACAGGCTGTGGCCCAGGGTGCTGTAATAGTACTCCTTGGTGAAAAAGCGGATGTAGTTGGCCAGGGTGAAGCCGGGGGCGTCCGCCGAGAAGAAGCTGCGGGCGATCAGGGTAAAGAACGGGTAGATCAGGAACAGCAGCATCACCAGCACCACGCACACCCGCACCCAGAACCAGAAGTCCGGCCGGAAGCGGTGGGAGCGCGTTTTCAGCATGACAACACCTCCCCGGTATCCGGCACATAGAGGCTGATGCGGGCGGGGTCCATGCACACCCGCACCCGCTGGCCCACGGGGCGCACCTCGTTCACGTCCTTGGTGTACTCGTTGAGCTGGATGGTCTGGCCGGTGTGCAGCCGGATCTCATACTCCACAAAGTCGCCCAAAAACAGCGACAGGCCCACCTCCCCCTCGATGCCTTTCTCCTCGTCGAAGAACAGCTGCTCGGGGCGGGCGCTGAGCAGCGCCTTGCCCGCGTACTCCCGGCGCAGCGGAGGCTGGATGGTGTACTCGGGGGCCAGGTGCGCGCCGTCGGCGGCCAGCTCGCAGTCCAGGAAGTTGGACACGCCGATGAAGCCCGCCACAAAGGGGTTGTCCGGCTTTTTGTAGATCTGCTCGGGGGTGCCCACCTGCATGATGTTGCCGCTTTGCATCACGGCGATCCGGTCGGAGATGGCCAGCGCCTCCTCCTGGTCGTGGGTCACATAGATGGTGGTGATGCCCAGCTTGCGCTGGAGCTTTTTGATGATGGTCCGCATCTGCACCCGCAGCTTGGCGTCCAGGTTGGAAAGGGGCTCGTCCATGAGCAGCAGCGCTGGCTCGATGACGAAGGCGCGGGCCAGCGCCACACGCTGCTGCTGGCCGCCGGAGAGCTCGTTGGGCTTGCGGGTGGCCAGGTTCTCGATCTGCACCAGCTCCAGGGCGTCTTTCACCCGGCGGCGGATCTCGTCTTTGGGCACCTTTTTGGCCTTGAGGCCGTAGGCCACGTTCTCCTCCACCGTCAGGTGGGGGAAGATGGCGTAGTTCTGGAACACCATGCCGATGTCCCGCTTGTGGGCGGGCAGGTCGTTGATCACCTTGTCGTCGAAGAGGATCTCGCCCCCGTCCACCGTGTTGAAGCCGGCGATCATCCGCAAAAGGGTGGTCTTGCCGCAGCCGGAGGGGCCCAGCAGGGTGAAAAACTCGCCGGGCTGGATGGTCAGGTTGACGCCGTTGAGCGCCTGGAAATCGCCATAGCGCTTGATGGCGTCCCGAATGATAACAGTATGGCTCATGTGGTCATCCCTCTCTCGTAGAACTCTCAAAAAATGGCGGGGAGACCGCCAAAGAAGCCTCCCCGCCACCGTGCGTGCGATATCGCGGGAGCGATCAGCCGACCATGATGTCGTTGAAGTGCTCCACGACCTCTTCCTTGTTGTTGGCAGCCCACTCGAAGTCGTAATCCACCAGGGGGATGTCGCTGAGAGCGGCCATGCCCTCCGCCACCTCGATGTCACTGCGGACCGGACGGCGGCCCCACCGCTCGGCCTGGGCGGTCTGGCACTCGTAGCTGGTGACGAAGTCGATGAACAGCTTGGCGTTCTCCTCGTTGGGGCAGCCCTTGACCAGGGCCACGCCGTCGGGCACCGCACTGGTGCCGTCGCTGGGATACACAAAGCCCACGCTGGGGTCGTCCGCGTACTGCACCGCCGCCTTTTCCAGGGTCAGGCCGATGTAGTACTCGCCGTCCGCCACCATCTTGTGGCACTTGCCGGAGGAGTCCACCATCTTGCCGTCCAGGTTGTCGTAGAGCTGCTGGATGAAGTCCCAGCCGTCCTCGATGCCGCCGTGGGCAAAGAGCATGGTGCACAGCTGGGTGTAGGCGGAGCCGGACTTGGAGGGCAGGCAGTAGGCGATCTTGCCCTTATAGATGGGGTCCAGCAGGTCCTCCCAGGACTGGGGGATGGGCATGTTGTCCTTTTCCAGCAGGTCCTTGTTGTAGAAGATCACCATGGGCAGCGGGCTCTCGCCGATCCACAGATCGTCCGGGTCCTTGTAGGCCTCGTCGATGAACTCGTCGTTGGCGCACTCATAGGGGGCGAAGTAATCCTTGAAGGCGGCCAGGCTGTCGGCGCCGCCGCCCCACAGCACGTCGGCGATGGGCGCCGCGCTCTCGGCCACGATGCGGTTGCACAGCTCGCCGGTGCCGGCGGCCACGACCTCCACCTGGATGCCGGGGTATTTCTCCATGAACATGTTCACGCCGTCGTTCAGGGGGTCGGCGTCATGGGGGCTGTACACCACCACCGTGCCGCTGGGGCCCTCGTCGGTGCCGGCGGAGGCCGGGGCGGAATCGCCGGAGGCCGGGGCGGCGGTGGAGGAGGGGCTGCCGCCACAGGCGGCCAGGCTCAGCGCCATCAGCGCTGCCAGAGACAATGCAAGAAATTTCTTCATGGTTTTTCTCTCCTTTTCCGTGGGATGGTCCGGGCCGGCGGCGTCCGCCGCGCCCCTTTCGTTGGTTTCATTATAGAACTCCTTTCGGGGGGTTGAAAACGCCACAACCCTGACATTTTCTTGAAAAAACCGACAACTTCTCTTGTTGTTGTCAAGCAAACGGATAAATTACTGTGCAAAAAGCACAAAATCGGGCCCGGGCAGGGGGTGTTTCCCCCGCCCGGGCCCGGCAAAAGGCGGTCGGCGGCCGGCTCACTCGCACCGGTCCTGGTATTCGCTGGGGGAGATGCCCACCGCCTTTTTGAACAGGGTGCTGAAATAGGCGGTGTCGGCGTAGCCCACCAGCGGGGCCACCTCGTAGACTTTCATGTGGTGGTCGCGCAAAAGGCGCATGGCCACGTGGATGCGGTAGGCGGCCAGGTAGGCGTTGAACGTGTAGCCGGTCTCCTTGCGGAATAGCCGGCTGAGGTAGCCCTCCGACAGGCTCACCGCCTCGGCGCAGGAGCTGATGGTGATGCGCTGGGCGTAGTTTTGCCGGATGTAGTCCACCGCCTCCTCCACATACTTGCTCTTGGCGCCCTTGTCCAGGTCGAAGCGGAACAGGCCGCCCCCCGCCGCGGGCTGGGCCCGCTGGGCCAGCCGCTGGCGGATCTTCTCCACGGCGGCCTCCAGCTCGCTGTCGTCCTCGAACGGCTTGAGCAGGTAGTCGGTGACCCCCAGCTTCAGGGCGCTGTGGGCGTATTCAAAGTCGCTGTAGGCGGTGAGGATGATGAACTCGGCGCGGCAGCCCTCCTGGCGCAGGCGGGCGATCATCGAGATGCCGTCCATCCGGGGCATACGCACGTCGGTGAGGATCAGGTCCGGGTCGGTCTTTCGGGCCACCCGGCAGCCCTCCTCCCCGTCCTCCGCCTCGCCCACCACCACGCAGCCCATGGAGGCCCAGTCCACCGCCAGTGCCAGCCCCTGGCGCACCAGGGGCTCGTCCTCCACAAGAACCACTTTAAGCATCGGGCGCCTCCTCTCTTTGAACGGGCAGCCGCGCGGTGACGGTGGTGCCCACGTTGGGGTAGCTGGTGGCGTGCAGGCCGTAGCCCGCGCCGTAGTACAGATACAGGATGGTGCTGATGTTGTACAGCCCCAGATGCCCCTCCAGGATCTTGGGCTGGGGGCTGTTGATCCGCTCCACCATCTCCGGCGCCATCCCGCAGCCGTCGTCGGTGACCGAGATCACCAGCGTGTCCTCCTCGGTGCGGGCGTAGACGTAGACCATGCCCCCCGCCCGGGCGCTGAGCCCGTGGAGGATGGCGTTTTCCACCAGGGGCTGCAGGATGAGCTTGGGCACCCGGCAGTCCAGCAGGGCGTCGGGCACCTCCACCACATACTCGAATTTGCCGGCAAAGCGGATCTTCTGGATGTCGATGTACCGCTGCAGCAGCTCCAGCTCCTGGCGCAGGGTGACGAACTGCTCGCTGGCGATGCTCCAGCGCAGGATGCCCGCGAGGCTGCCCGCCAGCTGGGCCACCTGGGGCAGCTTGTGGATCTTGGCCAGCCACTTCATGGTGTCCAGGGTGTTGTACAAAAAGTGGGGGTTGAGCTGGGCCTGCATCTGGCGGATCTGGGCGTCGTTCAGGTCCTTTTGCTGCTGCACCTGCTCGGCCACATAGGTCTGCAGCCGGCCGGTCATGGTGTTGAAGTCCTCGGTGAGCTGGCCGATCTCGTCCCGCCGGTCCACCGGCACCCGGGCGGTCAGGTCGCCGCTGTTCACCCGCCCCATGGCGGCGCTGAGCCGGGCGATGGGCGAGAACAGGCTGCGGCTGAGGATCAGCGACACCGCCACGCAGAGCACCACGCAGAGCACGCTGGCCCCCAGCAGGATGGTGTACATCAGCCCCACCGAGCTGCTGCTCAGCGGCACCGTGCGGAACAGCACCAGCAGACAGCCGGAGGCGGGCTCGGTCTGGGCGAAGAAGAGGCCGTCCTGCCCGGGGCTGACGCCGGTGAGCATGGCGGCGCGGATCTGCTCCACCGCCGTGTCCACATTGCCCCGGGTGGCGCAGAGCAGCCGGCCCTGGGGGGTGAGCAGGTAGGCCACGGTGCCCTCTTCAAAGGCACCGGCGAACAGCTGCTGCATCTGCCCCACCGTGATGCTGCACTCCACATAGCCCATGCGCACGCCCTGGCTGTTCTCCACCGGGCAGGCCATGCTCAAACAGACCGCCTGGGCCTGGTCCGCCTGGCCGGGCCGGGCCATATACTGGACGCCCCCGTGCCGGGAGGCCTTTCGCAGGATGCCCCAGTTCATGGGCTGGCTGGCGGCGGACTCGCCGCTCTGGGTGGTGTACTGGAGCTTGCCGCCCGCGTCGTACAGGCTCAGGCCCACCTGGCTGCGGACCTGCCGGGTGGCCTCGTAAAGGGTGAGGTAGGCGTCCTTGCTGTATTCGTCGTTGGTGTGGTCCACCAGCGCCCGCTGCAGCCGGGGGTCGGAGGCCACCGTTTCCAGGGCGGCCTCGCCGTCCTGGAGGACGGCGGTGAGCCGGCCGGCCAGCTCCGCCGCCTGCTCCGCCCCCTGGGCGGCGCTCTGGTGCAGCAGCATGTCGTTGAACAGCCGCCCCAGGGACACCCCGCAGAGCAGCAGCGGGATCAGCGCCACCACCAGGCTGCCGGCGAACAGCCGGTATTTGAACGAGAGAGGCTTGCTTCGCTTCATGGCTGGCCGCCTTTCCCCGCCTGGTACTCCTGCTGCCACAGGTCCACCAGCTCCTCCTTGTGGGCGGCGGCCCAGGCCAGGTCATAGTCCATCAGCGTCAGGCTCTCCAGGCTGTACTGCTGGCGGGCGGGGATGTCGCTGCGGACCTGCCGGCGGCCGATGGTCTCGCACAGAAAGCTCTGGGCGTCCCGCCCCAGCACGAAATCCACGAACCGCTCCGCGTTGGCCCGGTGGGGCGCCCCCTCCAGGATAGCCACCCCGTCCGCCACGGCGCTGGTGCCGTCCTCCGGGTAGAGGTAGGCGATGTCCGCCCCCTCGCCGATGGCCTGGAGGGCGGTGCTCTCCAGGGTGACCCCCACCGAGTAGCTGCCGTCCGCCACCAGGGGCACGATCTCGCCGGATTCCTCCAGGCAGCGCCCCTCCAGGTTGCGGGCAAGGGCGCCCGCGTACTCCTGGCCGTACAGCTGCACCGCGGTGGCCAGGGCGGTGTAGCAGGAGCCGGACAGGGCCGGGTCCGCAAAGGCGATGCGGCCGGTCCACTTGGGCTCGGTGAGGCTGTTCCAGCCGGTGGGGGCATCCCGCTCGTCCACCAGCCGGGTGTTGTAGACAAAGACCAGCGGCAGCACCGAGAAGCCGGTCCACCGGTTTTCCCCGCCGCACAGCCCCTCGCCGTCGATGGCTTCGCACGCGGGGGAGCGGTAGGAGGCAAAGCAGTCACGGTGGCACTCCAGGGAGTCCACCCCGCCGCCGAACATCACGTCCGCCGCGGGGGCCTGGCGCTCGCTCCCGATCTGCTCCAGCAGGCCGCCGCTGGTGCCCTCGACCACCTGCACCCAGATGCCGGTGCGGGCCTCGAACTCCTCCACCAGCGGGGCGTAGATCTCCTGGGGGTGGCTGGTGTAGACCACCAGCTGGTCCGCCGGGTCCACCCGGGGCAGGCTGCTCCCCGGCTGCTCGCCGGCGCAGCCGGTACACAGCAAAGCCGCCGCCAGCACCGCCGCCAGCTTCCCAATGCCTCCCATACCGCGCCTCCTCTCCCGGGCGCAGGGCCGCGCCCGCGGGGTCTTATCCAAAATCATAGGCGGAAATCCCCCCTCTGTCAAGGGCCGCCGGCGCCGCCCGGGGCTCTGTCCGCCAAGAAAAGTACGACTTTTTTGGCACAGCTGCCAATAGCCGCCGGGGCGGTTTTCGTGTATGATAAACAGGAAGCGTTCTGGCGATGGAGAGCAGCACGAGACGGGCCTTGTTTCGTGCTGCTCTTCTTTGTTTTTTCACAAAAAAGGAGGTCCCCATGAAAAAGATCTTTCGCGCCGCGGCCCTGGCGCTGGGCGTGCTGGCCGGCGCGGCGGTGCTGGCGGCGGCGGGCTATGTGGGCTATCTGCAGCTGCAGTACTACCGCATCGAGGACGGCCTGGCGCTGGAGGTGTCCGACCCGCCCGCCGGGGTGCTGCGGCAGGACACCGACTACACGGCGGTGAGCTACAACCTTGGTTTCGGGGCCTACGGGCCGGAGTACTCGTTCTTTATGGACACCGGCGTCATGGATGACGGCACCCCCACCCGGGGGCTGTACGGCACCGCCCGCAGCAAGTCGGAGGTGCTGGCCCACACCCGGGGCGCGCTGGACGCCGCAGCGGCGCTGGAGCCGGACTTCGTGCTGCTGCAGGAGGTGGACCACGACTCCCGCCGGAGCCATTTCGTGGACCAGCGGCAGCTGGCCCGGGAGGCCTTTGCGGGCTACGGCTCCATCTGGGGGGAGAACTTCCACAGCGGCTTTCTGGCCTATCCGTTCAACGACCCCCACGGGGCGGTGAACGCCGGCCTGCTCACCCTGACCCGCTGGTCCGCCGCCGGCGGAGTGCGCCGCAGTTACCCGGTAGACGAGAGCTTTTTCATCAAGTTCACCGACCTGGACCGGTGCTTCACCGTGCTCTACCTGCCGGTGGAGGGCACCGACCGGCAGCTGGCGCTGATCCACAGCCACCTGTCCGCCTACGACGAGGGGGGCACGGTGCGGGCGCGCCAGTGGGAGATGCTCTGCGGCGTGCTGGAGGAGGAGTACGAGAAAGGGAACTATGTGGTGGTGGGCGGCGACTTCAACCACGCCCTGTGCGGCACCGCCGAGGCCTTTGCCTGCCGCCAGCAGCTGCCCGCCTGGGTGCAGACGCTGGACGACGGCGACCTGCCGGAGCACTTCGCCTTTGTGCAGGCGGACAACGCCTTGGAGACGCCCACCTGCCGCGGGGCGGACATCCCCTACGAGGCGGGGGTGAACTACGTCACGGTGGTGGACGGCTTCATCGTGTCGGACAACGTGGCCGCCAGCGCCCGGAACATCCACCTGGATTTCGCTTTCAGCGACCACGACCCGGTGGAGCTCACGTTCCGCCTGGCGGGGTGAGCGCGGATTTTGGCAAAAGGGGGCCCCGGCCAGACGGCCGGGGCCCCCTTTTGCCCTTTTTCAGAAGATCTTTTCCAGGCCCAGGTCCCGGATCTGGCTGACGATCTCCTTGGTGCGCTTCACATGGAACTTTTTGAGCAGGGTGTTGATCTGGGCTTTCACGGTGCTCACCTGCACCACCCGCCGGGCGGCGATCTGGGAGACGCTGTTGCCGTCCAGCAGCATCTTGATGAGCTCCTTTTCGCTGGCGGTGATGGTGAACAGGATGTTGTAGAAATAGAGCACGTCGCTTTGGCGGCGGCGCATACGGCCGAACTCGCCGGTGATCTTGTGCAGGATCTCGGGGGAGATGCTGCTGCGGCCCATGTAGGCGTCCTCGATCTTCTGGAGCACCTGCCCGGGAGTGGCGCTTTTTACGATATAGTCCACGTTGGGCGCGGCGGAAAAGGCCTCGTAGATGACCTCGTCCTCGTCGTGGACGGTGAGGAACAGGATGATGGTCTCCGGACGCTCCCGGGCGATCCGCACCGCGGCCCGGATGCCCGAGTCGCAGCGGTCCATCTCCACGTCCATGAGCACCACGTCCGCCCGCCCCTCCAGCACGGCGCTGACCGTCTCCGCCTCGGTGGCGGCCTCCCCCACCAGCGTCATGCCCGGCTGCCGGCGGATCGCCTGGCAGATGTCCCGGCGCAGATAGGGCTCGTCCTCCGCCACCGCCACCCGGATCGTCCGCTCCTGTGTCTCCATTCTTCACCCCTCCTCCTTTGCGCTGGTGTACACCGGGATGGACAGGTACAGCGTGGTCCCCTGCCCCACCTGGGACTCGATGCTCACCTCGCCGTAATGTCCCCGCACGATCTGCTGCACATAGGTCAGGCCCATGCCCCAGTTGCTCTTGGTGTTGCGGCTGGTGTAAAAGGGCTCGAAGATGCGCCGCAGCGCCTTTTTGTCGATGCCCTCGCCGGTGTCTTTCACCTCGAACACCATGCTGCCCCGGTTTTCGTACAGCCGCACCTCGATCCGGTCGTCCGGGCCGGGGCCGCCCTTGGCGGCGATGGCGTCCACCCCGTTGGTCATCACGCTGCACAGGGCCTCCGCCAGATGCTGCCGGTCCGCCAGCACAGGCCGCTCGCCCGCGCACTCCACCCGGATCGGCACCGCCGTGCCGCCCAGCAGCTCCCGGGCCATCTCCACGATCTGGGCGGGGTGCTCCACCGGCACCAGCACCATCGCGTTGGTGCGAAAGACGTTGCGGAGCTCCTCCATCCGCAGCAGCATGTTCCGGGTCAGGGCGCTGAGCTCCTCCACCTGCTGACGCTGCCGGGCACAGAGGTCCGGGTCCCGCTGCATCTCGCTGAGGATGGAGCGCATCACCAGGAACTGGTTTTTCATGCCGTGGGTGAACATCCGCACGCTGGTGTTGCTGTCCCGCAGGCGCTTGCTGATGGACACGTCCGGTCGGCCGATGCTGCGGCAGACCTCCAGGTACTTCCACAGCGCCTGGGAGCCGGACCCCGCGAAGAAAAAGCCGCAGAGCACGAACAGGGCGCAGCCCCAGGGGTTCTGGCGGTAGAGGAAGTTGGAGTGGACATAGTACACGCTGGTGGTGTCGCTGACCTGGATGGGCCCCAGCACCGCGAACAGCACGAAGAGGAAATTCAGGTAGCACACCAGCAAAAGGATGTAGTAAAAGCTCTTTTTCACCCAGGCGATGCGGAGCTTTTTATACTGGTACACCAGCATGGCCAGCCCCGCGGCCAGCCAGAGCAGATACAGCACCCGCACCAGGTCGAACAGCTGCATCTGGTGGGCGCGGAAAAAGGCCGTGCCGGCGTAGAGCTGGTACACCGCCGGGTGCAGCGCCCCGTAATGGGCGGCGGGCAGCAGGGCGCCCAGGGCGAAGAGCAGCCCCTGCACCCAGGGCCTGCGGGGCCCGCTGAGGGCGACGGCCAGCAGCATGACGCTGGCCAGGAACAGGGACTTGCCCAGCAGCAGCATACGGGACAGCGCGCTGGCGCTCACCGGCAGGTACAGCAGCCACCGCTTGATGCCCCGGGTGAGGCAGAGCATCAGGTCCACCGTGCCGGTGGCGCCCCCGTACTTGATCCACACCAGGATGTAGGCCAGGATGATGACGATGAGCCCCAGGTACAGCCCGCCCACCAGCACGCTCACCGGGCGCCGGTTCTGCACCACGAAGAGCACCATCATGGTGGCCAGCAGGCCGGTCAGCGCGAAGAGCATGTTCCCTCCTCCTCCTGGCCGAGCAGCACCGCCCGCAGGATCTCAAAGCGCATATAGTCCTCCATGGGCACCGAGCCGCCGCTGCCCTCCTTGTCCTCGAAAAAGCGGTGCTGGGCCGCGTACCACTGCTCCATGCGCCCGTCCTGGAGATAGAGCGCGGCGCTTTCGCTGGTGAGCCACTCGGCGGTGTCCAGGCTGCTCAGCAGCTCGTCCTGGCCCATGCCCAGCAGCCCGGCCGCCAGCCGGGCGGACTCCTCCGGGTGCTCGGCGCGCCAGTCCAGGCAGCGGTAGAGGGCCCGGACGAAGCGCACCGTCCGGTCCGGGTCGGCGTCGATGAACGCGTCGGTGGACACCCAGCTCATGGGCAGGGCGAACTGGTCCCGGAAGTCCCGGCAGTCCTCCAGCACCTGCGCCCGCCCGGAGGCGCGGGTGAGGATCTCGGTGGTGTAGGGGGCCCACAGGGACACCGCGTCCACCGTGCCGTTCAAAAAGGCGGTCACCGCCCCCGCCACATCGTAGTTCACCATCTCCAGGTCCTGCCGGTCCATGCCGTAGAGGGCCAGCACCATCTCGGCGAAGTTCTCGCCGCTGGTGCCAAAGGGGGTGGCCAGGGTCATGCCCCGCAGGCCGGCCATGTCCTCCACCCCCGCGTCCGCCCGCACCAGGATCTGCTCGGCGTTGCTCAGGCTCTCCACAGCGATCACGTCGGCACAGCCCTCCAGCAGGAAGTAGGTGGCGCCGTGGCCCAGAAAGCAGACGTCCACATCGCCGGCCATCAGCGCCGCGATGGCCGGCGGCCCGCTGTTGAAAGAGACCAGCTCCAGCTGCAGCCCCTCCTGCTCAAAATAGCCCTGGGCCTGCCCCACCGCCATGGCGGAGGAGCCGCCGTAGTTGGTGTGGTATCCCACCCGTATCAGCTCCAGGCCGGTCTGCCGCCGCCCGCCGGACCAGGGCAAGCCGCCCAGCCCCTCCACCAGCAGGATCGCAATACAGAGCACGCTCAGCGCGATGATCCCCTTTTTCAAGTCAACCACCTCCCGCCGGGCCGCCGGATACGACCAACAGACCCTGCCCCCGCGGGGGTAAGGTCTGCGGCGCTTCACGGCGGGCCCGCATACCATGCGGCCGTTTGCCGTTGTCTTCTTTTATCATACAACTTTCCCGGGCCCCGGTGGAGACCCTGTGAGTTTTTACCACCATTTGATCTGCTCGGTGATGTGGCGGCGCAGCTCGATGAAACGGGGGTCGGACACCTGCCGGGGCCGGGGCAGGTCGATGGCCACCTCCTCCTTGATGGAGGCCGGCTTGTTGGTGAGGATGAGCACCCGCTCGGCCAGGTACACCGCCTCCTCGATGTTGTGGGTGATGAAGACCACCGTGGTGCCCAGCTGCTGCCACAGCCGGATCACCTCGTCCTCCAGGTAAAAGCGCATCTTGATGTCCATCTGGCCGTAGGGCTCGTCCATCAGCAGCAGGTCCGGCTCCATGGCAAAGGCCCGGCCGATGACCATGCGCTGCTCGCTGCTCACCGACAGCTGCCCGGGATAGGCCTTGCGGTAGGCCTCCAGGCCCATCAGCTCCAGGATACGGTCCACCCGCTTTTTCGCCTCGGCGGCGGGCACGTGCTTGATGCCCAGCCCGAAGCCGATGTTCTGTTCCACCGTGAGCCAGGGAAAGGCCGAGGACTCCTGGAACACAAAGGCCAGGTCGTGGCGGCGGGCGTCCGCCGGCTCGCCGTCGATGAGCAGCTGGCCGCTGGTGGGCTCGATGAGGCGGGTGAGCAGGTTGAGAAAGGTGGTCTTTCCGCAGCCGGTGGGGCCCACCACGCAGAGAAATTCCCCCTTGCGGATGTCAAAGCTCACGTTGTCCAGCACCAGCAGGTCGCCGAACTTTTTGGTCAGCTGCCGCACCTGCACCTTTACCGGACGCTCGTTCAGTTCGCTCATGGGCGCCTCCTCTCAAACCGAAAGGTCCATCGCCGCCGAGATCTCCTCCCGCAGGGCGAGGAACTCCGCGGAGAGCATGTCCCGGGGGCGGGGAAGCCGGATGGGGTAGACGTTTTTCACCCGGGCGGGGCAGCTGCTCAGCAGCACCACCCGATCCCCCAGGTACACCGCCTCCTCGATGTTGTTGGTGACGAAGATCACCGTCTTTTTCTCCTGTTCCCAGATGCGGAGGATCTCCTCCTCCATCACATAGCGGGTCTGGGCGTCCAGCGCGCCGAAGGGCTCGTCCAGCACCAGCAGCTCCGGCGCGGCGGCGTAGGCCCGGGCGATGCCCACCCGCTGCTTCATGCCGCCGCTGAGCTGGCGGGGCCAGGCGTTTTCAAAGCCGGCAAGGCCCACCATCTCGATGAAGCGCCGGGCGGTGCGCCGTCGCTCCTCCCTGGGCACGCCGGCGTACTTCGGGCCGATCTCCACATTTTCCAGCACTGTTTTCCAGGCCAGCAGGCCGGTCTTCTGAAAGACCATGGACACCTTGGGCGTGGGGCCCTGGATGGGCTGGCCGTCCAGCAGGATCTGGCCGGCGGTGGGCTCGTCCAGGCCGGCGATGAGCTGCAGCAGCACGCTTTTGCCGCACAGGCCCGGCCCCAGCAGCACCAGGAACTCCTGGTCCCGCACATCAAAGGAGACCTGGTCCAGCACCGGCGTCGCCCGGCCCTTTTTGTCCCAAAAGGTCTTTTCCACCCCGCGCAGGCACAGCTTGGGCGTCAGGGTCTCCATGGGCAAAGCCTCCTCTCCAGCCAGGACGCGCCGGCACTGAGCAGCGCGCCGATGCTGCCGATGATGAACATGCACACAAAGATCAGGGGCATGTCCCGCAGCTCGTTGCCCCGGAAGATCAGAAAGCCCACCCCGGCGGAGGCGCCCACCATCTCGGCGGCCAGCACGATGGCCCAGCCCACGCCGATGGCCATGCGGATGCCGGCGAAGATGGCCGGCAGCGCCGCGGGCAGCACGAACTCCATGAGCAGCTGCCGGCGGGAGGCGCCGAACACCCGCCCCACCGAAAGGGTCAGCGGGTCCACCATGGCCACGCCGGTGTAGGTGTTGGTCACCACGATGGTGAACGTGCCGATGAAGATGATGAGCATCTTGGGCAGCTCGCCGATGCCCAGCCAGACGGTGATCAGCGGGATCCAGGCGATGGGGGGTATGGGCCGCAGGATCTCAAAGATGCTGCCCAGGGTGGCCCGGAACGTGCGGCTCCAGCCCACCAGCAGCCCGAAGATCACCCCCAGCACGCAGGCCGCCGTCACCGCCCCCAGCACCCGCCGCAGGCTGATCAGGATGTGCTGGTACAGCGGCACCCGGGCCAGCGGCACCTCGATCAGTTTTATCAGGCGCTGCCAGGTCTCGGCGGGGCTGGGGAAAAGCAGCGGTTTTGCCGCCGCCATATACAGCCACCCCACCAGCACCAGCACCAGCGAGACCAGCGGAAGAAGATAATACCACAACGGTCGTTTGTTTTTCATCGCATCGCCCTCCATGCCGCCATGCGGCGCTCCAGCGCGCCCAGGGCCAGCGAGATCAGAAAGCCGATGACGCCGATGAGCAGCATCCCCAGGATGATCAGATCCGGCCGGGCCAGCATACGCCCCATCTGGATCATGTACCCCAGCCCGGAGGAGGAGGCCAGCATCTCCGCCGCCACCAGCGTCACCCAGCTGGTGCTCAGCGCCAGACGCACCCCGCCGAAGACCATCTGCAGCGAGGAGGGCACGCACACCTGGCTGAAGATCTGCCAGCGGCTGGCGCCGCAGGTCTTGGCCACGTTGATCAGCACCGGGTTGGTGAGCTTGATGCCGGTGTAGGAGTTCATCACGCAGGGCACAAAGGCGGCAAAGCAGACGATGAACATCTTCGCCTTGAAGCCGATGCCCAGCATCACGATGGTCAGAGGGATGAACGCGATGGGCGGGATGGGCCGGATCATCTCAAACACCGGCTTGACGAACCGGTCCACCGGCTCGAAGAAGCCCATGAACAGCCCCAGGGGCACCCCCACCACCACCGCCAGCAGGAACCCCGAAAAGGAGGTCTGCAAGCTGGAGAGGATGCTCTGGCCCAGGGTGGCGCCGTCCGGCTCGGTCTGGGAGAGCTTTTCCGCAAAGGTCCGGGCCAGCTGGGAGGGCGCGGGCAGCAGCGAGGCGGACACCAGGCCCAGCCGGCTCGCCAGCTCCCACACCCCCAGAAACGCCGCGATGGTGAGCAGCGGCAGCACCAGGGAATATTTCAGTTCTTTCCATCCGCCGGACGGCATACTCGTTTGCTTTTGTGCCATGGCTGCACCTCCCCTACAACGCCCGCCCCGCCGGGGGGCGGGCGCCTGTTGCTGTGGTCACTGCGCGGCGTGCTCGTAGGCGGCGCTGACAGGCTCCGGCAAAAACGAGGTGCCGGAAATGAGCTTGTCCAGCTGGTCGGCGGTGTAGTTGCCCATCTCCACATAGCCCTGCATGGCGTCGTAGATCTGCGCCTCCGCCTGGAGCATACTGCCGTCCTCGCTGGTCTGGGTGAAGAACGCATAGTTCTCCGCCACCGAGATAAAGGGGTTGTCCTGGATCAGCACCAGGTTGTCCTCCGCCTCGGTCTCGTAGCCGTCCAGCGCGTACATATCCACCATCATGTCGGCCACTTCCTCCTGGTTGGCGTTGGCGTATTCGCCCGCCATCAGGGCCAGCTCCAGCCACAGCTCCACCGCCTGCTGCTTGGTCTCCATGGCCTGGGCGGTGGCCACATAGTTCACCGGCAGGCCGCATTGCAGCAGCTGGTCGCTGCTCACCATGACGTACTCGCTGTCCTCCCCCTGGAAGACCGGGTCCTGGATGGTGAGCCCCTGGATGCCGCCCACGTCGCCCTCGCCCGCCAGGAACGCGGTGGGCACGGTGGCGATGTCCATGTTCACCACCTCCACGTCGGACAGGTTCAGCCCGAAGGACTTGAGGGTGTGATACAGGGTGTACTGGTTGGCGGTGCCGGTGGCGGTGAGCACTTTGACGCCTTTCCAGGTGTCAGCGGTGCCCCAGACGCCCTCCACCGAGGAGTGGCCGGTGCCCGCCTGCACGATGGGCGAGTCCTTGCGGGCGAAGAACGCCTGGTAGAGGCCCCGGTCCAGGCTCACTACGCCGAGGCACCGGATGTCATAGTTGAGCAGGCCGGTGATCATACCGCCGATGCCGGAGGTGCCCACGTCCCAGGAGGTGGAGGCCTCCATCTGGGCGGGGCCGCCGGCGAAGTAGACCATCTCCACCTCCAGGTTGCAGGCGTCCAGCCAGCCCTTTTCCTGGGCCAGGTAGGTCACCACCTCGGCGGTGCTGTTGGCCAGGTAGGACACGGTGAGCTTGGTCTTCTCCGGCAGCGGCGTCACCGGCCAGAGCATCCCCTCGGCCTGCACGGTGCCGTCTTCACCGGCCGCGGAGGCTGGGGCGGAGGCCGGGGCGCCGCCCTGCGAGGCGGCGGGCGTGGCGCCGCAGGCGGCGAGCTGGAGGCCGAATGCCAGCACGAGCAACAATGCAAACAGCTTTTTCATCTTGATCTCTCCTTTTTTGTGTTGTATCCCGTGGGGCCCGCGGGGCCCCTTGCGTCTCACTGCATATAGTGGATCTGCGAGGCCCAGCGGCGCAGCAGCTCCGCGTTGTACTCCTTGCCGCCGTCCACGTTGGCGCTGCAGAACACCGGGGGCTCCTCCCCCCGCTCCAGCAGCCGCTGGCAGGTCTTGATCTGCAGCACGTTGGCGATGAACGTGCTGATGGGGGTGGAGGCGGGCGCCACTTTCTGGCGCATCCCCTCCATCTGGATGCAGGCGTCCCCGTAGCAGCCGCAGGTGTCGATGACCACGTCGCACACCTCCTGCATCCGCCTGCCGCTGGGGTCCCGGGAGGTGACCTGCTCCGCGTAGTCCAGGTTCACCACCCCCACCGTCTGTATCCCCTTTTCCCGGGCAAGCAGCGCCATCTCCACCACCACCGGGTTGCGGGCGGCCACCGAGTGGATCAGCAGCAGGTCCCCCGCTTCCAGCGGGCTCTCCTCCAGGATGACCCGGGCGTAGCCGGGCAGACATTCGATGGTGGAGGTGGCGGTGACCGGGCGGGTGTTGAGCATCATGCCGGCGTGGAACAGCGGGTTCACTACCGCCAGGCCCCCCGCCCGGTAGAAAAACTCCTCGGCAAACATGCCCGCGTGGGACGGCCCGAACGCGAATACGTTTTTGCGCCGGCAGATACAGTCCGCCATGAGCTCCGCCGCCCGGTCCAGGGCCGCCGCCTGGGTCTGCAACACCCGCTCCATCATCCCTGAGACCACTTCCAGATACTGCCGGGCATAGTCCGCCATATTTGTCACCTCTCTGTGCAGTTTTCATGATTTTTTCGGTTTTCTTCTGAATTTATTATCACATTCGCCCTTTTCCCTGACAAGTTCTATCTTTTTTACAACCCCCCCGCCCGCCGGGCGGCGCAAAAAGGCGGGCCGGGAGAGTTTCCTCTCCCGGCCCGCCGGCCGCTGTGTTTTTGGAGGGCGCTCAGTCCAGCACCCGGCCGTCCACCGACAGGGTGACCACCTGCCAGGGAATGAATTTGCCGCTTTGCTGCAGCGCCCGCTTCACCGCCTGCTCCAGCCCGCCGCAGCAGGGCACCTCCATGCGCACCACCGTCACCGACCGGATCTCGTTTTCCGCCAGGATCGCCGTCAGCTTGTCCGCGTAGTCCACCCCGTCCAGCTTGGGGCAGCCGATCAGGGTCACGTGGCCTTTCATGTAGTCCTCGTGGAGGCTGGCGCAGGCGTAGGCCGCGCAGTCCGCCGCCACCAGCAGCTTCGCCCCGTCGAACCAGGGGGCGTTCACCGGCGCCAGTTTGATCTGACAGGGCCACTGGGCCAGCCGGCTCACCGGCTTCTCCCCCGCCGGGGCCGCCGTCGCCTGCGGCCGCGCCAGCGCCCGGGCCCGGCTGCCCGGGCAGCCCCCCGCCGGGTGGGCGTGGGCCGGGCCGCCGCTCTGGCGGGCCGCCTGGCGGGCTTTCACCGCCGCCTCGTCGTAGGCCGCGGCCTCCCGCTCCTCAAAGCTGATCGCCCCCGTGGGGCAGGCGGGCAGACAGTCGCCCAGGCCGTCGCAGTAGTCGTCCCGCAGCAGCCGGGCCTTGCCCTCCACCATGGCGATGGCCCCCTCGTGGCAGGCCGCCGCGCAGGCGCCGCAGCCGTTGCATTTCTCCTCGTCGATGCGGATGATCCGTCGTACCATTGTCTTCTGCCTCCTTGTGTTGCTGGCCCCAGTATAGTAAAATGAAAGGAGAAAGTATGTGGTCAAAACCACAAAACGGGAGGCGCGGCCCATGGAAAAACTGGAAAACCCCCTGTTCGGCACCCTGTCCGGGGAGGAGCTTGCCGGGATGCTGGCGGCGGGCGCCGCCCGCCGGGCGGCCTTTGACCGGGGGCAGGCGATCCTGCGGCGGGGGGACATCACCGGCGAGCTGGGCCTTTTGGAGGCAGGCGAGGTGCACGTGGAGGCGCTGGACGCCTGGGGCAACCGGACCATATTACACCGGATCGTCCCGGGGCAGATCTTCGCCGAGACCTACGCCCTTTGCGGCGCGCCGCTGATGGCGGACGTGGTGGCCGCCGACGCCTGCCGGGTGCTCTTTTTCCGCACCGCCTTTCTGCTGGGGCCGGAGGACCCCTCCCGCCCCTGGCAGCGGCGGATGCTCCGGGGGCTGCTGGCCCTCACCGCCGAGAAGAACCTGGCCTGGTCCGCCCGGATGCTCTGCGTCACCGCCAAGGGCATCCGCGCCCGTGTGATGGCCTTTCTCTCGGCGGAGGCCGCCCGCCAGGGCAGCCGCACCCTGACGCTGCCCTTTGACCGCCAGCAGATGGCCGACTACCTGAGCGTGGAGCGCAGCGCCCTGTCCAAGGAGCTGGGCCGGATGCGCCGGGAGGGCCTGCTGGACTACCGCCGCAACGTGTTCGTGCTGCCGGCGCGGCCGCCGGAGCCCTGACCGCCCTTTTCCTTATAAATATGAAAGGCCGGGCCCCGGGGCCCGGAACAGGTGAGCGAGATGGAGCAGCGCCTTTACACCGCCGCCGGCCGGCGGCTGCTGGAGTCCGGCGAGACGCCCTGGCAGGCGTATCCCCGCCCCCGCCTGCGGCGGGACAGCTTTTTGAACCTGAACGGCCGCTGGCAGTTCGCCGTGTCGGCCGGCGAGGCGCCGCCGGCGGTGTTCGACCGGGAGATCCTGGTGCCCTTTTGCCCCGAGAGCGCCCTGTCCGGCGTGGGGGAGCGGTGCCCGGAGGGCAGCTTCCTTTTCTACCGGCGCGCCTTTTCCCTGCCGGCGGGCTTTGTGAAAGACCGGGTGCTGCTGCACCTGGACGGTGCGGACTACCGGCTGGACTGCTTTTTGAACGGCGCTTTCGCGGGCAGCCACACCGGGGGCTACGAGGGGGCGACGTTCGACGTCACCGGCGCCCTGGCGCCGGGGGAAAACGAGCTGCTGGTGCGGGTGCGGGACGACCTTTCCGACCTTGCCCAGCCCCGGGGCAAGCAGACAAAAACGCCCGGCGGCATGTGGTACACGCCGGTGTCCGGCCTGTGGCAGCCGGTGTGGCTGGAGAGCGTGCCCCGGCGGTACATCCGCCGGCTGAAGATCACCTGCGATCTGGAGCGGGCGGTGGTGGACACGGGGGACGAGGAGCTGTGCGGCCTGGTCACCGTGGAGGACCCGGACGGCCCGTTCACCGCGCCGCTGGAGCGGGGGCGGGCGGTGCTGCGGCCGGCGCGGCCGCGGCGGTGGAGCCCGGAGGAGCCGTTCCTCTACCCCATCGCCATTGAAGCCGGCGAGGACCGGGCCACGAGCTACTTCGCCCTGCGCACGATAACGGTGGAGGACACGCCGGGCGGGCCCCGGCTGTGCCTCAACGGCGTGCCCCGCTTTTTTCACGGGGTGCTGGACCAGGGCTACTGGAGCGACGGCCTGTTCACCCCCGCCGACCCGGCCTGCTACCGGCAGGACATCCTGGCGATGAAAGCCCGGGGGTTCAACACCCTGCGCAAGCACATCAAGGTGGAGCCGCCCCTGTTCTACCACGCCTGCGACGAGCTGGGCATGTTGGTGTTCCAGGACATGGTGAGCAACGGCGACTACCGTTACCTGCGGGACACGGTGCTGCCCAACCTGGGCTTCCAGACCCGCCGGGACGACAGCGGGATGCACCCCGACCCGGCGGCGCGGGCGGCCTTTCTGGCGGGCATGGCCGCCACGGTGGCGGCGCTGGAGAGCCACCCCTGCGTGGTGATGTGGACCATCTTCAACGAGGGCTGGGGGCAGTTTTGCTCCACCGACGCCTACCGGGCGCTGAAAGCCCTGGACCCCAGCCGGCCGGTGAACACCGTGTCCGGCTGGTTCCGGGGCGGCGAGACCGACCTGGACAGCCGCCATGTCTACTTTGGCCCCTGGGACCTTTGGCCGGGGGACAAGCCCCTGCTGCTCAACGAGTTCGGGGGGCTGTGCCTGGCCGAGGCGGGGCATCTGTTCCGGCCGGACAAGCGCTACGGCTACGGGGTCTGCGAGAGCCGCCAGGCGCTGGAAAGGGCGGTGCTGGAGCTGTACGAAAAGCGGGTGGCCCCCCTGGTGGACCGGGGGCTGTGCGGGGCCGTGTACACCCAGCTGTCCGACGTGGAGGAGGAGATCAACGGCCTTGTCACCTGCGACCGGGCGGTGGAAAAGCTGCCCGCCGCCCCCCTGCGGACGCTGGCGGCGCGGCTGGCGGCCCGCTTTGCCGCGGCGGCCGGCGGCTGACAAAAAACGGCCGGCCCCCTCGGGGCCGGCCGATCGAAAAAGCCAGGGCGGCCGCCCCGGCTTTTCTTTTTTACACATGGAAGCACTTTTTCAGCGCCTTGTACTCCCCCAGCGCCAGCAGGTTCGCGTCCGCCGGCAGCAGGGTGTCGGGGGTCACGGTGGTGTTGATAGTCCCGCCCTGCTTCACCGCCAGCAGGTTGATGTTGTACCGCTTGCGGATGTCCAGCTGGCCCACCGTTTTGCCCGCCCACTCCTCGGGCACCGACACCTCCACGATGGCGTTGCTGGCGTCCAGCTCAATGTAGTCGAACAGGTGGTCGGAGCCATAGCGCACCGCCGCCCACTTTGCCAGCTGCTTTTCCGGGTAGAGCACCTCGTCCGCCCCGTTGCGCAAAAGGAACTTGGCCTGCACGTCCCGCTGGGCCCGGGCCACCACCTTGCGGGCGCCCATCTCCTTGAGCAGGGAGGCGGTCTCCAGCGAGCTCTGGAAATCGTCGCTGATGGCCACGATGCACACGTCGTAGTTGCCCACCCCCAACTCCGCCAGGAACTCCGGGTTGGTGGAGTCGCCGATCTGGGCGTTGGTGACGATGTTGAGCACCTGGTTCACCCGCTCCTCGTTTTCGTCCACCGCCATGACCTGATGGCCCTGGGCGTTGAGCTGTTCGGCCAGGTGGCGGCCGAAACGGCCCAGACCGATGAGCAAAAAGGCTTTCATTTGGATCTTCCTTTCTTTTTTAACCGATGGTGATGCGGTCCAGCGGCAGGCGGCTGTTCACCTTGGAAGAGCCCGCCAGCGCCGCCCAGATCAGAGTGAGGCCACCCACCCGGCCGATGAACATGAGCAGGATGAGCACCGCTTGGGACACGCCTCCCAGCTGGGGGGTGATGCCCAGGGTGAGGCCCACCGTGCCCACCGCCGAGGCGGTTTCGAACAGGCAGGCGGACAGGGGCAGCCCCTCCACCGAGCTGATGATAAAGCCGCCGCCAAAAAACAGGGTGAGGTAGATCAGCAGGATGGCCGCCGCGTCGCAGGCGGCCTTGGCGGCGATGCGCCGGCCGAAGTAGTGGCCCTCGTCCCGGCGGTGGAACACCGCCACCGCGTTGGCGATGAGCACCGCCAGGGTGGTGGTCTTCATGCCGCCGGCGGTGGAGCCGGGAGAGCCGCCGATGAGCATCAGCACGATGGTCACCGCCTGGGCCAGCCCGCTGAGGGCGGCCAGGTCGGCGGTGTTGAAGCCGGCGGTGCGGGGCGTCACCGACTGGAACAGGCTCAGCCACACCCGCTCGGCGGGCGCCGCGCCGGCAAACTCGAAGAAGTAGAACCACGCCGCCGGCAGCGCCAGCAGCAGCCCGGTGGTGACCAGGATGACCTTGCTCTGCATCCGGTAGCGGCGCAGGTGCAGCCGGTGGGCGCGCACGTCGTCCCAGGTGAGGAAGCCCAGGCCCCCCAGCACGATGAGGAACATGATGACCAGGTTCACCACCGGGTCGGTGCGGTAGCCGGTAAGGGAGACATACTCCGCGCCGGGGCTGCCCAGCAGGTCGAAGCCGGCGTTGCAGAAAGCGGAGATCGAGTGGAACAGGGCCATCCACAGCCCCCGCAGGCCGAAGTCCCGGACGAACACCGGCGCCAGGCAGGCAGCGCCCACCGCCTCCACCGCGAACACCGACCGCAGGATAAAGCCGGTGAGCCGCACCACGCCCCCCACCTGAGGGGCGGCCATGGCCTCCTGCATGGTGCCCCGCTGCATCAGTGAGATGCGCCGGCCGGACACCAGGGCGAAAGAGGCGGCCACCGTGACCACCCCCAGGCCGCCGATCTGGATCAGCGCCAGGATGACGCCCTGGCCAAAGGCCGACCAGTGGCTGGCGGTGTCGCGCACCACCAGCCCGGTGACGCACACCGCCGAGGTGGCGGTGAACAACGCCTCGTTGAACGGGGTGAACTGGCGGCTTTGGCTGGAGATGGGCAGGCTCAGCAGAACGCCGCCCGCCAGGATCACCGCCGCGAAGAGCAGGATGATGCTTTGAAAGGGGGACAGCCGCGCCAACGGCTTTTTGTCCATAGATAAGGCCTCCGTTTTCCCGCCGGGGCGGCCCCGGCTGTTTCCCGGCCGCCCGGGCCGGGATGATACCCCATAGTATACACCATCCCCCGCCGCTTGTGAAGAGGGTAGGCGGGAAATTTTACATTGGGGCCCGGGCCGGCGAAAAGCCGCGGCGGCAGGCCGTCAGGAGACGAACTCCTCCAGGTTTTGGGCGGTGACCGGCCGGTGGGGCAGCCAGATGTAGTGGCCCTCTTCCAGGGGGAGGGTCTCGGCGGGGTCCTCCCCCGCCCCCAGGGCCAGCACCAGATCCAGCATGGAGCGGGCGATGCCGCTGCTGTCGTTGAGCACGGTGCCGTAGAGCTGGCCCTGGGCCACCGCCTCCAGGGCCGGGGCGGTGGCGTCCACCCCCACCACCAGGGGCAGGGGCCGCTGGGTCTGCTGGTAGGCGTCGATGGCCCCCAGGGCCATGTCGTCGTTGTTGGCGAACACCACCTCCACTCCGTCCCCCAGCTCCTCCAGCCATTGGAGGGTGCGGGCCATGGCCTGGCCCCGCTTCCAGTTGGCGGTGTCGCTGGCCAGCTTCTCCACCTCCACCCCCGCGTCGGTGAGGGTCTTCACCGCGTACTCGGTGCGCAGCAGGGCGTCCTGATGGCCGGGCTCCCCCTCCAGCATCACATATTGCAGCACCCCGTCGCCGTTGCGGTCCAGGGCGGGGTCGGCCTGCCAGGCCTCCAGCACCAGCCGGCCCTGAAGCATACCGCCCTCCTCCGCCCGGGCGCCCACGTAGTAGGTGCGCTCCCACCGGAAGATGTCCTCCGCCACCGGCTGGCGGTTGAAGAAGATCAGCGGCACCTGGGCGGTCTGGGCCTTGTCGATGAGCACGGCGGCGGCGGTGCGGTCCACGATGTTGACGCACAGCGCGTCGCACCCGCGGCCGATCAGGTTGTCGATCTGGTCCAGCTGGGTGGTCTGGTTGCTCCGCCCGTCCACCACCGACAGGTCGATCCGCACGCCGCCGGTCTGCTCCTGTTCCCGGGCCAGCCGCTCCAGCTCCTGGGCGATGGAGGCGATAAAGGTGTCGTCCTGGGTGTACAGGGCCACCCCCACCCGCAGCACCTGAGGCTCAGCCTCGGCGGCGCAGCCGGCGGCCAGGGCGGCCAGGGCGGCGCAGGCAAGGGCCGCCGCCCTACGAAGCCACCGGGAACAGCAGCTTTTGGTTGTCCGGTGCATAGATATCCTCCCCCCGCAGAATGACAAATTCCAGCAGTTCATCGGCGCACGCCTGGCCCCGGGCGGCGTTCACCGCCCGCTCCACCGCCAGATAGCCGGCGGCGAAATCGCTCCAGACGGCGCTGGCGTTGAGCACCTCTTTTTCCAGCCAGGCGGCGATGCGCCCGGTGGAGCCCACCCCGTACAGGGCGATGGGCAGTGCCAGCCGCTCCTTGAGTTCGGCGGCGGCCTCGGTGGCCTGGGGCTCCAGGAGCAGCGCCGCCGCCGCGTCGGCGTCGGACAGCAGCGCCTCCAGGCCGCCGGCGTCCCGCCCGGGGTCCACCTGGCGCACCGGCACCCCCGCCGCTTCCAGGGCGTCGCGGGCGGCGGCCAGCCGCCGGGCCGCGCCGTCGCTGTCGGGGCAGCAGGTCACCAGCAGCACCTCGCCCGCCGGGTCGTCCGCCAGGGCGGCGGCGGCCAGCGCCCGGCCCAGGGCCTCGTTGTCCGGGCAGACGGCGGCCCGGGCCGCCGGGTCCACCGATTCCAGCGTGACCAGCGGCACACCCGCGTCCGGCAGCCGGCAGCCGGCGGGCACCACCACCAGCGCGTCGGCGCCCCGGCCCGCCTCGTAAAGCATCAGCTGGGCCTGCTCGTCGGCGTCGTTGTCGGCGGTGAGGGTGAGCAGCCGAAGCTCCGCCCGCAGGCTGCCCGCCGCCTGCTCCATGCCCAGGCGGGCATTGCTCCAGGCGGAACTGTTCGACTGGCGCAGGATCACCGTTATCTCCACCGGCTCGCTCTCCCGCGCCACAAAGGGCAGCTGAGGCAGCACCACGCTGAGCACCACCGCCGCGCCCAGGGCGAACAGTACCAGCAGCTGCACCGCGTTTCGTGTGTGTTTCATGGCTTGTCCTCCCGTTGCAGCCGCGCCGCGTCCTCCGCGGTGATCAAAGGCAGCCGGATCCGCACGGTGGTGCCCTCGTCCGGCTCGCTGAACACCTCCAGGCCGTACCGCTCGCCAAAGGTGAGCCGGATGCGCCGGTGGACGTTGCGCACCCCGATGCCCGAACCGCTGGTGCGGGTCTGGGGCCGGTTTTCATCCAAAAGGCCCTTTGCCACCTCCGGGGGCATACCGGTGCCGTTGTCCGACACGTCGATCACCAGGTCGTCCCCCTCCCGCTTCGCGGTGACGGTGATCCGCCCGTCCTCCTCGCAGCCGGCCATGCCGTGGTAGATGGCGTTCTCCAAAAGGGGCTGAACGATGAGCTTGAGGGTGTACAGCTGCCGGGTGTCCGGCTGGGCGCTGATCCGGGTGGAGAACTTGTCCCGGTAGCGGATCTGCTGGATGGTCATATAGTGGCGGGCGTGCTCCAGTTCCTCGGTGAGGGGGATAAGGCTGTCGCCCCGGCTCAGGGAGATGCGGAACAGCCGGGCCAGGGAGGTGACCATCTGGATGGCCTCCTCGTAGCGGCCGGCCTCGGTCATCCAGATCACCGAGTCCAGGGTGTTGTAGAGGAAGTGGGGGTTGATCTGGCTTTGCAGCACCTCCAGCTCGCTGCGGCGCTTCTGCTGCTCCTGGCGGATGATGTCATCCATCAGGTGACGCATGGTGGACACCATGGAGGCGATGGAGTGGGCCAGCCGGCGCACCTCGTAGCAGCCGTCCTCCCGGATGACCACCTGCTCGGCCCCCGCCTCCAGCTCTTTCACCGACTGCTCCAGCCGGCGGATGGGGTCGGAGATGCGCGCGGAGATGCGGAAGTTCAAAAAGGCCAGCAGAAAGGCGGAGAAGAGCAGCATGGACAGGCCGAACAAAAAGGTGTAGCCCCCGTCGTCCCCCGCGCCGGCCCGGGGCACCACCCCCACCAGCTTCCAGCCGGTGTAGCCCACCGTTTTCACGGTGACCAGCCGCTCCTCGCCCCCGAACGTCTCCTGGTGGGTGCCGTCCGCCAAAGCGGCGGCGGCCAGGTTGTTCTCGGCGGCAAGGCCGGCGTAGATCAGCTGCTGGCGGGGGTGGTAGATCAGCTCCCCCGCCGCGTCGGTGAGGTAGAGATAGCCCCCGTTGGTGAGCTCCACGTCCCGGCAGACCTGCTCGATGCCGGAAAAGCTCATGTCCACCAGCAGCACGCCGCTGTATGTGATGCCCGCCCGGGTAAGCTGCACATAGCGGCTCAGGGAGACCACCCACCGGTAGCCGTAGTCCGGGTCTTCAAAGAGGTTCTGGATGTGGGGGGCGGAAAAGTGCAGGTTTTCCATCCGGTCCAGGGCCGCCTGATACCAGTCGGAGGAGGCGGGGTCGGCCCCCGCTTTGAGGGCGTTGAGGGGGGTGCCCGCCACCAGGGCGCCCTGGCCGTCAAAGACGGCGATGGAGACCAGTTCGTCCCGGTTCTCCTCGTAGAGCAGCTCCATGCCCGGCTCCAGCCGCTCGGATTCCAGGTCGGTGTTTTTGATGACCTGGTAGTACATGGCGTCGCTCACCCGCATCATCCGGCGCAGGTAGCTGTCCAGGTTCATGTTCACCTGGCTGAGCACCCGCCGGGTGTTCTCGTTGGCCAGCTCCTCCGCGCCGGCGGAAAAGCGCCAGACCAGGCTCAGGCCCATCAGGGCCATGCCGGTCACCGCCACCGCCGTAAAGGACAGGGAGATGACCATCTGGATGCTCATGGTGCGGTAGCGCCTGGCCAGCCGCGCCGCCGCCCGGGCAAAGAGTTTTTTCACGCGAGGCCCTCTCCCTTCGTGGAAAATTGCCGCCGTCAGCCCTCCCCCGCCCGGTACCTGGAGGGGGTCACGCCGTAGCGACGCTTAAACACATAGCTGAAATAATTCGGGTCAATGTAACCGGTCTTCTCGGCGATGAGATAGGTCTTCTCGTCGGTCTGGCGCAAAAGGCGGGCCGCCTCGGCCATCCGCAGGTCGGTGACCCAGGCGGTGAAGCTCTTGCCCGTTTCCCGCTTGAACAGGGTGGAAAAGTAGGTGGGCGACAGGTGCAGATGGGCGCACACCGTTTCCACCCCCAGCTCGCTGTCGGCAAAGTGGTCGGCGATGAACGCCTTGGCCGCCTCCACCGTGCGGCCGGTGCTGTCGGTGCGCCGGCGGCCCAGCAGCTCCCGCAGGCGGCGGCAGCGCGCGGTGAGCCACTCCCCCAGCCGCTCCAGGCTGGCCAGCTCCGCCGCGGGCACCGCCCCGGCAAAGCCCGGCCCGAACACGTCCTCCACCTCCACCCCGCCCGAGCGGGCCAGCCGCACCAGGCAGGTGACGATCTCCAGCACATAGAGCTGGCACTGGGCGGGGGGCAGCCGGCTGGCCCGCATCCGCTCCACCAGGTCGTGGACGGTGGTGTCCAGCTGCTGTTCGGTGCCCAGTTTCACCGCCGTGGCCAGGGCCCGCTGGTCCTCGTCGTCCAGCGAAAGGCGCAGGCTGGCGTCCGGCTCCAGGTCGCCGATGTAAAGCACCCGGCCGCCGCCCATGAGCAGCCGGTAGTCCAGGGCGCTGCGGGCGCCCTCCATGGAAAGGCCCAGCTGGCCCGCCTCCGCCACCGGCCGGCCCAGCCCCACCGTGAGGCGAAGCCCCAGGCAACTGGGCGCCAGCGCGCACAGCCGCTCCAGCTCCGCCATCAGCGGATAGAGCTGGTCGGCGCTTTCCAGGCCCGCCAGAATGGCCACCGCGTCGTTGTGGAGCAGCGCCCGCAGCCAGCAGCCGGGCAGCTCGAAATGTTCCTCCACAAACGAGCGCACCGAGAGCAGCAGCAGCTCGTCCCGCTCGGCGCTTTGGCCGGAGGCGGGCAGGTCCATGGACACCAGCGCCGCGCCCCAGGGCCCGCCGGGCAGCTCCAGCTCGTAGCGGGCGGCCCGCTCGGCCAGCTGGTCCGGGGGGATGCGGCCGTCCAACATGCGGGCGAAGAACAGCTCCCGCAGCACCGGCAGGCTCTCCTCATAGCGGCGGCGCAGGGTCTCCATGTCCCGCCGCTGCTGGCGCTGGGCCTCCAGCTGGGCCCGCAGGCTCTCCAGCACCTCCTCCAGCTCCCGGGCGTTGATGGGCTTCATGATGTACTCGGACACCCCCATGCTCACAGCCTGGCGGGCGTACTCGAACTCGTCGAAGCCGGAAAACACCACCAGCTTGGCGGCGGGCAGGGTGCGCCGCAGCCGCCGGCAGAGTTCCAGACCGTCCATGAATGGCATTTTGATGTCGGTGAGCACCACGTCCGGGCGGATCTGCTCCGCCAGCTCCAGCGCCTCGGCGCCGTTCTCCGCCTCCCCCGCCAGCTCGAAGCCCCGGGCCGCCCAGTCGATCTTGCGGCTGATGCCCTGGCGGATCTCCGCCTCGTCGTCTGCCAAAAGGACACGATACAGTTCCATCCTGCGCCCTCCCTTCCGCTCTCAGTATACCATACCCGCCCGGCCTTGAAAACCGCAAAAAGGGCGCCCCTTGCAGGGCGCCCGCGGCGTTTTTTGAAAAGGCTTATTTCTTGACCAGGTATTTCCGCATATCCAGCGCGCAGGCGAACAGGATGATGCCGCCCTTGATGGCGTACTGGAGGTTCTGGTCCATGCCCACCAGGGGCAGGGCAACGAAGATCAGACGCAGCATGATGACGCCGATGATGACGCCGCTGATCTTGCCGATGCCGCCCACAAAGGATACGCCGCCGATGACGCAGGCCGCGATGGCGTCCAGCTCATAGTTCACACCGGTGTTGGCGGTGTTGGAGGCCACGCGGGCGCTCTCCACAAAGCCGGCCCAGCCATACATGGCGCCCGCCAGGGCGAAGACCAGGATGGTGGTCATGAAAACGTTGACGCCGGAGACCCGGGCGGCCTCCTCGTTGGCGCCCAGGGCGAACATGTTCTTGCCAAAGGTGGTCTTGTTCCAGATGAACCACATCAGGGCGCTGAGCAGCAGCGCGTAGATCACGTAGTTGGGGATCTGGATGGTGCCGCCGGCAAAGTTCAAAAGGGGCGGGTTGCCCACTACGAAGTTGCGGTAGCCGTCGTCCAGGCCGGAGATGGCCATGCCGTTGTTGTTGCCCATCTTGACGTAGAGCAGCAGCATGGTGTAGAGGATGAGCTGGGTGGCCAGGGTCACGATGAAGGGGTGCAGCTTGAACTTGGCCACAAAGAAGCCGTTGAACGCGCCGATGGCCGCGCCCAGGGCCACCACGATCAGGATGACCAGGGGCACCGGCAGGGTGCCGATGGCGGGCCACATCTTGTTGGGGGCGTCCGCCGCCTGCAGCAGGCTGGCGGCCACGCAGGCGGTGATGCCCACGGCGCGCCCGGCGGACAGGTCGGTGCCGGTGAGCACGATACAGCCGGCGATGCCCAGCGCCACCGGCAGGTAGGCCGCCGTCAGCGAGAGCAGGTTGATCAGCGAGCGGGGAGCCAGGAAAGAGGGCTGGGTCACCGCCACATACACCGCCACCGCCAGCATGATGATGATGAGGGCGTTGTTCAAAAGGGCGTTGCCGATCTTCTTGGCGTCCAGGCCCTTGGCCTTTTCGGCCAGAGCGGTGGAATTGTTCTTCATCAGTCGATTCCTCCTCGTTTACACATACTTTGCCGCCAGCGTGAGGATCTCCTCCTGGCTGGTGTTCGCCGCGTCCACCTCGCCGGCCACCTGGCCGCCGGACATGACCAGGATACGGTCACACACGCCCAGCAGCTCGGGCATCTCGGAGGAGACCATGATAACGCCCTTGCCCTCTTTGGCAAGGTCGATGATGAGCTGGTAGATCTCGTACTTGGCGCCCACGTCGATGCCGCGGGTGGGCTCGTCCAGCAGGAGGATCTCGGGCTTGGTGAGCAGCCAGCGGCCGATGATGACCTTTTGCTGGTTGCCGCCGGAAAGCGACCGGATCTGGGTGCGCTGGCTGGGGGTCTTGATGTGCATGGCCTGGATGGACCAGTCGGTGTCGGCGCGCATCTTCTTGTCGCTGAGGCAGATGCCGCCCAGCAGATAGTCTTTCAGGCTGGAGATAACGGTGTTCTCCTTGATGTCACGGATGCCGAAGATGCCGGTGGCCCGGCGCTCTTCGGTGAGCAGGGCGAAGCCGTTTTTGATGCTTTCGCCCGGGGTGCGGTTGCGGATCTCCTTGCCGTGGAGGGTGATCCTGCCGCCCTGGCGGGTCATGGCGCCGAAGAGGTTCTCCAGCACCTCGGTGCGCCCGGAGCCGTCCAGGCCCGCGATGCCCAGGATCTCGCCCTTTCGCAGCTGGAACGTGGCGTCTTTCAGGCGGGTGTATCTGCCCGCGATGTGCTCAACGTCCAGAATGACATCGCCGGGAACGTTGGTCTTGGGGGGGAAGCGGTTGGTGAGCTCGCGGCCCACCATCAGCCGGATGATCTCGTCCATGGTGAGCTCGCTGGCCGGCCGGGTGGCCACCCAGGCGCCGTCGCGCATGATGGTCACATCGTCGCTGATCCGCAGGATCTCCTCCATCTTGTGGCTTATGTAGATGATGCCGCAGCCCTTGTCCCGCAGCATGTTGATGATGCGGAACAGATGCTCCACCTCGGTCTCGGTGAGGGAGGAGGTGGGCTCGTCAAAAACGATGATCTTGGAGTCGTAGGACACGGCCTTGGCGATCTCCACCATCTGCCGCTGGCTCACCGGCAGGGTGGACATGATGGCCTTGGGGTCCACGGTGACCTCCAGGGTGTCAAAGATCTCCCTGGTGCGCCTGGCCATCAGGTTCTCGCTGACCATGATGCCCGCCACCTTGGGGTAACGGCCCAGCCACAGGTTGTCCTGCACGCTGCGGGTGAGGGCCTGGTTGAGCTCCTGATGCACCATGGCCACGCCGTTCTCCAGCGCCTCCTTGGAGCTCTTGAAGCTGACCTCCTTGCCGTCCAGGGTGATGGTGCCCGCGTCCCGGCGGTAGATGCCGAACAGGCACTTCATCAGGGTGGACTTGCCCGCGCCGTTCTCCCCCATCAGGGCGTGAACGGTGCCGGGCCGGACGGTGAGGTCCACGTTGTCCAGAGCTTTTACGCCCGGGAACTCCTTGCAGATCCCGCGCATTTCCAGCAATGCCGGCTGCTCCATGTTCTTCCTCCTCTCGTTGCGGGACGCGCCCCGGCGGGGGCGACATCCCACGTCAGGCCGGGCGGGGCTGCCGTAAGCAGCCCCGCCCGGCCGTGGGTCCGTTCAGCGGATGGGATCAGTCCTCGCTGGTAGCGTCGTACATCGCGTAGGGAACGCGGATCTTAGCCACGCCCTCGTCCACGACGAACTGATCGGTATTGGCCATCAGCTCGGCGCCGTCCTGAACATTCTTCACCAGGGTGTTGATGGTGGAGGCCATGCCCACGGCGTCCTGCTTGATGGAACCGGCCATGTTGCCGGCCTTGATCAGCGCCTTGGCGCTGTCGGTGGCGTCCACGCCGAACACGGGGATGATGGTGGTGCCCTCGCCGTTGTTGTAGCCCACGTTCTGCAAAGCGGAGATGGCGCCCTCGGCCATGCCGTCGTTGTTGCAGATGATCAGCTCCACCATGTTGCCGTTGTCCTCATTGTAGGAGCCCAGCAGCGCCACCATGTAGTCGTTGGCGGCCTTGGCGGACCACTTGCCCTCGGTGTCCACCAGGTACTTGGTGGAGGCGGCGGCGTCGTAGTAGCTCAGGGCGGGCTTGCCGGCGGCGGTGAGCAGGGCGTCGGCGTCCTCCACCGCGTACTGGGTGCGGGCCTCGGCCTCGGCGTTGCCCTCCTGGCCCTTGAACATGACGTAGGAGATCTGGCCGTCGCCGTTCAGGTCAACGGCGTCGTAGTTGGCCAGCAGGTAGTTGCCGATCATCTCGCCCTGCATATGGCCGGCGTCGGGGGCGTTGGTGCCCACGAAAGCGCACTTGTCATAGCTGTTGATGACCTCGTTGTCCGCCACTTCCCGGTTGAAGAAGATCACGGGAATGCCGGCGGCCTGGGCGGCATTCACGATGTCCTGGGCGGGGGCGGAGGTGGCGGTCTCCACGATGTTCACGATCAGCAGGTTGGAGCCGGCGGTGATGGCGGTGTTGACCTGGTCGGTCTGGGTGGGCTGGCTGCCGGCGGCATCCCAGTTGTTGGGCTCGATGCCCATGGCTTTCAGCTGCTCGTCCATGGCGGCGCGAACGGTGGAGATGTACACGTCGGAGAAGTCATAGTAGAACACGTCCACCCGCAGGTCGGAAGCGGCCGGGGCGGCGGTGCCCTCCGAGGTGGTCCCGGAGGCGGGGGCGGAAGCGGGGGTGGAAGCGGGGGTGCCGCCGCAGCCGGCCAGCAGAGCCAGGGCCATCACGGCGGACAGGGCAAATGCAAGAGCTTTTTTCATGGTATGTCCTCCTTGTTTTTTTGGACGCGCCCCTTGCGCCTGCGCGCACAGGGGTTCTTGCGCCCGGTCAACACCCATATTTTACCGTTCGCCCGCGGAAAAAACGATAGAAAAATCTACGCACATGTATTAAAAAACTATGGCCTGTGCAAACCTATCCCCATGGCTTGCGGGGCGGCGGCGGCCGTTATATAATGAAAGCAGCGGCCCGGCGGGCCGAACGATCGGAGAAAGGCGGTATCCCCATGACCCAAAGCGAGTGGACCAGCCCCGCCCACAGCGGCGAGGGGCGCATTTATTCCCGGATGTGGGCGCCGCAGCAGCCCCGGGCGGTGCTTCTTCTGGTACACGGCATGGCGGAGCACAGCGGCCGCTACGCCCCCTTTGCCCGGTTTCTGGCGGAAAACGGCTTTGCCGTTTTCATGAACGACCACGCGGGCCACGGCCGCTCGGCGGTGGTGCAGGGCTACTTTGCCGAAAAGGACGGCTGGGACCACGTGCTGGGCGACCTGGAGCGGCTGGAGGCGGACGCCCGGGCCCGGTACCCCGGCCTGCCGGTGGGCATCTTCGGCCACAGCATGGGCTCTTTCCTCACCCGGGAGTACATCGCCCGCCACGGCGGGCGGCTGTACGCCGCGGTGGTGTGCGGCACCATGGGCAAAAACCCGCTGCTGGGCTTCGCCCGGGCGCTGGCGGGGGTGCAGACGGCGGTGAAAGGGCCCAGGAGCCCCGCGAAGCTGATCGACTCCCTTTCCACCGGCGGCTACCACAGGCTCTTCCCCGGCGAGGGGCGCTCCGCCTGGCTGTGTACCGACAAGGCGGTGCAGGAGGCCTTTGACGCCGACCCGGACTGCGGCTTTGTGTTTTCCGCCTCCGCCTACCGGGACATGTTCGGCGGGCTGGCGGCCATCACCGGCCCCGCCTGGGCGGCAAAGGTGCCCAAGGACCTGCCGGTGTTGGTCATTGCCGGCGACAAGGACCCGGTGGGCGACTGCGGCAGGGGCCCGACCCAGGTGTACGGCTGGCTGAAAGCCGCCGGGCTGGAGGCGGAGCTGAAGCTGTACCCGGGTATGCGCCATGAGATCCTCAACGAGCCGGGCCGCGCCCGGGTGTACGAGGACGTGCTGGGATTTTTGCAGGGGGCGCTGCCCGCTGCGGAATAAATGAACAACGGGAGGAAAAGACCATGCCATTCATTCGTGTGAGCGCCAACGTGCCGGTGGGCGAGAGCCAGGCGGAGAAGATCAAGGCCCTGCTGGGCCAGGCCATCGAGATCATCCCGGGCAAGAGCGAGGCCTGGCTGATGGTGGAGGTGGAGGGGGAAAAGGCCCTTTGGATGGCGGGCAGCGACGCGCCGGCGGCCATGGCGGAGGTGAGCGTCTACGGCGGCGCCGACGCCGACGCCTATGCCTCTTTCAGCGGCCGGGTGTGCGACATCCTGGACAGCGTGCTGGACATCTCCCCCGACCGGGTGTACGTGAAGTACACCGAGACCGAGCACTGGGGCTGGAGCGGCTCCAATTTTTGAACGCCCGGGTGCGGGCGGATAGCTTGTCCCATGTTTTTTGAACGCCCGGGTGCAGACGGACAGCTTGTCCCATGTTTTTTGAACGCCCGGGTGCGGGCGGGCAGTCGGCCCCATGTTTTTTGAACGCCCGGGCGCACAGGCACCGCGCAGCATAAAACGGCAGGGCCCGCCGGGCCCCGCCGTTTTACTGTTTTCCGTCCATATAGTACATGGTGAAGCTGGTAGTGAGCAGCAGCCGGCCCGCGCCGTCGAACATCTCCACCTGGTTCACGGCGGTGCGCCCGCCGCTGTGGCGGCTGGCGGCCTTGACGGTGACGGTGTCCCCCGGCTTTGCCCCCCGGATGTAGTTCACCGACGCCTGCAGGGTGACATTGGGGCGGCCCCAGGTGCTGGCGGCCAGGCCCGAGCAGGTGTCGCACAAGGCGAACAGCCAGCCGCCGTGGGCGTGGCCGTAGGGGTTCAGGCTGTTTTCGGTGACCGGGGCGGTGGCCTCCACATAGCCCTGCCGGATCACCGTTACTTTCAGGTCCTCAAAGCAGACCATGGGCTTGGTGTGGGCGGCGATGGACCGGCGAAGCTGCTCGTTCAGCAGCGAGAGGTCCAGCCCGTTTTGCTGTTGTTCCATCCGCGTTTCTCCCATTCATGAAATAATATCTGACAGTATGGTATTGTACGCCCCTGGCCAAAAAATGCAAGGGGCGGCTTTTTTCGCCCTTTTCCCCGCTCCCCCGCCCCGGGCAAAAGGCGGCCCCGGTCGAACCGACCGGGGCCGCCTTTGCCGTTTTTTACACCGCGAACGTGTACTGCCAGACGTTGTAGAGGCTGATGGCCATGATGATGCCCATCAGGCCGATGAAGAGCTTCTCCACCGCCTTGTTGTCCATCCGCTTGTTGGCAACGCGGCCCAGCATACCGCCGCCGATGCCGCCCGCCACCATCAGCACCAGGCTCAGCCAGCCGAAAGGCGGCACGCTGGCGGTGACCAGGGTGGCCGCCAGGCTGGTGAGCTGGCTGATGAGGATGACATACAGGCTGTTCTGGGCGGCGGTCTTGGTGTCCATCGAGAAGAAGAAGTAGAACACCACCAGGTTGATGGGCCCGCCGCCGATGCCCAGAAAGCTGGACATGATGCCCAGCACCAGGCCGATGGCCACGCACACCCACACCTTGAAGATCTTGTGGGTGCGGATGCGGCTCTTGTTGATGGTGTAGAGCATGGTGGCCAGGGTGATGAGGAACAGGCACGCCGCCTGCACCGCCCCCGCCGTTTCAGCAAAGGCCGCGCTGATAACGGCGAACATCTGCTTGCCGGCCACGCCGCCCACGGCCGCGCCGATGGCCAGCGGGGTGCCCAGCTTCAGGTCCACCTTGCTGTCCCCCGCCCGCAGGGCCTTGGTCACCGAGTAGCAGCTCATGGCCAGCACCGTGCAGCCGGACAAAAAGCTCACCGTGGCCACGCTGTCCAGATGGAACAGGTCGAGGGTGGGCTTGATGATGACCCCGCCCCCGATGCCGCAGATGGCGCCCGCCACGCTGGCCAGCAGGCTGATGATAAAATAGGCAAGCACCTGCACCGGCGCCGCCCCCTTTCTTTTAGATCACAGGCAGATGCGGACCCCGCCGCCTTGAGCGGGGCCCGCCGGTCGCCTCACAGGGTTCAGCCGCCGCAGGGATGGTTGCCGTACTCGTCCATGCAGTCCTGGCTGGGGTCTTTCATGCACAGGTGCACCGCCGCCACCTTGAAGGTCTGGGGCAGGGCCAGGATGTTGGGGTTTTCGCCTACGAACTTCTTTTTGGCGTCCGCCAGGGCCTCCTCAAAGGTGGCCCTGGTCTTGAGGCCCATGCTGCGGGCGATGCCCGGCTCCTGGGCGCCCACGATGTAGATGGCGCTGGTGTTCATCTCGGCGATGTGGCCGCAGCTCATCATCGAGAAGCCGTGGAACGGATGGAACGCGTTGGTGAACCG
>DXAC01000076.1 GCA_019117205.1 Candidatus Allofournierella merdigallinarum | reverse complement strand
TTCCGGCGCGGGGCTCGTTTCCGGCGCGGGGCTCGTTTCCGGCGCGGGGCTCGTTTCCGGCGCGGGGCTGGTCTCCGGCGCGGGGCTGGTCTCCGGCGCGGAGCTGGTCTCCGGCACGTCCTGCCCCCCGGCGGTTACAACGGCGGTCGTGGTCATCTCTTCGGCCAGGGCCGCGCGGGGCACTGCCGACAGCAGCACGCCCAGGCAGAGCAGACCAGCCAGCAGCCGGAAAAGCGGCGCCGGGCGGAGTGATCTGTGGTGTCTCATCTGCGGCGCCTCCTTTCCTCGGTGTCGCAGGCGGGGCATTGGTCATCCCACGGTGGTCTTCAGGGGGACCACGGTGTTCACCGCCGCCTTTTCATAGGTCTCGGTGTCGTAAAATTCCAGCAAAACAGAAAGCTCGTACTCGCCGGCGGGCAGCGGCCGGCCGTCCGGCAGGGGGCCCAGGGTGATGGTGTCCACCCCATAGCCGGGCAGGATCAGGCCGGACTGGTAAAGCACGGCGTACTCCTCCCCGCCGGTATAGCCCGCCCGCTGCAGATCTTCCCCGGTGAGCCCCACGGTGGCCACGAAGCCCCGGGTGCTCCAGGCCGGGCAGCGCAGCCCGGCGGCGCCGGCATAGTTGGCGCTGCTCACATACATTTCCGCATTCATAATAAAGCTGGCGCTTGCCTCTTCCGGCACTTCCGGCTCGGCGATCACCGCCGCCTCCTGTTCCGGCTCGGTGGGCTTTGCGTTGGGGTCGATGATAACAGGGGCGAACACCTCCCGGGCCGGGTCCAGGCTGGCGAGGTAGAGCAGCAGCGGCCCCAGCAGGGCCAGCAGCGCCAGCAGCCCCGTCGCCAGCCACCAGGGAAAGGGGCGGCCGATGCGCCCCACCGCGCCGCAGCGTTCCACCACGCCGCTGTTGCGGCCCACAAGGCCGCCGGTGCAGCGGGAAACATCACAGCGCACCGCCGCGGTGCAGTTGAGGATGGTCCCGTCGTTCACCGCGCACAACCCGCCGGCACAGCTTCCCTTGCCTGCCACAACGCAGTCCACGTTCAGGCTGGTCACCAGGGCGCCGCGCCCCACAAAGCCGAAAAAGCCCGCATAGGGCCAGCGCCCGGCCTTGACCACAAAGTTCCGTATCTGGTGGCCGCCGCCGTCAAAGCAGCCTAAAAAGGGTGCCGTGGGGTCGGCGCCGATGGGCGCCCACTCCCTGCCGCCCAGGTCCACATCCGCGACCAAGCGGTAGAGCACGTCGGGGCCGTCCTCCCCCCGCTCCACCCGGGCAGCCAGGTCCAGCAGGTCCTGCCTGCCGCGCAGTTCCACCACCCGGGCGCGGTCGGCAGATGCGCCGGGCTGGTCCCGGAGGGACAGGCGGGCCCGGGCGCCGTTCTCCAGCAGCCACACCTTTTCCAGATCCCAGCCGGCCAGCGCCTGCTCCAGCGAGCCGCCGGGCAGGGAGGCGTCCCAGTCCGCCCAGCGGCGCCGGTCCTCCCGGCCCCGCCGCAGCCAGAAGCTGTCGCTGCACAGGCCCTTTTGCAGGCCGCACAGCCCGTGGCGCTGCCTGCCGCCGGTCACCCGGCCCTGGGCCACGCACCGGAGCAGCTCCCCCTGGTTTTCCCCGGCGAAGCCCCCCGCCAGCCGCCCTTTTCCCTGGCGCAGGCGCAGGTCGCTGTAACTGTCTGTGATGGAGCCGGTATTCAGCCCGGCAAAGCCGCCCAGCCGCCTGATCTGCACCGCCAATGGTATCCCTCCCAGGAATGGCCAGTCCCCTTTTCTGCCTGCGGCACCCCAAGACAAAATAAGAGGGTCATAAAATGGCTCTCTTTCGGTTCCGCAATTCGCCCGGCCGGCCGCCGGAAAGGGGCTTTTCCCTTTCCCGCCGCCACGGTGCGCCTTTCTGTTCGCAGCCGCCCGGCAGAGGCTTTCCATGTTCTTTGCAGACTGACCAATATGATTTTATTGCTACAAATATATTCTATCAATTTTTTACACCTGTGCAAGCGCTCCCGCCCGCCGATCCCTCTGCCCGGGCGGGCCGGATGTGCATTTCTGCACATTTTTTCACGATATTGCACACCCGCAATCCAAAACGTCACGTTTTATTACCGGTTTTTACCAAATTCGTCCTATTTATTACAATTTGATCACAATTTATTGAGCGCATTTTTATATACGCTACCGTTTGGTTGCATGGTAGGAATTATTATGCCACCGATTGGTAACATTGTCAACAAGAGGGTGACGATGTTGCGATTTCAACGACTGGAAGACCTGCGGATAGACAATGACATGACCCAGCAGCAGGTAGCGGATGTGCTCCACTGCCCCCGGGAAGTGTACCGGCGCTACGAAAAGGGCATCCGGGAGCTTCCCCTGTCCTACGCCATCATACTGGCGAAGTATTACCGCGTCTCGCTGGATTATCTCACCGGCCTCACAGATCGGCCGGGCCCTTGAACAGTTTTTTCGCCGAAGCGGGGCGGTCGCCCGCTTCGGCGATTGCATTTTCCCCGGGGATATGGGATAATGGTTGTTAATAAGCCGCGCAAACCGGGCCCGGCAGCGGGCGCGGCGGCGGGGCGCACAGGACGAGAGACAAAAAGGGAAAGGATGTTGGGAATGGCACAAAAGAAAGCGGACCCCAAAGCAAAGCAGGCCCCCGCGCAGGAGGGCGCGGCGGCCCCGGCGGAGAAGAAGCCCGCCGCGAAGAAAGCGGCCAAGGCCCCGGCGGAGAAGAAGCCCGCCGTGCAGGCGGCGGCCCCGGCGGAGAAGAAGCCCGCCGTGAAGAAAGCGGCCAAGGCTCCGGCGGAGAAGAAGCCCGCCGCCAAAAAGGCCGTGACGCCGGCGGCTCCCGCCGAGCCCGCCCCGGCCGCCGAGCCCGCCGCCCTGGTGGAGGTGGCCCCGGCGCAGCCGGCCGCCCCCGCCCCCGAGGCCGCAGCGCCCCAGGGCCCGGTGGTGCAGACGGACCTGCCCCGGCGCAGCGTGGCCTTTATCGGCTCGGAGTGCCACCCCTTTGTAAAAACGGGCGGCCTGGGGGACGTGATGTACGCCCTGCCCCGGGAACTGGTGCGGCTCAACTGCGACGTGCGGGTGATCCTGCCCCGCTACGCCTGCATCCCCCAGAAGTACCAGGACAAGATGGTCTACCGGGGCGAGTTCTACATGGACCTGGGCGAGACCGGCCGCAATTACTACGTGGGCATCATGGAGTACATCTGCGACGGGGTGGTGTATGACTTCATCGACAACCAGGAGTTCTTCTCCTCCGGCAACCCCTACACCAACCTGGTGGACGACATCCCCAAGTACTGCTTCTTCTCCAAGGCGGCGCTGGCGGCGCTGAACTACATGAACTGGATCCCGGACATCATCCACTGCCACGACTGGCAGGCGGGCCTGGTGCCGGTGTATCTGCGCACCCTGTTCCAGGACTCCCCGGTGGGCCACGCCCAAACGGTGATCACCATCCACAACCTGCGCTTCCAGGGCATCTACAACATCCCCACCATCCGCTACTGGTCCGGCCTGCCGGACTATGTGTTCCACATGGGGGCGCTCAAGCAGAACTACGTGGACGCCAACATGTTCAAGGGCGGCCTGGCCTACGCCAACCGGATCACCACCGTCAGCGGCACCTACGCCGCCGAGATCCAGACGGCGGAGTACGGCGAGGGGCTGGAGGAGCACCTGCGCTACCACAGCGGCAAGCTGCGGGGCATTGTGAACGGCATCGACTACGGCATGTGGGACCCCGCCAGCGACGGGGCTCTGGCGGTGAATTACAGCCTGTCCAACGTGCTGGAGCGCAAGCCCCTGGCCAAGCGGGCGCTGCAGGAGGAGCTGGGCCTTGTGCAGGACGAGGGCAAGCTGGTGATCGGCCTGATCTCCCGGCTGACCAACCAGAAAGGCCTGGACCTGGTGAACGCCATCGTGCCCCAGGTGATGGACGGCAACACCCAGGTGATCGTGCTGGGCACCGGCGACAAGCAGTACGAGGACGCTTTCCGCTATTTTGAAAACGCCTACAAGGGCATGTTCAGCGCCTGCATCCAGTACGACGAGGCCCGGGCCCACCGCATCTACGCCGGCGCGGACGCCCTGCTGGTGCCCAGCCGGTTCGAGCCCTGCGGCCTGACCCAGCTCAACGCCATGCACTACGGCACCCTGCCCATCGTGCGGGAGACCGGCGGCCTCAAGGACACGGTGGAACCCTACAACCAGTACACCGGCGGCGGCAACGGCTTCACGTTCGACCGGTACGAGGCCGGCCTGCTGCTGGACGCCATCAACCGGGCCAAGACCCTGTATTTCACTGACCGCTGGCACTGGGACGAGCTGGTGCAGCGGGACATGGCCAAGGATGTCTCCTGGGAGAATTCCGCCCGGCAGTACAAAGACCTGTATCTGGAGCTCACCCCCTGGTAAATCCGCTTTTTTATCGCGCGCGGGCGCGGACCGAAAACGGTCCGCGCCCGCTCTTTTTTGCCCCGCGGGTTTTACAGTTCCGATACAACAAACATACAGCCCCATGGTAGAGTGTTCTCCGCCCGCCGTGCTACACTGGGCCCAGAGGACAGGGGCGCCGGCCCCCTGCCCCGTCTTTTCCAGGAGGCCCGCCATGAAACATTTCCTTTTCTGCGCCGCCCTGGCCGTCTGCCTGCTGCTGGCAGGTTGCGGCGCGGCGGCGAAAACCGCGCCCCCCGCCGCCGAAACGGGCGGCGCGCTGGTCTTTCTCGCCCCGTGCTCCGCCTATGGCAGCGGCGGCGAGGCGGGCTACTACTACATCGCCACGCGGGAAAACGGCGACCGGCTGCTGCGCTATGTGGACTACGCCGCCCTGCAGGACATGGCCCTTTGCAGCCAGCCCAACTGCGCCCACGCCGACGAGAGCTGCCCGGCCTGGTTCGCCTGGGGCGGCACCGGGCTGAGCGTCTTTGCCGGGCCGGGCGCCCTGTTCCTTATCCACGCCGGCTCGCCCTGGTCCGATTGGGCTTTTGCGACCTACGGGGCCGCGGCCCTGCCCCGGGTGGAGGTCTGCGCCCCGGACGGCTCGGGCCGGCGGGAGCTGGCCGCGTTCGGCGCGGCGGAGGCTTTCTCCTCCCTGCCCGCCGCCGACGGCGAGACGCTGTACACCATCGTCACCTCCTACGACGACGCCCGCGGCCAGGCGACGCAGAAGATCGTCGCCATCGACCTTGCCACCGGCGCGGTGCGCGCCGACGAGTCGGTGCAGCGGCCGGAACTTCGCATCGTGGGGACCTGGGGCCGGGAGCTCATTTTGCAGTCCGGGTCGGGCCGCAACTACTATGCCGCCTACGATGTGGACACAAACGCCCTGCGGGAGCTGGACGCCGCCGGCGGGGAGATGGCCGCCGCCGTGGGCGAGGGGACGCTGTGCCGTATGGACGAGGCCACCGGGGCCATCCGCGTCGTTTCGGTGGCCGACGGCAGCGTCACCCAGCTTGCCACCGACCTGCTGGACCAGTGCGAGCCCCAATGGCTCCAGCTGACAGGGGTGACCGAACAGGGCTATGTGGTACAGGTGGCGGAGGCGGACGGCTACCACAACTGGCTCATCGACCTTGCGGGCGGGGCCCGCCGCCAGCCGTTGCAGGCACAGAGCACCGACGCCAACGACAAGATGCGGATGCTGGAGATCTTTGCCCGCCAGGGAGAAAACTACCTGGTATCGCCCAGCCGCTCGTACCACACCACCCGGACCCCGGGCCCGGACGGCGTGACCTACGGCGAGGACACGGTGGACTACGACTTTGCCCTCATCAGCGCCCGGGATTTTTGGGCGGGCACGGCGAACTACCGGGCCGTGGCCCGCATCTCGTGAATCGAAAGGAGAACCACCATGTTGAAACGATCCGTTGCCTGCGCCCTCCTGGCCGCCTGCCTGCTGCTGGCGGGCTGCGGCGAAGCCGCCGACCCCGCCTCCGCGCCCTCCGCCCCTGCCGCCGCGCCTCTTGGCGACGGGGGCGGCGGGCAGCTGGAGTATCTCTCCGACTCGCCGGACAGCATCGGTCGGGGAGCCGAGGGCGAGCTCGGCTACTATTACGTTGCGCCCGCCGAAAACGGCGCCGATCACGCAAACCTGCACTTCATCGACGGGGCCAGCTGCCAGGACATCGTGCTCTGCTCCAGCCCCAGCTGCACCCACGACTCAGACGCCTGCCCGGCCTGTTTTTCGCGCACCCCCAGCGTGGTGTTCACCGGCGGGCGGCTGGGGCTGCTGTTCGGCAGCATAAGCGGCGGCGACGAGCCCCAGCCCGCCCAGCTGGACCTGATGGAGGCGGACGGCTCCGGCCGGCGCACGGTGTACACTTTTGAAGCGAACCAGGAGTTCGGCGGCAGCGTGGCCGGCGACGGGGAGAACCTCTACTTCCTGCTGGCCACCTACCAGGGGGCTGTGCCCACCATGAGCCTGGCCCGGCTGAATTTGACCCAGGGCAGTCTGACAGACCTGTGCGAAGTGGACAACAGCACCTTTCTGGTGGGAGTCGCCTGCGGCAAGCTGCTGATCAAGACCATCAGCGGCTCCCCGCTGGATGCGGCGCCGGGCAGCGACGAGTCGGCCATCCAGCAGGCCTTTATGGGCCAGCGGCACTGCCTGAAAGCGGTGGACCCGGCCACCGGCGAGGTCACCGACCTGCTGGACTGGGGCCAGGACGAATACTGGGAGCTGGTGGCGGACGACACCCTGTACCTGTTCAGCGCCCGGCAGGGCAGGATCCACCTCACCGCCCGGGACCTGGCCACCGGCGCCGACAGCGAGTACGACCTGGACCTGTCCATCGGCGAGGACGGCTACATCATGTCCGCCAGCAAGCACAACGGCACGCTGCTGTTCGATCTGTATACCGGCCCCGCCGGCGGCACGCTGGACGTTTACCACTGGGCCTATTCCCCCGAAACCGGCGAAGTCCGCGAGATCACGCTGTACGACCCGGTGCGGGGTTATCCCGTCCGGCTGATGGGCACCGTGGGCGAGCGGGCGGTGCTGGAGGTGCCCCGCTACGCCGGCAACGACCTTTACAGCTTCGATCGCTACGAATACGTGGTGTGCAGCTGGGAGGATTACCTGAACTCCAAACTGCCCGAATAAACGAAACACAGGAGGCCCCCATGGAAACGAACGCCCCGGTTTTGCAGGTGAAAGAACTGAAAAAGAGCTACCCGCTGCCGGGGCGGTTCGGCCGCCCGGCGGGCAAAAAGCAGGCGCTGGCGGGGGTGAGCTTCACCCTTACCCCCGGGCTCTACGGCCTGCTGGGGCCCAACGGGGCGGGCAAATCCACCCTTTTGGGCATCGTCACCGGCGGCCTTGCGTCGGACGGCGGCGGGGTGCTCTGGCGGGGCAAAAGCGCCCGGGCGGCGGGCGCCGGCTTTCGCCGGGCGCTGGGCTTCATGCCCCAGCAGCAGGGCCTGTACGACAGCTACACCGGCCGCCGCTTTCTGGCCTACCTCTGCGCTTTGAAAGAGATACCGGCCAAAGAGACGGCCGCCCAGGTGGCGCGGGTGGCGGACTGGGTGAACCTTTCCGACGAGCTGGACAAGCGCCTGGCCGCCTATTCCGGCGGCATGAAGCAGCGGCTTCTGCTGGCCAGCGCCCTGCTGGGCGATCCGCAGCTGCTCATCCTGGACGAGCCCACCGCCGGCCTGGACCCCAAGGAGCGGGTGCGCCTGCGCCGGCTGCTGGCCGGCCTTGCCGAAGACCGCATCATCCTGGTGGCCACCCACGTGGTCAGCGATGTGGAGACGGTGGCAAGGGAGATCCTGCTACTCAAAGACGGCCGGCTGGTGGCCCAGGCCCCGGTGTCCGACCTGGTGGCCCGGTACGCCCCCGGCGGGAATTTGGAGGACGTGTATCTGCGCGTCTTTGGGGAGGAGGGCGGCCCATGAGGCTTCTTCTGGCGGAGCTGCAAAAGGTCTGGGGCCGGCGGATCGCCGCCCTCTGCCTTGGGGTGCTGGCGGCAGCCAACCTGTTTTTGCTCTACACCGGCACAAAGCCCGTCGGCGGCGCGGCCCCCGCCGCCGCCTGGCGGGCGGTGGGGCGGGAGCTGCGGGGCCTTTCCACCGGCGAGCAGCAGGTATTCATCAACGAAAAGCTGGACACCGCCCGGGGCGTTTACCAGGTGGGGCAGCTGCTTTTCGACTACGCCCTGAACGCCCAATACGGCTACATGACCGACCCCCGCGCCCAGTACCCCGAACTCTTTGAACAGTACGAGCAGATCTATCAGCACAAAAGCTACGCCCTGTACACCGGGGACCTGGGCCGGGAGGTGGTCTTTCTCACCGCCGTAAAGGCGGAGCTGGACACGGTGGCCGGCTACCCGGCCTTTTTGGAGGAGGTGCAGGCCAAGGCAAAGCAGCTTTCCGGCATCTCCATCTTTCAAAACTCCCAAAGCGGCTACGACCTGGAAAACATCGAAAAGACCGCCGCGGCCTACGCCGGCATGGGCGGCCTAGAGATCGGCTACTTTCCCCAAAAGGGCCTGTACACCGCCCTGGACTACCCGTTCACCGACCTGATCCTGCTGGCGGCCATGGTGCTGCTGGCAAGTTTCCTCATCCGCGCCGAGCGGGACAGCGGTATGCTGGCCTTTGTGCGCGCCGCCCCCGGCGGGCGGCTGAAAACGGCGGCGGCAAAGCTGGGGGCCCTGGCGCTCAGCCTGCTGGCGGTGGTGGCGCTGCTCTACGGGGTGAACCTGGCCTACTGCCAGCTCACCTTCGGCCTGGGGCCCCTTGGCCGCAGCATCCAGAGCGTGCCCGCCCTGATGCGCTGCACCATGAAGATCACCGTGGGGCAGTACCTGGGCCTGTTTTTGCTGGCCAAGTGGGCGGGGGCCTTTGTGATGGGCCTGTGGGTGCTGCTGGCGGCGCTGGCCTGCCGCCGGGCGGCAGCGGGCTGGTGCGCCGGCCTGGCGCTGCCCGCGGCCCAGTGGCTCATCCGGCAGGCCATCCCCGCCACGAGCCGGCTGAATGTGGTGAAATACGCGAACCTGGCAAGCCTTTTGCGCACGAACGAGCTGCTGGGCGGCTACCGCAACCTCTATTGGTTCGGCCACCCCATCCCGCTGCCGCTGGTGGAGTGGGCCGCCGCGGCGCTGTGGGGCGCGGCGCTGCTGGCCGCTTTCTGCCTGGTGTTCTGCCGGGCGGCGCTGCTGCCCGCCCCCGCCTTTGCCGGCCTGCATCCGGGCCACTCCCGCACCCGGCCCACCACCGTCCGGCGGCAGGAGGCCCGCAAGCTGGCCCTGGGCTGCGGGGCGCTGGCGGTGCTGGCCGTCTTTGCGGGCTGCCAGGCATGGCAAGCCGCCGAGACGAAAAGCTTCATCAACGCGGAGGAGATCTATTACCAGTACTACATGACCCACCTCTCCGGCCCCTACGACCAGGCGGCCTATCAGTGGCTGCTGGAGCAGGACCGGGAATTTGAGCCCATCCGGCAGCTGGACCGGGCGCTGGCCGCGGGCGAAATAACAACGGAGGACTACCAGTTCCAGATGGGCGCTTACTACGGCCTTACCCGCAAAAAAGAGGTGTTCGACCGCATCGTTTACGGAAACCTGCCCTATCTCAAAGAGCACCCCGGCGCCCAGCTGGTGTACGAGAGCGGCTGGGAGGCGCTGTTCTGCTTCACCGGCGACGGCGACCTGCGGGACACCCTTGCCGCCGGGGCGCTGGCCAGCGTTTGTTTCGCGGGCCTGTTCGCCTTTGAGCACCGGGGCGGCATGAAGCGGGTGGTGATGGCCACCCCCCTGGGCCGCCGGAAAACGGTGGACGCGAAGCTGCTGGCCGCCGGCGGCGCGGCGGTGCTGGTGTGGGCGCTGGTGGGGCTGCCCCGGTTGGTGGTGGTGCTGCGGGACTACGGCCTGCCCGCCCCCCTTGCCCCGGCCATGAGCCTTTCCGACTATCTGCATCTGCCCGGCTGGCTGCCCCTTGCCGGGGTGCTGGCGCTGGCGGCCCTCGCCCGCCTGGCGGCGGTGCTGGGCATGGCGGCGGTGACCCTGTATCTTTCCGAAGCGCTGGGCAGCGCCCTCAGCGCCCTGTTCCTCTCGGCCCTTGTCTTTTGCCTGCCGCCCCTGCTGGCTTTGAGCGGCCTGTGGCCCCTGCGCTGGGTGGGCGTGTATCCCCTGTTCCACCTGGCGGAGCTGCTGCGCCGCCCCGGCGACGGCGCGGCGGGCCTTATGCTGCTCGTTCTGGCTGCGGCGGTCTGCTGGCTGTGTGCGGACCGGCTGCAGGCAAGATGGGAATAAACACAAAAGGAGAACAACATGAAACGAACGCTGGCATTGCTGATGACGCTGACCCTTGCCTTTGCCCTTGCCGCTTGCGCCCGCGCGCCCGCGTCCCAAAGCGCAAAGCCGCCCGAGAGCCAGCCCCAGGCTCCCGCCCAGGCGGCCTCCCCCATCCGGTTTTTGGGCAAGCGGGACGACGTGGCCGCCGGGGCGCAGGGGGTCTACTATCTGGGCGGCAGCTCGCCCAACGTGGTGTATTACTACGAGGAGGCCAGCGGCCAGTCGGTGCCGCTGTGCGCCCGGCCCGAGTGCCCCCACACCGACGACAGCTGCACCGCCTGGGCCCCGGGGATGCTCTATCTGCTGCTGGACGAACAAAACCCGGCGCAGCCCCTCTATCTTTATTCCTCCACCGAGGACCCGTCGGGCGGGCAGTACCCCGCCGTGCGGCTCTACCGCATGGAGGCCAGCGGCGCGGGGCGCACCCTCTGCATGGAATATCAGAACGGCCTGGTGGACCTTGCCATGGCAGCCAGCGACGACTATGTCTACTTTCTCTCCAGCGAGGTGGACCCCGCCACCCAAAGCGGCGTAAAGTGCCTGTATCAGGCGCGCCTTTCGGACGGCACGCTGGAAAAACTCAAGCAGTACGACCAGCCCACCATCCTGCTGGGCGCCTACGACCAGAAGCTGGTGCTGGAGCACAACAACGACTCCTACACCAGCGTGGCGGCGGACGTGTTCGAGGTGGATGTGACCACCGGCCAGGAGACCCAGCTGTTCCACTACGCGGCCAGCGGCGAGATGGCAAACGACTACGAGCCCGCGCCCCACGCCGTCGCTTTCTCCCACGGGCAGTATCTTTATATCCTGGAGCCCGCGGGCGAGCGCACCGCCCGGCTCACCTGCCGCGACCTGCGCGCCGGCGAAGAACAGACGGTGGCGGAAAGCGTGCCCTATTACGGCGGCCAGGTGGCGGAGGACGGCTGCTTTGCCGACGGGAAGCTGCTGCTCGCCTGCACCGAAAAGAAAGCGGACGGCAGCGGCGTTTTTGGCAGCACCTACGCCATTGATCTGGCGGACGGCAGCTGGCAGGAGGTCACCCTGCGCAGCAGCTACGGCGTGCCCTACGAGGTGGCCGGTGAAACGGCGGGCCACTTCGTCATCCCCCTGGGCGAGAGTCTCCGCACCGCAAAGATCACCGGCCCCGCCGGCCTGGAGGAGACCAGCTCCTACTACGCCACCGACTTTTATCTGATGGACAAGGCGAACTGGTACGCCAGCGTGGACGCCCGCGTCCCTTTGCAATGAGCGCCGCCCCCGGGAGGCTGCCGGGCGGCGCACCGCCACGACCCGCTGAACAAGGAGGAACAAATCCCATGAAACGTTTGTTGTGTGTTCTGTTGTGCCTGGCCCTGTCGGCCAGCCTGCTCGCCGGCTGCGGCGGCGAGGCGCCCGCGGCCGGCGGGGCAGCCGGCGGGTCCGGCGACGCTGTCGCCCCCGCGCCCACCCCCGTGCCCTACGAGGCCAACGTGCTCACCGGCTACGAAAAGGACGCCGACTACGCCGAGGGCCAGCGCATCACCGCGGTGATGGTGAACAACATCCAGACCTGCCGGCCCCAGCGCGGCCTTTCGGCGGCGGATGTGCTCTTCGAGATCAAGGTGGAGGGCGGCATCACCCGCTTCATGGCCCTGTTCACCGACTACAACGATATCCCGGACATCGGCCCCGTGCGCTCTGCCCGGGACCAGTTCTTCCGCCTGGTGCTGCCCTGG
>DXAC01000075.1 GCA_019117205.1 Candidatus Allofournierella merdigallinarum | reverse complement strand
ATCAGCCCCACCCAGCGCATGGGATCACGGACTTTCAGTTCCTCAGTGACGCCCGCCGCCTCCATCATACGGGGCAGCATGGCATCCATGCGCTCCCGCGCCGCCCGGTCAATCTCCAACAGGTGCGGGTACAGCTTTTCGCTCAAGATCAAGCTGCTGTAAAGGACGGGCCGATGTTCCTTCAGGTAGCGTTGCCGCATACGGCCATACTTGCCGATGGGGGCCTCCGGCTGCTCGGAAAGTTTCAGGTCGGGGATGTAGTAATCCCCGCAGCGGGTGTAAGTCAATTCGTTCATGTTCGTCCTCCTTTGCACTGTGATGATTAAACTGCGGCGCTGGCCGGTAAGGTGGCCTTGCGCGGCTCCTGCTTGGGTAACTGGCTGACGGGGATAAAAATGCCTTTTTCCATGTCCTCGGCCCGGATCGCGGCCTTTGCTGCCTCCACTTGGGCCTTGCGTTTGGCGTTGTAGCGTTCTTCCCATTCCTTCTGCTTAATCATCGCCTTTCAGACTGTCCACACCGTCATTGATGGCGATCAGCCGGACACCGCGCTGCCGCAAAATCTCCATGACCTGGCCGACTTTCAGATAGTCGCGCCCCAGGCGGCTCATGTCTTTGATAACAATGGCCTCCACTCGTCCGGCCTCGACTTCCTCCATCATCGCTAGAAAGCCAGGGCGGTCAAAGCGGGTTCCCGATACGCCGTCATCGGTGAAGTGGGTGGGGTTCGGCAGCCCATTCCGACGGGCGTAGTCCTCTAACATCTTTTTCTGGTTCGATATGGAGTTACTCTCGCCCTGTAACTCATCATCGCGGCTCAAACGCTCATACAGTGGGGTGATTTTCTCGTTTCTCATGGCTGTACCTCCTGAAATGAAAATGCTCTAAGCGACTGCTTCATTAACCATGACAAAAACCATGATTAAGAAGTCACTTAGAGCATACATCTCCTTGCGGAATTTGTAGCATATTGTACCCCTTGCGGATGTTTTGTCAAGAGGGGGCAAACGCCTTGTCCCGCCGCGCCATATCTGCTATACTTATTAAAAGTTGTGATGGTCAAAGGGGGCCGACACGAACAATGCAAACACAGTACTTCAAAGAACCCAGCGTCTACCTCAAGCGGGAGATGGAATTCAAGGTCTACGGCCACGCCGGGCAGCCCTGCCTGGCCTTTTCCGCCGAGGGCGGCCGCTTTTACGACTGGGAGGACCGGGGCCTTGCGGCGGCGCTGGCCTTTTTGATCGACGCCGGCCGGCTGCGCCTTGTCTGCGCCGACAGCGTGGACGGCGAGAGCTGGATGGCCGCCGGCGAGGGCCGCCGGCGTGCCGAGATGCAGGAGCGGTGGTTCTGCTACCTCACCCGGGAGCTGGCTCCCCGGGCGCTGGAAATATGCGGCTGTGCCGGCGGCAAACTGCTGGCCGCCGGGGTAAGTCTGGGGGCGGGGCACGCGGCCAACCTGTACTTGCGCCGCCCGGAGCTGTTCTGCGGGGCTGTGTGCCTTTCCGGCAGCTACACCGCCCGGGGCTGGTTCGGCGACTATGCCGACGACCTGACGCTGCGCAACAGCCCGGCGGACGCGGTGCGGCTGATCCCCGCCGCCCGCCTGCCGGAATACGCCGGCCCCCTGCTGCTCTGCTGCGGCCAGGGCCCCTATGAAGAGCGGTTCGCCGCCGAGACCCGCGCCTTTGCCGCCGCGCTGGAAAAGCGGGCCCTGCCCGCCAGCCTGGACCTCTGGGGCTTCGACGTGAGCCACGACTGGCCCTGGTGGCAAAAGGAGCTGGCGGTGCTGGTACCCCAGGCGCTGGAGGCGCTGGACGCCCGCTGAACCGCCAAAAGCCCATTCCATCCAACGGGTCCCCGCCCTGGCGCGGGGGCCCGTTTTGTGTTTTCGCACAAGCCGCGCCGGACAAACCGCCCCTTTGTTGTGGGGAACACAGATTTTGCGCCGGCGGCGGGCCGGGGCCTTGCAATCGGCGGCTTTTTGTGCTATATTCATTTATCATGATAAAGTGATGAAGCAAAATGTGAGGGAGGAATCACCATGAAAAAGCTGTTCTCCGTGCTGCTGGCCGCGCTGCTGGCGGTGGGTCTTTTCTCCGGCTGCGGCCAGAGCGGCGAGTCGGACTGGTCCTACATCCAGGAAAAGGACGTTATGAAGATCGGCATCACCCTGTTCGAGCCCATGAACTACTACGACCCGGAAGACCCGGACAAGCTCATAGGCTTCGACACCGAGCTGGCCGAGGCGGTGTGCGAAAAGCTGGGCGTCACGCCGGAGTTCGTGGAGATCGACTGGGACCAAAAGGTCTTTGAGCTGCAAAGCAAAAACATCGACTGCATCTGGAACGGCATGACCGTGAGCGACGAGCTGAAAGAGAACATGGACTTCTCGGTGTCTTACAGCGCCAATATGCAGGTGTGCGTCATCAACAAGGCCAACGCGGATGTCTACACCGACCTTGCCAGCATGGCAAACGCGAAGCTCGTTGCGGAGGCGGGCAGCGCCGGCCAGATCAGCGTGGAGGCGGACGAGACGCTGAAAAACGCCCAGCTCACCACCGTGCAGGCCCAGCGGGACACCCTGCTGGAGCTGAAGTCCGGCACCGCGGACGTGGCGGTGATCGACGCGGTGATGGCCTACGCCTCGGTGGGCGAGGGCACCGACTACGCCGACCTGATGGTGGTGGAGGGCGTGGAACTCTCGAAAGAGGAGTACGCCATCGGCCTGCGCAAGGGCAGCGACGCCGCCGGCAAGATCAACGAGGCGCTGCAGCAGCTGGCGGACGACGGCACCGTGGCCGCGCTGGCGGAGAAGTATCCCTCTGTGCTGGTGACGCTGGAGCCGTCGGCGTAACATGCAGACAACATCCCACGCCGCCCGGGGCGAACGGACCCCGGGCGGCGCGAATTTGCGTAAAGGCGGCCTTTGCCGGGCCGAGAAAAGGAGCATCCGCCAATGTCGTTTTGGGACGTCACTCTGGAACTGCTGAAAGGGTTTGAGACCACCGCCCTGATCTTCGCCGGCACCCTGGCCGCGGCGCTGCCGCTGGGGCTTTTGGTGTGCTTTGGCTCCATCTGCCGCTTTTGGCCACTGCGCTGGCTCACCCGCCTGTTCATCTGGGTCATCCGGGGCACCCCTTTGATGCTGCAGGTCATCGTGGTGTTTTACGTGCCGGGCCTCGCCTTTGGTATGCCGGTGGAGAACCGGGTGGCGGCGGTGCTGGTGGCGTTCATCATCAACTATGCCGCCTACTTCTCCGAGATCTACCGGGGCGGCATCGAGGGGATCCCCCAGGGCCAGTGGGAGGCCGGCCAGGTGCTGGGCATGACCCGGGGCCAGATCTTCCGCCGGGTGGTGCTGCTGCAGGTGGTCAAGCGCATCCTGGCCCCCATGAGCAACGAGGTCATCACCCTGGTCAAGGACACCAGCCTCGCCCGGGTCATCGCCGTGGGCGAGGTCATCCGCGCCGCCCAGGACATCACCGCCCAGCGGGCGCTGCTCTGGCCGCTGTTCTACACCGGCGTGTTCTATCTGGTGTTCAACGGCGGGCTGACCCTGCTCTTTGGCTGGGCCGAGAAAAAGCTGAACTATTACAGGGGGTGAATGGCGTGGCGATCCTGGAAGTTAAGGGGCTGAAAAAGTCCTTTGGAGGCGTGCAGGTGCTCAAGGGCGTGGACCTCACGCTGGAAAAGGGGCAGGCGCTGTCCATCATCGGGTCCTCCGGCAGCGGCAAGACCACCTTGCTGCGCTGCCTGAACTTTTTGGAGACCCCCGACGCGGGCGAACTGTATGTAAACGGCCAGGAGCTCTGGGGCCCCGCCTGCGCCCAGCCGGTGCGCCAGCGGCGGCTCCACTTCGGGCTGGTGTTTCAGAATTTCAACCTGTTTCCCCAGTACACCGCCCTGGGCAATGTGACCCTGGCCATGGACCTGCTGGCGAAAGAGCGGCTGGACCGGGCGGGAGCCCGGCAGGCGGCGGCGGAGAACCGGGAAAAGGCGGCGGCGCTGCTCACCCGGGTGGGGCTTGCGGACAAGCTGGACCACTACCCCTACCAGCTCTCCGGCGGCCAGCAGCAGCGGGTGGCCATTGCCCGGGCGCTGGCGCTGCAGCCGGACATCCTGTGCTTTGACGAGCCCACCAGCGCCCTGGACCCGGAGCTCACCGGCGAGGTGCTGCGGGTCATCAAGGGGCTGAAGAGCACCGACACCACCATGATCGTGGTGACCCACGAGATGGAATTCGCCCGCAATGTGTCCGACCGGGTGATCTTCATGGCGGACGGCGTCATCGAGGAAGAGGGCGCGCCGGAACAGCTGTTCGCCCACCCGGCCAGCGAGAAGACCCGGGCGTTTCTGGCCAGCAGCCTGCATCCCGTTTTGTGACCCGTCTCCCCTTGTGCCGGCGGCGGGAATGTGGTATTTTTAGTAGAGTCGGGCCCGGAGGCGGCCCTGCGGCGGGACACGCCCCGCCCGGGGTCAGCGCCGCGCGGGGCCCGGGAACGTTCCTTTTTGAATGGAGGAGAAACAATGATTCGCATTGGTATCATGGGCTATGGCAACCTGGGCCGGGGCGTGGAACACGCGGTGGCCCAGAACCCGGATATGGAACTGGCGGCGGTGTTCACCCGCCGCGACCCGGCAAGCGTGCGGGTGGTCACCCCCGGCGTGCCGGTGCTGGCCGCCGAAAAGGCCCCGGAGATGAAAGACAAGATCGACGTGATGATCCTCTGCGGCGGCAGCGCCACCGACCTGCCGGAGCAGACCCCCCGCCTGGCCCGGTGGTTCAACGTGGTGGACAGCTTCGACACCCACGCCCACATCCCCGAACACTTCGCCGCGGTAAACGCCGCCGCTGCCGACGCGGGCACCCTGGGCCTCATCTCGGTGGGCTGGGACCCGGGCCTGTTCTCCCTGAACCGGGTCTACGCCGCCGCGGTACTGCCCCAGGGCGAAAGCTATACTTTCTGGGGCAAAGGGGTGAGCCAGGGCCACTCCGACGCCATCCGCCGCATCGAGGGGGTGCAGGACGCACGGCAGTACACCATCCCGGTGGAGAGCGCCCTGGAGGCGGTGCGAAGCGGCAGCCAGCCCGCCCTGACCACCCGACAAAAGCACACCCGCGAGTGCTTTGTGGTGGCAAAACCCGGCGCGGACACCGCCCGCATCGAAAAAGAGATCAAGGAGATGCCCAACTACTTCGCCGACTACGACACCACCGTTCACTTCATCAGCCAGGAGGAGCTTTTGCGGGACCACGCGGGCCTACCCCACGGCGGCATGGTGATCCGCTCGGGCAAGACCGGCGCGGGCGGCGAGAACACCCATGTGATCGAGTACAAGCTCACCCTGGACTCCAACCCCGAGTTCACCTCCAGCGTGCTGGTGGCCTACGCCCGGGCCCTGTGGCGGATGTACCAGGCGGGCCGGCGGGGCTGCCTCACCGTGCTGGATGTGCCCCCTGCCCTGCTCAGCCTCCTGAGCGGCGAGGAGCTGCGGGCGCAGATGCTGTAACGCCCATCTACTTTACAGGAACGGAGGCTTTCCCATGCCCTTTCGCATGATCCACGAGAACTACAACGTGAGCGACCTTGGCCGCTCGCTGGAGTTCTACCGCCAGGCCCTGGGCCTTGCGGAGGTGCGCCGCAAGGAGGCGGCGGACGGCTCTTTCATCATCGTCTACCTGGCGGCGGACGAGGGGGATTTTGAGCTGGAGCTCACCTGGCTGCGGGACCACCCTCGGAAGTACGACCTGGGCGAGTGCGAGTTCCACCTGGCCTTTTCCCCCGACGACTTCGAGGCGGCCCACGAGATGCACCGCCAAATGGGCTGCATCTGCTACGAGAACCCCGCCATGGGCATCTACTTCATCCAGGACCCGGACGGCTACTGGCTGGAGATCGTGCCCGCGAAAAATTAAGTATTTCCCAGTGGCCGGAGGCCCCATGCGGGTCCCCGGCCTTTTTTGTCGCCGGGCGGGTCACTGACCCTCGCTGGCGTGAAAACAGCACAGCGCCACAAAGGCTGTCATAAAGAGCAAAACGAACATACAGCGATCCAATCTCCCCGCTCCCTTTCCCTGTTGTTTTTCCAATGGTACAACAGCCGGAAAGAAAAACCGCTCGCAGTGTGGCGGCGGGCGGCCATTTTGCATACCATGGGCTAATGAAAGGGGTGGATCGTCTTATGAAACGTCAAACCGTGCAGGCGGATTTCTTTTTGGGCGCTCTGGGGCCGGAGGGCTTCAGGGGCTATTTTGAACAGCTGGAAAACGAGCCGGACATGCAGATGTATCTGATCAAAAGCGGCCCCGGGTGCGGCAAGAGCACCATGATGCGCCATGTGGCCGAGGCGGCGGGGCCGAACGTGCAGCGCATCCACTGCTCCTCCGACCCGGACAGTCTGGACGGGGTCATCCTGGGCGATGCGGGGGCCGCGGTGGTGGACGCAACCCCGCCCCACGCCCTGGAGCCCGCCTGCCCCGGCGCGGTGGAGCGGGTGGTGAGCCTGTACCACACCATGGACCTGGGGCGCCTTTCCGCCAGCCGCGGGCAGATCCTGCGCCTTTCTTTGCGGTGCAAAGGGCTGCAAAACCGGGCGGCCAGCTACATCGCCGCCGCCGCCCGCCTGTTGCGGGACAGCCGGGAAACCGCCGCCTGGTCCACCGACGCCGCCAAGGCCCGCGCCTTTGCCGGCCGGCTGGCGCTGCGCTGGCTGCCCCGGGGCGAGGGCCAGGGCCACGAGGAGATCCGGCTGCTCAGCGCGGTGACTCCCAAGGGCGTGCTCACCTTTTACGGCACCGTGCCCGCTCTGGCGGACAGGATCGTGGTGTTCCACGACGAGTACGGCTACGCCAGCGGCATCGTGCTGGCGGAGCTGCGCCGGCTGGCCCTTGCCCGGGGCTGCCGGGTCATCACCTGCCCCTGCCCGCTGGGGGACGGCGGCCCGGAACACCTGTTCCTGCCGGAGCTGGGGCTGGCGTTCCTCACCTCCAACCGGTGGCATCCCATGGGCTTCGAGGGACAGAAGAACATCCATTGCAGTCGCTTTGAAGACAAGGACCGGCTCCGCTGCCGGAAAAAGCGCCTGCGGTTCGACCGGCGCGCCGCCGCCGAGCTGCTGGCCCAGGCCAGCGCCATGCAGCGGGAGGCCAAGGCCAGTCACGACGAGCTGGAGGCGCTCTACGGCGCGGCCATCGACTTTGCCGCCGTGGACAAAGAGACGGCGGCGCTGCTGGCACAGCTTGGCCTGTAAAGCCGATCTCCTTTTCATTTTTGCCGGCGACAAAACCGTGCAGCAGCGCGCGGTTTGTGGTACAATAAACAGCAGGCGGGCGGGGCAACCCTGCCCGCCTGCTTTGCAAGGAAGTGGAAAGGGGGCGGCCGGATGGACCGGGTACATCTCTCCGCGCGGGAACTGGTGGAGTTCCTTTTGCAGCGGGGCAGCATCGACAGCCGGGGCGCCGGCTTTGACCGGGCCGCCGAGGGCGCCCGCATCCACCGCCGCCTGCAGCGGGCCGCCGGCAAGGGCTACGAAGTGGAGGTATATCTGAAGCAGGAATACCAGGCGGAGGGGCTTGACTGGCTGATCGACGGCCGGGCGGACGGCATCTTCGCCGAAAACGGCCTTGTCACGGTGGACGAGATCAAGACGGTGACCACCCCGCTGGAGGAGATCACCGAGGAGATGCAGCCGGTACACTGGGCCCAGGGCCAGGTGTACGCGGCCATCTACGCCCGGCAGAAAGGGCTGGAGGAGATCGCCGTGCGGCTGACCTACTTCCAGGTGGACGAGGAGCAGATCATCCGGTTCACCCGCCGGTACACCGCCGGCGAGCTGGAGGATTTTATGGCCGGGCTGCTGCGGGAATACGCCCCCTGGGCCAAGCGGGCCCGGGACTGGCAGCAGCAGCGCACCGAAAGCCTGCAGGCCCTCGCCTTTCCCTTTGAGGAATACCGCACCGGACAGCGGGCGATGGCGGCGGCGGTATACCGGACCCTGCGGGACGGCCAGCGGCTGCTCTGCCAGGCGCCCACCGGCATCGGCAAGACCATGAGCGCCTTGTTCCCCGCCCTGAAAGTGCTGGCCGGCGGGTGCGAGGGCCGGGTCTTCTACCTGACCGCCCGCACCACCGCCCGCGCCGCCGCCGAAAGCGCCCTGGCCCGCCTGCGCCAGAGCCAGCCGGACCTGCGCCTCAAGAGCATCACCCTGACCGCCAAGGACAAGGTGTGCCTTTTGGAAAAGCGGGAGTGTACCCCCGAGGCCTGCCCCTACGCCAACGGCTACTATGACCGGCTGCGGGAGGCGCTGTGGCAGGCGCTGGACGAGGACGACTTCACCCGGCCCCGGCTGGAGGAGCTGGCCCGGCGGCACACCTTGTGCCCCTTTGAGTTCGGGCTGGACCTATCGCTGTGGTGCGACGTGATCGTGGGGGATTACAACTACCTGTTCGACCCGGTGGTGAGCCTGAAGCGCTTTTTCGAGGCGGGGGGCGACCATCTGTTTCTGGTGGACGAGGCCCACAACCTGCCCGACCGGGCCCGGGAGATGCACTCGGCCAGCCTGGAAAAGAGCCAGGTCTACCGGTGCGTCAAACTGCTGGGCAAGGGGCGGGGCCGGCCAAAGACCGCCCTGAACCGGCTCAACCGGGCGTTCATCGAGCTGCGGCGCCGGTGCGAAGAACAGCCGGAGCGCACCTTTTTCTCCGCCGAGGCGCTGGAGGACTTCCGCCGCCTGGTGGAGCGGGCCGCCGGCCCGCTGGAGGAGTGGCTGGAGGAGCACCGGGAGGGCGAGGCCCGCGAGGAGCTGCTGGAGCTGTATTTTGCCCTGCGGGAGTACCTGCGGGTGGCCGAGTGGTACGACGAGCATTTCGTCACCCAGGTGAGCGCCCACGGCGCCGAGGTGCGGGTGAGCCAGCTCTGCCTGGACCCGGCCCCCTTTGTGGACGCCAGCCTTGCCAAGGGGCGGGGCGCGGTGCTGTTCAGCGCCACCCTCTCCCCCGCCGCCTACTTCCGGGACATCCTGGGCTGCACCGAGGCGAAAAACGCCCTGCTGCCCAGCCCCTTTGACCCGGCCCGGCTGGGCCTTTTCTGCGCCGCCGACGTGAGCACCCGATACAGGGATCGGCAGCAGAGCCTGGAGGCCATCGCCCGCTACCTGCACGCCCTGGTGGCGGGGCAGCGGGGCAACTACATCGCCTTTTTCCCCAGCTACACCTATCTGGCCCAGGTACACGAGGTCTTTTGCCGCCTGTTCCCCCAGGTGGAGACGCTGGTGCAGCAGGCGGGCATGGACGAGACCGCCCGGGAGGACTTCCTCGCCCGCTTTTCCCCCGATGCCGACGCGGCGCTGCTGGGCTTCGGTGTGCTGGGAGGCGTGTTCGGCGAGGGGGTGGACCTGGCGGGCAGCCGGCTCATCGGGGCGGCCATCGTGGGGGTGGGCCTGCCCCAGGTGGGGCCCCGCCAGGAGATGCTCCGCCGCTATTTCGACGACACCCGGGGCGACGGCTTCGACTACGCCTACCGCTTCCCCGGCTTCAACAAGGTGCTGCAGGCGGCGGGCCGGGTCATCCGCACCCCCGCCGACCGGGGGGTGGTGCTGCTCATCGACGACCGGTTCGCCGCCCCCGCCTACCGCCAGCTCTTCCCCGCCCACTGGCGGCACTGCCGCTACCTGTACGGCCCGGCGGAATTGACGGAGCAACTGGCCGCCTTTTGGGAGGCGGAAGAAAAGTAGCAAAAAACAGGCACGAGGGCCCTTTTGGACCGCTCGCGCCTGCTTTTTTGCGCTTGTTATTTCACCGGCTCGTCCACCGACTTGAATGTCACATTGACGTCCTCGATGGTGATGCTCATCCTGTGATCCCGGGCGTCGCCGTCCTCTCCCACCGTTTTAAAGGACACCGCCCCGTCGCCCAGGTATTCCAGCGCCGGCTCGCTTGCCAGCTGGGCGTCGGTGCCGCCCATGCGGCAGGAGCCGTCCGCCCCCAGAAAAGCCACGCAGGCCGTTCCGGTGTCGCCGTTTTGGAACAGCACCGCGCCCGCCAGGCCGCTGGCCTGGTCGTAAAAGGGCACGCAGGCCGCCGCCTCCCAGCTCTTTTCCCGGCTGGCTTCAAAGAGCTCCAGCACCTCTTCCTTGCTCCAGGTGCGGGATGCCCCGGCCGCATCCGCGCTCTCCGCGCCTGCGGCCTGTTCGCCGGCGGGCGGGTCGGGCAAAGGGGCGGGGGTCGTGGCGGGCGGCTCCCCACCGCAGCCGGCCAAGGCCAGCGCCAGCAGGACGGCCAGGACAAGGGATGACAGTTTTTTCATGGATGTGGTCCTCCAGGGTCGCGGGCCTTGGGGGCCCTTGGCTATTCTTCGGTCAGCCGCTTTCGCAGCAGGCTGTGGGGCGGCAGGGGCGTTTCGCTGGGCATGGTGTAGAGCATCATCGGGTGTGGGGTGCTGTCGATGGCCTCCCCCTCGGCGGTGCGGAGCCAGGCGGGGGCCAGGGGCACCACCTCGCCGGTGGGGGTCAGAGCCTCCAGCTGGTCCCCCAGGGCGAACTTGCCCCGCTGGGTACACCTGGCCAAGCCCTCGTGCCAGCTTTCCACCACCCCCACAAACTCCCAGCGGCGGACATAGCCGCCGGTGACGGTGTCCTGCCGGGCCTTTTGGGGGCCGAAATAAAAGCCGGGCGAATAGCGGCGGTGGCTGGTGCGGTCCAGCTCGTCCAGCACCCGCTCGGGGCAGAGGAAGTCCTCCCCCGCCGGCGTTGCCAAAAAGGCGTCCAGCGCCTGCCGGTAGGCGCTGGTGACGCTGGCCACATAGTACAGGGTCTTGGCCCGGCCCTCGATCTTCAGGCTGTCCACCCCGGCGGCGCAGATCAGGTCGATGAACGGGGCGGTACACAGGTCGTTGGCGTTGAGGATATAGCTGCCCTCGGGCGTTTCGCCGATCTCCATGTACTGCCCCGGGCGGGTCTCCTCCACAAGATGATATCTCCAGCGGCAGGGCTGGGCGCACTGGCCCCGGTTGGCGTCCCGCCCGGCCAGGTACTGGCTGAGCAGGCACCGCCCGGACACGCTCATGCACATGGCCCCGTGGACGAAAGCCTCCAGCTCCAGCTCCTCTGGGGTGTTGGCCCGGATCTCGGCGATCTGCTGCAAAGTAAGCTCCCTTGCCAGCACCACCCGCTTTGCGCCCAGTTCCCAGGCAGCGCGGGCGGCCGCCCAGTTGGTGACGCCCGCCTGGGTGGAGAGGTGGATCTCCGCCTCCGGCGCGTACTGTTTCACCATGGACAGCACCCCCAGGTCCGCCACGATGAAAGCGTCCACCCCGGCGGCCCAGGCCTGCCGGATGGCCTCCGGGATGGCGGCCAGCTCCTCGTTGGTGGGCAGGGTGTTCAGGGTGAGATACAGCTTTTTGCCCCGGGCGTGGCAGAGGGCCGCCCCCTCGGCCAGCTGTTCCGGGGTAAGGTTCTGGGGCGCCGAGCGCATACCGAATTCCGGCAGCCCGGCGTACACCGCGTCCGCCCCGTAGCGCAGGGCGTATTCCAGCCGTTCCAGGTCCCCCGCGGGGCTGAGCAGTTCCGGCACCGGCAGCATGACAAACACTCCTTTTCATAAAACGGGGCGCTGAAAGAAGCCTTTCAGCGCCCCCTCTTTTCGCTCACTGCGAGAACGCGATGCTCTTGTTTTGCTCGTGCTCGCCGATGGTCTTGGCGTAGTAATACTTGCCGTTTTTGTCGGTGACGAAGAAATAGTATTTCTCCGCCAGATACTCCTCGTCCGGGTTCAGCGCGGCCTTGATGGCCGCGCTGCCCGGGTTGGACACCGGCCCGGCGGGCAGGCCCTCCAGCTCGTAGGTGTTGTAGGCGGCGTAGATGTTGGCGGGGATGTTGTCCCAGCCGCCGTAGTAGGGGGCGATCCAGTTGTAGATATAGTTGTTGTCGTCCGGGTTCTGCACGTAGCTGCTCACGTTGCTCTCCAGCCGGGGGAACGGCGAGCCCTCCGCCAGCCGGTTGTGGAACACCGCGGAGACACGGGCGTCCTCGGCGTTGCCCGCCTCCTCCTGCACAAAGCTGGCCAGGGTGATGGCCTCCTCCAGGGTAAAGCCCCAGTCCGCCGCCTGCTGGCGCAGCTCGGGGGTGAGCTGGCGGTCGAACTCGGCGTAGAACGTGTTCACATAGTTGTACACCGTGTCGTCCAAAAAGAACTCGTAGGTGTTGGGGAAGAGATAGCCCTCGCACTTCATGAAGATGTTCTCATCGTCCGGGATCTCGTTCCAGAACTCGTACTGGCTGAAATCCGAGCCATCCTCCCCGTTGGCGCAGGCAAGGAATTCCTCGGCGGTGCACAGGCCGTTCTCCTCCATCAGCTGGGCCATCCGCTGGGCGGTGAGCCCCTCGGGGAACGTGATGGTGATGGTGTCCCGCTTCACATACTGGCTCAGCGTTTCGATGATGTCGTCATAGGCCGCGCCCTTGCAAAGGGTGAACTCGCCGTATTGCAGGCTGCCGGCGGCCTCTTTGTAGCGCAGATAGTACCGGAATACGGTGGGGTTTTTGATGACCCCCGCTTCCTTGAGCTTTCCGGCGATGGTGGTGGGGCCCTCGCCCTGTTCCACCGTCACCGTCACCTCCTCGGTGGTGACGTTCCTGCCGGTGATCTCTCCGATCACCGACGCGCCGTAGATGCCGCCGCCGATGAGCAGCACCACAAACAAGATCAGAACGATCAGGCAGCCGCTGGGGCCGCGCCGGCGGCGCCTGTTTTCCTCGGGCCGCTGCTGGGGTCGATTGCTCATGTCCATTGGTCCACCTCGTATGTGTTTTTTATTCCTCGTCGTCCAGCATCAGGCGCATGTAGCCATCGCGCACCGAAAAGGGCTGGCCGAAAAACCGGATCATGCCATAGTCCCCGGGCGTTCCCTCGCCCAGGAAAAGGGTCTGCTCCGCCCCCAGCTCCACCACCGCCTGCCCGGCGCCGGTCTTCTGCCGGGCCGCTTTCAGCAGCGTCTCGGCGGCGCGGTCGCTGTCGGCGAAGAGCTCGATGAAGCGCAGGGTGTCCCCCTTTTTGAAAAACAGACCGTAGCCGTGGTCGGTGGCCACCGTGGTGATGCCGCCGCTGTACAGGTCGGTGAGCACCGCCGCCACGCCCTTGTCGTTCAGGGTCACTGCCCCCGGCGCATACCGGGCGCGCAGCGCCTGCAGCCCCTTGGCGGTGACGGTGTCGAACTCCGCCTGGGCCCACAGGTCGTTGGGGATGGCCCGCCGCAGCACCCGCTTGCCAAAGGCCTTTTCAAAGCCCCGGGCCTGGTAGAAGCCGAACAGGCTCGCCCCCGCCGGGATGAGCACCGCAAAGGTGCAGCCCCGCCTTTTCAGTTCCTCCTCGGCCCAGTTCATCAGGCCGGTCATCACGCCCCGGCCCCGGGCCTCGGGGCGGGTGGCAAGGCCGTAGTAGTAGGCCCCCCGCCGGCCGTCCAGCGTCACCGGCACCGCGCACAGCAGCGCTGTGCATATGCCCTCCTGCCGGGCGGTGAACACGTTGTCCGGGCCGGCGAAGTCCTCCAGCACCGACGCCGCAAAGGACACAGGCCCGCCGAACACCTGGGCGAACAGTTGTGCCAGGGCGGGATAGTCCTCCCGCTGTGCCACGCAGTACAACGCGCAGTCCCCCTCTCTTCGATCGCAGTTTGCGGCCATGGGCCGTCAGTCTTTCCAGGCGACAAGATACTTGGGCTCGATGATGTCCGGGCTGTAGGAGAGCTTGGCCGCCCGCAGCCCCTCGTCGCCCACGTCGTCCTCCCGGTTGATCAGGTCAAAGCCGGCGCAGACGTTCCGGGCCATCTCCCGGTTGATGATGTTGTAGGCTCCCTGTACGTCGTACAGCGCCTTTTCCACGTGGGTGTCGAACACCCGGTCGTTGATGGGGCTGCCAAAGGAAAAGGCCACGATCCGCCCGCCGGCGGTGATGTAGCCGCCCCGCAGGTCCAGCCGGTCGAAGTGCTCGAACAGCAGCTCGATGGCGGCGTGCTCGGTTTGGATGCCGGGGTTATCCTTGTTTTCATACAGCTGGCTCCAGGCGTCGTTGAACGCCCGGATGGCGGGCAGGTCCTCTTTGGTCAGCGGGTGGAACGCCCAGTCGGGGTTCTCACGGATAAAACGAGACACATGGTTGCGTTTCTTCTGAAACCGCCGCCCGGCCAGCTCCGCCAGGTTCGCCTGCTCGTAGAGGTAGTCGTAGTCCGCCCGGTCGGTGGTGATCACCAGCTGGCCGGGATACCACGCCTCCAGCCGGTTTTTGTCCTCCAGCGTCACCGAATAGAGGAAGAACGGACGGCCCAGGCGCCGGGCGTCCTGGCGCATGGCCTCGATGGCCTCCCGTTCGTCCTGCCCCCTGCCGGCGGGCCAGAGATAGTAGCAGGCCTCGCCCACGTCGCTGCGGATCAGCACATAGTCGCCGTGGCGGGCGATGTGGGTATTGAATGCCCTGCTCCACATGAACTGGGTCACGAAAGAGTAGCCGCAGCACATATAGCTGCCGCTTCGCATCAGCGGCGCGGCCCAGGAAAAGTCGTCGATGGAAATGGGGTGGAATTCTGTCATAAGATCTCCTTTATCGTTTTGAGCAGGTCGGCGTGGATGGCCTCGATGGAGCGCATCCCGCCCCCCTGGGTACAGGGCACCCGCGCCCAGCCCAGGGTGCCGGCGCAGAAGTCCGCCGCCGCCTGGCTGCGGGCAAGGTAGGCGAGGTCCTTTTCATGGATGTCCTTTTTGCGCTCGTCCCCCTGGTAGCGGCCGGTCATCAGCCGCTGGCTCACCGCCGGGTCCACCTCCAGGTAGACCACCAGGTCCGGGGCGGGGATGCCGATCTTGTTGTACTCGAAGTCGAACAGCCAGTCCAGAAAGGCCGGCCACTGCTCTTTTGGCAGCTTGGAGCACTGGTGCACCGCGTTGCTGGTGGTGTAGCGGTCGGAGACGACGATGCCGCCATCTCTGTAAAAGCCGCCCCAATCGGTCTTGTAGCTGGCGAACCTGTCCACCGAATAAAAGGCGGAGGCCGCGTAGGCGTTCACATCGTCCGGGTGGCTGCCAAAGCGCCCGCCCAGATACATCTTGATCAGGGCGGAGGAATCGCTGGCATAGTTTGGAAAGGTGATCTGCTTCACATCTTTCCCCTGCCCTTTCAGGGCGTCGGCCAGCCGGGCGGCCTGGGTGGCCTTGCCGCTGCCGTCCAGCCCCTCGATGACGATCAGCTTGCCGTTCACCGGGCCAGCGCCTCCTTTTTCAGCGTCGCGTATTTTTCCCGCATGGCCGCCGCCTCGCCGCAGCTCATGGCCCCCTCGGGGCAGGGGCCTTTCACGCAGGCGGGGCCGGCCATGGCAAACAGGGCCGGCGCGATGGGGTAAACACGGCGCAGCATCTCCTCCGCCAGGGCCCGGATCTCCCACTGGGCCCGGGAGCAGCAGCGATGGCGGAAGAAGTTGTGCAAACTGCGGGCGTTCATGGTGACGATCATCTTGGTGTCGCAGGCGTTGGGCAGCACGAAGCGGGCGTCCTCAATGGCCAGCTTCTCCGCCTTGCGGGCAGCCTCCTTTTCGGAGAGCCCCTGCTGCATCAGGCGGCGGATGTGGCCGTCCTTGAGCAGGGCGGCGATGCGCCGGTACTCCTCGCCCTGCTGGTCCATGGCCTGACGGAACGCCGCAAAGGCCTGTTCGTCCTCCCCGATGGCGGGCGGCGTGACATACTCGAACTCGTCCAGCCGCACGTACCGCTGGCTCTGGACGCTGTAACTGGCGATGCGGTGGCGGGTGATTTGGGCCAGCAGGCTGCGGCTGACCCCCTCGATGGCAAAGGTGAAGCTCACGTGTTCGGTGGGGCTCTCGTGGCCCAGCTTCGCCAGCTTTTCCACAAATTCCCGGCTTTTTTCCGGCGTGAGGCCGGCCAGCAGGTCCTCCACGCCGGCGCTGGAATAGCACAGCTTTGCCGCGGCGGCCACCACCTTTTCCGGCTCGGGGGTGTGGGCGATGAGCATTACACGAAGCATAAACGCACGTCCTTTCTCAGCCCTCCAGCAACGTGAGGGGCGCGTAGTTCGCCATGGTCTTTTTGATGCCGACCCTTTCAAACTGGATCTCCACGATGGTGTCGCCGGCGGCGGGGGTGGCTTTCAGCACCACGCCCTGACCGAACACCTTGTGCTCCACCCGGTCGCCGGGCTTGAAAACAGGCTTCGGGCCGGCGGCAGGCCGGGGCGCCGCGCCCACGGTGGGGCCAAAGGCCGGGCGTGCGCTGCCGGCCGCCGCGGCCGGGCGCGGGGACGGCGTCCAGCCGGTGACGCTGGTCTGCCGGCCCAGGCCGCTGCCGGCCGCGCCGCCAAAGCTGCCAAAGCCAAAGGCACGGCGGGCCCCCTGCCCGTCCAGCAGGGCGGCGTCGATCTCCTCCAAAAAGCGGGAGGGGCGGTTGCGCCGGGTCTGGCCGAAGATCATCCGGCTCTGGCTGCAGGAGAGATACAGCTCTTTGCGGGCGCGGGTGATGCCCACATAGCACAGCCGGCGCTCCTCCTCCAGGTCCTCGTCGGTAAAGCGGCTCAGCTCGCTGGGGAAGACGCCCTCCTCCATGCCCACCATGAACACATAGTCGAACTCCAGCCCCTTGGCGGAGTGCAGGGTCATCAGCACCACCACGTCGGCGGCCTCGTCGTAGTTGTCCAGGTCGGAGATCAGGGCCGCCTCCTCCAAAAAGCCGGAGAGGCTGGCCTCCGGGCCCTTTTGGTCGGCGTAGGTTTTGACGCTGGAGATCAGCTGGCCGATGTTTTCCAGCCGGGAGGCCCCCTCGTCCCCCAGCGCCTCCAGCATCTTCTTGTAGCCGGTGATGTCCAAAAGTGCAGTGACAAAGGCGTCCAGCGGCAGGGTGTCCGCCGCCTCCACCAGCTTTTGGTAGATCTGCCAGAAGCCGTTCACCGCCACCGCCGCCCGGCCGATGGCGGGATAGTCGGCGGCGTGCTCGCACACCTCCAGCAGGCTGACGCCCAGCCCTGAAGCGATGTCGTCCATTCTGTCCAGAGTGGCGGCGCCGATCTTGCGGGCGGGCTCGTTGATGATCCGCCGCAGACGCAGATCGTCCGCGGGGTTGGCCACGATGGACATGTAGGACAAAATGTCCTTGACCTCTTTGCGGTCGTAAAAGCGCTGGCCGCCCACGATCTTATAGGGAATACCCGCCCGGGCAAAGTAGGTCTCGATGGGGTTCGACTGGGCGTTCATCCGGTAGAGCACCGCATGGTCCCGCAGCTTGTCCCCCGCTTTCAGGTGGGCGCCGATGACCGTGGCGATGTGGCTGGCCTCCTCCTGCTCGTTCTCTGCTGTAAAGCAGTGTACCTTGTCGCCATCGCCGTTCTCGGTCCACAGGGTCTTGCCCTTGCGGCCCTGGTTGTTTTTGATGACGCAGTTGGCGGCGCGGAGGATGTTGGAGGTGGAGCGGTAGTTCTGCTCCAGCCGGATGACCTTTGCGCCGGGGAAATGCTGCTCGAAGTTCAGGATGTTCTCGATGGTGGCGCCCCGGAAACGGTAGATGCTCTGGTCGTCGTCGCCCACCACACAGACATTGCGCTGCTGGTTTGTGAGCAGCCGCACCAGATGGAACTGCGCCACACTGGTGTCCTGGTACTCGTCCACCAGCACATAGCGATATTTCTGCTGGTAGTACTCCCGCACCTCCCGGTACTGCTGCAAAAGGCAGACGGTGTGGTAGATGAGGTCGTCGAAATCCATGGCGCCGGCGCTTTTCAGCCGGCGGGCGTAGGCGGCGTAGACCTTGGCCACCAGGCCCGCCTTGGTGTTCTCCGGGGCCTCCAGCGCCTCCTCCGGGCTGATGAGCTGGTCTTTCATCCGGCCGATCTGCCCCAGGGCGGACTTCACCGGCAGGAACTTGTCGTCCACCAGAAGCTCCTTGTAGACCTCTTTCATGGCCCGCTCCTGGTCGGAGGTGTCGTAGATGGTGAAGCTCTTGGGGAAGCCCAGCCGGTCGGCGTCCCGCCGGAGCATCCGCACACAGGCAGAGTGGAACGTGGAGGCGTTCACATCCGCCCCCTCCTCCTCCCCCAGCATGGCGGCCAGGCGGGCTTTCAGCTCCCCCGCCGCCTTGTTGGTAAAGGTGATGGCCAGCACGTTCCAGGGGCGGGCGTTGTCCTTTCGCAGCATGGGCCAGAGGTGGTCGGGCACCGGCGCCCCCTCCAGCGCCGCCTGCAGCTCGGCCATATCCTGCCCGGTGGCGGGCCGGGGCAGCCAGTCGGACCCGTGGGCCTGGCCGAACCGGATGATGTTAGCGATGCGGTTCACCAGCACGGTGGTCTTGCCGCTGCCCGCCCCCGCCAGGATGAGCAGGGGGCCCTCGGTGGCGAACACCGCCTCTTTCTGCACCGGGTTCAGCCGGTCGAACCGGCTCTCGATGAATGTATCGCGCAGGGCCGCAAAGGCCCGGTCAAGTTCCTGGGGCATAACCAACCTCTTGTTTCACAGTATTGCCAAAGGCAGCGGCGACTCATGCGCCGAACACAGGCCCTTGTGCCGCTTTTACCATTATACCACAAGTTGTTGATAAAGAGAACGACAAAATCCCCCACGGAAAAATTTCTCCAAACAGAAAACCGCCCTCCCCGAAAGGAGGGCGGCACAGCTTGTCGATAAACCTCTCGCGGGAAGAGAGAAAAATTAAGATGACGTCAGGATTCCCGGGCATGTACCGGGAATCCTGACACCTTGACAGAAAAAACACCCGATTTTGTGTGCGTAGTGCGCAAAATCGGGTGTTTTTTCGCCGGAAAAGGGTACTGGGGGAAACCAATAAGCATCCCCCGCGCATTGCGCGGGTGGTGCGTTTGGTGTCCCTCAGGAGGCTGTCGAACTTTTTCGACAGCCTCA
>DXAC01000074.1 GCA_019117205.1 Candidatus Allofournierella merdigallinarum | reverse complement strand
AACAGGGCCGCCCGCCTTTCTCTTTTCGGGCCGGCCCGCCCGGGCCCGGCCGGCCCCGCCCGGCTGCAAGCGGGGGGCGCGGCGGCACCCGCCGGACAAAATCCGCCGAAAATCGCTTTTTTTGACAGATTTTCGCCTTTGTAAAACGTTTGTACTTTTGATAAGATAAAAACGAAGCAAATATTTGCGAGACCCTGGGCGGCAAGGGCCGCCGGAAAGGAGTTTTATCTATGCTGACCCCCTTTACCGTACCCACCACGGCGGCCATCGTGGGCTGGCTCATCGCCCTGGTGGTGTTCGTCGTCCTGGAGGCGGCCACCGTCAGCCTGGTGAGCATCTGGTTCGCCGTGGGCGCGCTGGCGGGCCTTGTCACCAGCGTGTTTACAAACGACCTGCTCTATCAGCTGCTGGCCTTCGCGGTGGTCAGCGCCGTGGCGCTGGCGGTGACGAAGCCGCTGGTGGCCCGTATGCGGGCCCGCAAGCCCGCCGCGGCCCTGGGCCTCGAGCGCAACATCGGCCGCCGGGCGGTGGTGGTGGAGCCGGTGCGTCCCGGCGCCCCCGGCCGGGTGCGGCTGGACGGCGTGGACTGGAGCGCCGTCTGCGCCGAGGCTCTGGACGCGGGCGAGGAGTGCCTGGTCACCGCCGTGGAAAGCACCACCCTGCGGGTGGAGCCCGTCCCCGCCGGCGCGGCTGCCGCGCCCTGAATCCCCATGTCATCCAAAACCAAACATAAGGAGGAAATGTCATGCCGTACATCCTGTTCATCGTCATCCCCCTGCTGCTGCTGGTCGTGATCCTGCTCATCAGCTGCATCTGCCTGGTGCCCCAGGCCACCGCCTATGTGGTGGAGTGGCTGGGCGTCTACTACGCCACCTGGGGCGCGGGCCTGCGCTTCAAGGTGCCGTTCCTGATGCGGGTGGCCAAAAAGGTCAGCCTGAAAGAGCAGGTGGTGGACTTCAAGCCCCAGCCGGTGATCACCCGGGACAACGTCACCATGCAGATCGACACGGTGGTGTTCTTCCAGGTCACCGACGCCAAGCTCTTCACCTACGGCGTCGAGCGGCCCATGGCCGCCATCGAGAACCTCACCGCCACCACCCTGCGGAACATCATCGGCGAGATGGAGCTGGACCACACCCTCACCAGCCGTGACGTCATCAACACCAAGATCACCGCCATCCTGGACCAGGCCACCGACAAGTGGGGCATCAAGGTCAACCGGGTGGAGGTGAAGAACATCATCCCCCCCGCCGAGATCCAGGACGCCATGGAAAAGCAGATGAAAGCCGAGCGCCAGCGCCGGGAGGCCATCCTCCGGGCGGAGGGCGAAAAGCGCAGCGCCATCCTGGTGGCCGAGGGCGAAAAGGAAAGCGCCATCCTGCGGGCGGACGCGGTGCGGGAGCAGCGCATCCGGGAGGCCCAGGGCGAGGCCCAGGCCATCATGGAGGTGCAGAAAGCCCTGGCCGACTCGCTGAAGCTGCTGAACGAGGCCGCCCCCAGCGACCGGGTGCTGGCCCTGAAAGGGCTGGAGGCCCTGGAAAAGGTGGCGGACGGCAAGGCCACCAAGCTCATCATCCCCAGCGACATGCAGAACCTGGCGGGTCTTGTGACCTCGGTGAAAGAGATGCTCGCCGACGCGCCCGCGGAAAAGAAATAAAAAATAAGGAGAAGCACCCATGAACGACACCGGCCTCAAAGGCAGAAAGATGCTCAAAGTGGCGGGCATCCTCTACATCATCCTCGCAGCCCTCAGCATCCTGATCGGCCTGCTGGCCATCGCGGGCGGCGCGGCGCTGGGCATCAGCGGCAGCGGCCGGGGCATGGCTTTGGGACTGGGTGCCATCACCGTGGCGTTTGGGCTGATGATGATCCTGAGCAGCGTCTTCAGCATGGTGGCGGGCATCCTGGGCGTCAAATGGTGCAGCCGCCCCGACAAGGCCGGCGTCCTCTTCGTGCTGGGTGTGGTGCTCATCGTGCTGGCGGCGCTGAACCTGCTGGCCTCCTTTGGCAGCGACAATTCCGCCGCCTCCGTGGTGGGCGCCCTCATCGGTCTGGTGCTGCCGGTGCCCTACACCGTGGGCGCCTGGCGCAACAAGCAGAGCCTGCAATGATACGCCGGGGAGCGAAACGCTCCCCGGCCTTTTTTTGCCCCCGCAGCTTGCCCGGCGGCCGGTTTTTCCGCCCCGGGCTTTTTGTGCAAGTTTCGGGCACGTCCGGGGGAAGGCTCGTTAAAAGAATAACGCGAAATGCCTTGCGCTTCGGCCCCGGATTGTTTATAATAGAAGCAGGTATGTAAAAGCCGCGGCGCCGGGAAAAACGGCGCCGGAAACCGCCCTTTGGGCCACTTCAAAATCGAGAGGAGAAACGAACGATGGGACTGGGTAAAAAGACCGTGGAAGAGATGGACGTGCGCGGCAAGCGGGTGCTGGTGCGCTGTGATTTCAACGTGCCCATGAAAGAGGGCAAGATCACCAACGACAACCGAATCGTGGCGGCGCTGCCCACCATCAAAAAGCTGATGGAGAACGGCGGCCGGCTGATCCTGTGCAGCCACCTGGGCAAGCCCAAGAACGGCCCCGAGGAGAAGTTCAGCCTGGCCCCCGTGGCGGTGCGCCTGTCCGAGCTGCTGGGCAAGGAGGTCGTCTTCGCGGGCGATGACGAGGTGGTGGGCCCCAACGCCAAGGCCGCCGTGGCCGCCATGAAGGACGGCGACGTGGTGCTGCTGCAGAACACCCGCTTCCGCAAGGAGGAGACCAAGAACCTGCCTGAGTTCAGCCAGGATCTGGCCAGCATCGCCGATTGCTATGTGAACGACGCCTTTGGCAGCGCCCACCGGGCCCACTGCTCCACCGCCGGCGTCACCGATTACATCAAGGACACCGCCGTGGGCTACCTGATGGAGAAAGAGATCCGGTACCTGGGCAACGCGGTGAACGATCCCGTGCGTCCTTTCACCGCCATCCTGGGCGGCGCCAAGGTGGCCGACAAGCTCAACGTTATCGCCAACCTGCTGGAGAAAGTGGACACCCTGATCATCGGCGGCGGCATGGCCTATACTTTCCTGGTGGCCAAGGGCTGCGAGGTGGGCACCAGCCTGGTGGACCTGGAGAAAGTGGACTACTGCAAGGACATGATGGCCAAGGCCGAGGCCAAGGGCGTCAAGCTGCTGCTGCCGGTGGACACCGTGGTGGCCGCCGCGTTCCCCGACCCCATCGACGGGCCGGTGGATATCAAGGTGGTGCCCTCCAACGCCATCCCCGCCGACATGATGGGCCTGGACATCGGCCCCGAGACCCGCGCCCTCTTCGCCGAGGCCGTGAAAGCCAGCAAGACCGTGGTGTGGAACGGCCCCATGGGCGTGTTTGAGAACCCGGTGCTGGCCGAGGGCACCCTGGCGGTGGCCAAGGCCATGGCCGAGGCGGACGCCACCACCGTCATCGGCGGCGGCGACTCCGCGGCTGCCGTGATGCAGCTGGGCTTCGCCGACAAGATGACCCACATCTCCACCGGCGGCGGCGCCTCCCTGGAGTACCTGGAGGGCAAGGAGCTGCCCGGCATCGCCTGCATCCAGAACGCCTGATCTGTGACCAACTGCGCCTCAGCCGCCCGCCCTGCGCTTCGCGGCTGGGGCCTTTTGCGCCCGTCAACGAAATGTGAAAAGTGAGGTAACACACCATGGACAAAGCAAACCGCAAGGCCGTTATCGCCGGCAACTGGAAGATGAACAAAACCGCTACCGAGGCCGCCGCGCTCATCGACGAGCTCATCCCCGCCGTGGCCGGCGCGGGCTGTGAGGTGGTCATCTGCACCCCCTTTACCAGCCTTGTCACCGCGGTGGAGAAGACCAAGGGCACCAACATCCATGTGGGCGCGGAGAACGTCCACTTTGAAAAGAGCGGCGCTTTCACCGGCGAGATCAGCGCCGACATGCTGGTGGACCTGGGCGTGGAGTACGTCATCACCGGCCACTCCGAGCGCCGCCAGTACTTCGCCGAGACCGACGAGACGGTGAACAAGCGCACGTTGGCGGGTCTCGCCGCCGGGCTCAAGGTCATCGTCTGCGTGGGCGAGAACCTGACCCAGCGGGAGCAGGGCGTCACCGAGGAGCTGGTGCGCCTGCAGACCAAGATCGCCCTGAAAGACGTGTCCGCCGAGCAGATGAAGAACATCATCATCGCCTACGAGCCGGTGTGGGCCATCGGCACCGGCCGCACCGCCACCAGCGACCAGGCCCAGGAGGTCTGCGCCGCCATCCGCAAGCTGCTGGCCGAGCTCTACGGCGAGGCGGTGGCCAAGGCCACCACCATCCAGTACGGCGGCAGCATGAACGCCGGCAACGCCGACGAGCTGCTGGCCAAGCCCGACGTGGACGGCGGCCTGATCGGCGGCGCCTCCCTGAAAGCGGACGCTTTCGCGGCCATCGTGGCCGCCGCCGGCAAGTAAGCATTTCGCGGCGCGCCGGCGGCCCCGGCGCGCCCTTTGATCTTCACAACCAAAGGAGAACCTCTATGTCGAAAAAACCCCTGCTGCTCTGCATCCTGGACGGCTTCGGCTGGGTGCCCGAGCAGAAAAACGGCAACGCCATCGTGGCGGCCAACACCCCCAACCTGGACAAGCTCTTCGCCAGCTGCCCCTACACCACCATCGGCGCCTCCGGCATGGACGTGGGCCTGCCCGACGGCCAGATGGGCAACAGCGAGGTGGGCCACACCAACATCGGCGCCGGCCGCATCGTCTACCAGGAGCTCACCCGCATCACCAAGGCCATCCAGGACGGCTCCATCCGGGACAACGCCGCCATCGTGGGCGCGATGAAAGCCGCCGCCGAAAACGGCAAGGCCCTGCACCTGATGGGCCTGCTCTCCGCCGGCGGCGTCCACAGCCACATCCAGCACCTGTTCGGCCTGCTGGACATGGCGAAAGACCTGGGGCTGAAGAACATCTACGTCCACGCCATCATGGACGGCCGCGACGTGCCCCCCGACTCCGGCAAGGGCTACATCGCCCAGCTGCAGGATAAGCTGAACGAACTGGGCGTGGGCAAGATCGCCACCATCACCGGCCGCTACTACGCCATGGACCGGGACAACCGCTGGGAGCGGGTGGAAAAGGCCTACGCCGCCTTTGTCTATGGCGAGGGTGTGAAAGGCGAGCCGCTGGAAGTGATGGAGAACAGCTACGCCGCCGGCGTCACCGACGAGTTCGTGGTGCCCGCCGTGACCTGCGAGGGCGGCCGGGTGTCCGCGGGCGACAGCGTGATCTTCTTCAACTTCCGCCCCGACCGGGCCCGGGAGATCACCCGCACTTTCGTGGACGACGACTTTGCCGGCTTCGAGCGCCGTTTTGGCCGCTTTGCCGTGAACTACGTCTGCTTCACCCAGTACGACGCCACCATGCCCAACGTGGAGGTGGCCTTCAAGCCCCAGAGCCTGGACAACGTGATGGGCGCCTACCTTGCCAAGTGCGGCAAGACCCAGCTGCGCATCGCCGAGACCGAGAAATACGCCCATGTGACGTTCTTCTTCAACGGCGGCGTGGAGGCCCCCTTTGAGGGGGAGGACCGGGCGCTGATCCCCAGCCCCAAGGTGGCCACCTACGACCTGAAGCCGGAGATGAGCGCCTACGAGGTGGCCGACGAGTGCGTCAAGCGCATCGAGAGCGGCAAGTACGACGTGATCATCCTGAACTTCGCCAACTGCGACATGGTGGGCCACACCGGTGTGTTCGAGGCCGCCGTGAAAGCGGTGGAGGCGGTGGACGAGTGCGCCGGCAAGGTGATCGGCGCGGTTCTGAACGCGGGCGGCCAGGTGCTGCTCACCGCCGACCACGGCAACGCCGACCGGATGTACGACACCGACGGCTCGCCGTTCACCGCTCACACCACCAACCCGGTGCCTTTCCTGGTGGCCGGCGCGGGGGACGTGAAGCTGCGCGCCGGCGGCGTGCTGGCGGACATCGCCCCCACCATGCTGAAGCTCCTGGGCCTGGAACAGCCCCCCGAGATGACCGGCAAGAGCATCATCGGGTAAACCTTTAAAAACAGCGGCGGCCCCCTCCCGAAGCCGGGAGGGGGCCGCCGTTTTTGCGCTTTCTTCAATTTTGCCGGCGCAGCAGCAAAAGACGCTGGTCGGTGCTTTCCTCGAAACGGCTTTCGCCGGCGGGCACGAAGCCATGGGCGGCATAAAACCGCCGCGCGCCCTCGTTCGCTTCCAGCGCCCAGAGGCGGTCTGCCTCAAAGCGGGCCACGGCGAATTCCAGCAGCGCCGCGCCCACGCCCCGGCCCTGAAAGCAGGGATCCACAAAGAGCTTCTCCACCTCCCGGCCCTGAACGCGCACAAAGCCCCGCAGCACCCCGTCGTCCCAAACGAAAGTGCGGGCGAGCGCGTCCCGGTCCCGGGCGAGCTGCCGGGCCAGGGGCACCACCTGCGTCTCACAGAAAGAATATCGCTCGTCCTTGAAGATGGGGAAAAAGTTCAGCCGGTTGTTGAACACCAGTATTTCCGCGATGCGCCCGGCGTCCCGGGCTGCCGCGGGGCGGATGAAAGACGGGGATGTGCCGTGCCCCATGGATACCTCCGTTCTCACAGAAAAAGCCAGGCAGGAAGGACCCGCCCGGCGGTATGTGCATTTAGAATTTCGCCAGCAGCCTGGCGTTGTCCTGCCGGTCGAACGTCATGGCGCTGATGTGGTCCAGGTAGATCAGGGCCAGCCGCTTGCCGGTGTCCTGGCTGAAGCTCTCTTTCAGGTCCGGCATCTCCTCAAAGGCGGCGGCGTAGGCCTCGGGGCTGGTGTCAAAGTTCACCGTGCCCCGGATGCGGATCCAGTCGTTCTCGCCCAAAGCGGCGGTGAGCTCCAGGTTGGTGTTGTCCAGCAGCTGCTTGTAGGCCTCTTTGTGCTTGCCCATGGCGATGTAGAACCGGTCGTTCCACACCATGTAGTGGTTGATGGGCCGCACCCGGGGCAGATACCCCTCCACCGTGGCCAGGTACAGCACCGGCCGGCCGCTCAATACCTTTTTCAGCTCTTCCATCTTCGCTTGCTCCTCCCCTCGTGTTTTGCCGCCCGGCGGCTCAGATCGTGGCGCGGCCGGTAAAGGCCGTGCGGGCCGGGCCGGTCATCCGCACCCGCCAGTCCTTGTCCACCCGGATGGTCAGCGTGCCGCCCAGCAGCTCCACCTTTACGTCGGTGTCCGGCTGGCAGCGCCCCAGCGCCACGCAGGCGGCCACGCTGGCGCAGGCGCCGGTGCCGCAGGCCAGCGTCTCGCCGCTGCCCCGCTCCCACACCCGCATCTTCAGCCGGTCGGGGGCCAGCTGCTGGATGAACTCGGTGTTGATGCCCGCGGCAAAGGCCCGGTGATGCTCAAAGCCCAGCCCCAGCCGGGGCAGGTCCACCCCGGCCACGTCCGGCACAAAGGTCACGCAGTGGGGGTTGCCCATGGACACGCAGGTCACCGGCCAGGCCCGGCCGGCCACCATCAGCTCGGTGTTCACCAGCGGCCCGTCCCCCAGGCCCGCGGCGCCCACCGCCGCCGGGTCGAAGCGGGCCACGCCCATGTCCACCTGCCACTGGCCCTCCGGCGTGCGGGCCATGGCCTTGACGCCGGAAAGGGTCTCCACCGTTGCCTCGCTGCCCACCAGGCCGTGCTCAAACAGCCACTGGGCCACACAGCGCACCCCGTTGCCGCACATGGCGCCTTCGCTGCCGTCGGCGTTGAACATGCGCATCTTCGCGTCGGCCACCTCGCTCTTGCAGATGCAGATCAGCCCGTCCGCCCCCACGGCAAAATGCCGGGGGCTCAGGGCCACCGCCGCCGCCGCCGGATCAAAGGTCAGGCCGGAAAGACAATCCACATAGATGTAGTCGTTGCCGCAGCCTTCCATCTTGGTGAAATCCAGAACCATCGCGCTCTCCCCCCGCGGGGCGAAAAAGGGCGGCTTTCGCCGCGCGCCCCGACTTTGTTTTTATTATACCGCCCTTGCCCGCCCAGCACAAGAAAAACCGGGAAAAAACTTCCACCCAGCCCTTGACAACCCCTATGAGATAGGCTATAAAATGATATAGTATCAACAAAGCCGCCCCGTGCGGCGCGACAAAGGGAGTTTTTGCGATTATGGATACTTTTGAGCGCATCCGTGAACTCTTGGCCGAGCAGCTGGACGTGGATGAGGACAAGATCACCATGGAGAGCGATATCCTGGAGGATTTCGAGGCCGACAGCCTGGACGTGGTGGACATGGTCATGACCCTGGAAGATGAGTTCGGCGTGGAAGTGCCCGACGAGCAGATCGAAAATTTCCGCACCGTTGGGGACGTCGTTCGCTTCGTCGAGGAGAACAGCTGAACACAAGATCGCTGTGATCGCGCCCCTGCAGCGGATGCGGGGGCGTGTTTTTTTACCGCGGCTTTCGCCGCGCCGGCCGGGCCAAGGGGTCCCGGCCAGACCAGATCCAACAGGGAGGGAACGGCGCAAATGAGCGAGCAGAAAAAGAAACTGGTGGAGGCCATTACCCCCATCAACGAGGACTTTGCCCAGTGGTACACCGACGTGTGCCTGAAAGCCGAGCTGGTGGACTACTCCAGCGTAAAGGGGTGCATGATCCTGCGCCCCTACGGCTACGCCATCTGGGAGAACATCACCCGTATCCTGGACGGCATGTTCAAGGCCACCGGCCACGAGAATGTGGCCATGCCCATCTTCATCCCCGAGAGCCTTTTGCAAAAGGAAAAGGACCATGTGGAGGGCTTCGCCCCCGAGGTGGCCTGGGTCACCCACGGCGGCCTGGACCAGCTGGAGGAGCGGCTGTGCGTGCGGCCCACCAGCGAGACGCTGTTCTGCGACCACTTCGCCCACGTGCTCCACTCCTGGCGTGACCTGCCCATGAAGTACAACCAGTGGTGCAGCGTGGTGCGCTGGGAAAAGACCACCCGGCCGTTCCTGCGCAGCCGGGAGTTCTGGTGGCAGGAGGGCCACACCATCCACGAGACCGAGCAGGAGGCCATCGACGAGACGCTGCTGCAGCTGAACACCTACGCCAAATTCTGCGAGGAAGAGCTGAACATCCCGGTGCTCAAGGGCCAGAAGACCGACAAGGAGAAGTTCGCCGGCGCCCAGGCCACCTACACCATTGAGGCCATGATGCACGACGGCAAGGCCCTGCAAAGCGGCACCAGCCACTATTTCGGCGACGGCTTCTCCCGGGCTTTCGGGGTGCAGTTCACCGGCCGGGACAACCAGCTGCAATACCCGTTCCAGACCAGCTGGGGCGTCTCCACCCGCCTGGTGGGCGCCATCATCATGACCCACGGCGACGACGAGGGGCTGATCCTGCCCCCGGCGGTGGCCCCCTACCAGGTGGTCATCGTGCCGGTGGCCGCCCACAAGCCCGGCGTGGCCGAGGCCGCCCGGGAGCTGGCGGAGCGCCTGTCGAAGTTCTGCCGGGTCAAGCTGGACGATTCGGACAACAGCCCCGGCTGGAAGTTCGCCCAGTGGGAGATGAAAGGCGTGCCCCTGCGCCTGGAGATCGGCCCCAAGGACCTGGAAAAGGGTCAGTGCGTGCTGGTGCGCCGCACCGACCGGGAAAAGCTGTTCACCCCGCTGGCGGAGCTGGAAGCGGCCATCCCCGCCCAGCTGGTGGAGATCAGCCGCCAGCTGTACGATCGGGCGCTGAAAAACCGGGAGGAGCGCACCTGGGCCGCCATCACCATGGACGAGGTGAAGGCCCTGGCCGAGGAGCGCAGCGGCTACGTCAAGACCATGTGGTGCGGCGACGCCGCCTGCGAGGAGAAGATGAAAGAGGAGGCCGGGCTTTCCAGCCGGTGCATCCCCTTTGAGCAGGAGCACCTCTCCGACGTCTGCCCGGTGTGCGGCAGGCCCGCCAAGGTGATGGTCTACTGGGGCAAAGCCTATTAAACTGTATGAGAAAGCCGCCCGCCGGATGTCCGGCGGGCGGCTTTTTTGCTGCCGTTTAGTGGCGCTGGTCCTCCAGCGAGTACATCTCGCAAAAGCGGGCGGAAAAGGAGGGCTGGCGCCCGACGGCGTACAGGTGGCCGGTGTCCCCAAAGGCCCCCATGCGGAAGTACGCCACCCCCGGCCGGCGCTCCTCGGTGACCAGGCTGGTCACCGACGCGGGCGCCGCGCAGGCACCGTGCCAGAGCACCATGGGGGAGACGTTCAGCAGGCGGCTCAGCAGCACGCACTCTACCCCGAAGTGGCAGAACAGCGCCACCGTGTCGGTGTTGGGCCGCAGGGCCTGGTACAGCTCCCCCTGCCGCCGGTAGCCGTGTTGGGCCAGCAGCTCGTCCAGCCCGTCGGTGACCTGCCGGTACTTCTCCGCCACCGCCCCCGCGGCCATCACCGGCGTGTCGGCCCAGGCGTGGCGGTCGAAATAGCGGGGCTCGGCGGTCCAGTCGGCGGGCAGCCAGTCCCAGGGGATGGACTCTCCCTCCGCCCCCGGTTTGTGGACGGGGGCCTCGAACTCCCGCAGCCAGGGCAGCACCCGGGCGGTGCGGCCCAGCCGCTGCAGGGTGAGGGAGGCGGTGTCCCGGGCCCGGCCCAGGGGCGAGAGGTAAAAGGCGTCGATCTCCATTTTGCACAGCCGGTCCGCCAGCAGGGCGGCCTCCTGCCAGCCGGTGGGGGTCAGCGAGTCGATGGAGTAGTCCGGGTCCGCGTGGCGGATGATGAGCAGCTTCATAAAAATCTCCTCCGGGGCCGGGGTGGCCTGTGTTAGGCGTTGAAAACGTACTTGTCCAGCCGGTGGAAAGCCTCCTGCACCCGGGACAGGGGCAGGGCCAGGTTAATCCGCAGGTGGCAGGGGCCGTGGAACATCGTGCCGTCCTGCACCGCCACGCCCACGTCCCAGCAGGCCTTTTCCAGCTGCTCGATGGTCTTGCCGTGGGCCTTGCACCATTCGGTGCAGTCCACGAACAGCATGTAGGTGCCCTGGGGGTGGAACGTCTCCACGCCCCGGAAGTGCTCCTTGATGTAGCTGCAGGCGTAGTCCACGTTGCCGGTGAGCACCTGGAGCAGCTCGTCCAGCCACTCGTAGCCCTCCGGCTTGTAGGCGCCGATCAGGGCGTGCATACTCAGCACATTCATGTCGTTGTAGTGGGGCAGGCTGGACTCTTTCAGCACCCGGTCACGCAGCCACTTGTTGTAGATGATGTGGTAGCTGCCCACCAGGCCCGCCAGGTTGAAAGTCTTGCTGGGGGCGTACATCGCCACGGTGTTCTGCCGGGCCCACTCGTTCACCATCTGGGTGGGAATGTGCTTGTTGCCCGCCAGGATCAGGTCGCTCCAGATCTCGTCGGAGACCACTTTCACGTCGTACTTCTCGAACAGGGCCATGGCCTTTTCCAGCTCCCAGCGCTCCCACACGCGGCCGCAGGGGTTGTGGGGCGAGCAGAAAACGGTGGCGTGGATGTTCCGGGTGCGGAGCTTCTCCTCCATGTCCTCAAAGTCCATCCGCCACACGCCGGCTTCGTCCCGCTTCATGGGGCTGAGCACCATGTCATAGCCGTTGTTCGACAGCGCCGAGGTAAAGCCGATGTAGGTGGGAGACTGGAGCAGCACCCTGTCGCCCTTGGAGCAGACCACGTTCAGCGCGCTCACCACGCCGCCCAGCACGCCGTTCTCGTAGCCGATGCACTCTTTGGTCAGGCCGGTGACGCCGTTGCGCTTTTCCTGCCAGGCGATGATCTCGTTGAAGTAGTCGTCGGTGGGCGCGAAATAGCCGTAGGCGGGGTGCCTGGCGCGCTGGATGATGGCCTCGGGGATGGTGGGCACGGTGGCAAAGTTCATGTCCGCCACCCACATGGGGATGACGTCGAAACCCTCTTTGGGGGCGTCGGGGGCGAAGCCGCCGGGCTGGCCCAGGCCGTCCACCGCGATGGCGTCCCTGCCGTGGCGGTCCATGATGGTGGTAAAATCATATTTCATGTCACATTCGACCTTTCCGTGAAGATGTTCAGACAAAGGGGGGCGGCGGGGCACCCGGGCCGCGCCGCCCCCGAAAGGCGCTTGTGTTCAGTCCAGGCCGGTGATGTCCCGCACCACCTTGCCGGCCAGGATGAGCCCGGCGGCGCCGGGCACGAAGCTCACGCTGCCGGGGGTCTGCTTTTTCGGGCTGCCGCCCCGGGCGGGGGCGGCCTCCTCGGCGGGCGGGACAAGGGGGGCGCGGGCGGGCTCGGGGGAATAGACCACCGGGATGTTCCGGTAGCCCCGGGCGCGGCACTCCCGCCGCATCACCCGGGCCAGGGGGCAGCCGCTGGTCTTTTCCAGGGTGGTGAGGGTGAGCAGCTCCGGGTGCAGCTTGTTGCCGGTGCCCATGCAGCTGATCACCGGCACGCCGGCGGCCAGCGCCCGGCCGATGATCTCCAGCTTGGCGGTGACCGTGTCCACCGCGTCCACCACATAGTCCGCCCCCGCAAGGGGTACCTGGTCCGCCGTTTCCGGGGTGTAGAACAGGGGTTTTTCCACCACCCGGCACCGGGGGTGGATGGACAAAATGCGCCGGGCGGCGGCCGTGGTCTTGGCCATGCCCACCGTGTCGGCGGTGGCGATGATCTGCCGGTTCAGGTTGCTCTCGGCCACCCGGTCGTCGTCCACCAGGGTCAGGGCGCCCACCCCGGCCCGGGCCAGGGCCTCGGCCACATAGCCGCCCACCCCGCCCAGGCCGAACAGGACCACGTGGGCGCGGCGGAGCTTTTCCATTCCATCCTGACCCAGCAGCATGGCGGTGCGGCTTTCAAAGGCAGTGGGCATCGGCGTCCTCCTTGTTATCACACAGCGGCCGGGCGCGGCCAAGGCCGCGCCCGGCTCTTTTTCCGCCTGCGCTCAGCGCAGGAAAGTCATCTCCAGGGTGGTGGACCAGTTCTCGCCGGGCGCCAGGGCGGCGGCGCAGGGCTTCTGGTCCCAGTCGCCGGAGGCGTCCGCCCGGTCCTGCAGGCTGCGCCAGGGCTCGATGCAGACAAAATGCAGGGTGGGGTCGCCCACGGCGCTCCAGATCAGGGTGTAGGGATAGCCCTCCACGTTCACGGTGATCCGCCGGCCGGAGTCCTTTTCCACCAGGCACAGGGTCTTGGCGGAAAGGCCGCCCATGCAGATGGAGTCGTTGTCGAACATCCGGTCGTCCATGGGGATCACGGCGCTGTTTTCCATCAGCGGGTGCTCGCCGCCGGTGAGCAGGCCCGCCTCCACCTCCTGCACCAGGGGGGTCTGGGGGGCGTCGAACCGCAGCTCATAGTCGGCGGTGGTGTGGGCGTCGTCAAAGGGGAAGACGAAGCCCGGGTGGTAGCCCACGCCAAAGCGCAGGGTCTTGTCGCCGGTGTTGGTCACCGCCAGGGTGTGGCGGATGGTGTGGCCCTCCAAAGCGTAGGTGCTCTCCAGCACGAACGGGCGGGGGAACAGGGGCAGGGTGGCCTCGCTGCTGGTCAGCCGGAAGCGCAGCGCGCTGCCGTCGCAGCCCAGAAACTCATGCTCGAAGTCCCGGGCGAAGCCGTGCTGGGCGCCCGCGTACTCCGCGCCGTCCAGGGTGTAGCGGCCGCCCCGGAGCTTGCCACAGTAGGGGAACAGGATGGGCGCCCGCCGGGGCCACACCGCCGGATCCCCCTGCCAGAGCATCTCGGCGCCGGTGGCCTTGTCCACCACGCTGGCCATCTCCGCCCCGAGGCTCTCCACCTCCAGGCGCAAAAATTCATTTTCCACGCTGTATCGCATCGTTCAGTACCCCTTTCCGGTAAGCGTTGGCTTTTTTTTCAGTATAATACATTTCGCCCCAAAAGCCAAGAGGAACGGTGCGGGCGCCGGGGGAATAAGGTGGGGCAGCGGCCCATTACTTTATTTCGAAAAGGAGCATCAGCATATGAGCAACGGAACCCTGCGGGTGCAGACCTACGCCGCCCGCCAGAGCGCGCCGGTGCCGGGGGTACACATCGTTCTGACGAACGCCGACGACCCGCTGGCCCAGGCGCGGGAGTTTTATACCAATGAAGAGGGGGACGCCCGGGACATCTGCCTGCCCGCGCCGGACCGGTCCATCTCCCTGGACGAGTACGCCGTCCGCCGGCCTTACAGCGTGTGGGACCTGGCGGCGGACAAGGAGGGCTACCAGCCCCTGACCATCCGGGGCATCCAGGTGTTTGCCGGCGAGACGGCCCTGGCGGAACTGGAGATGCGCCCGGCCCAGCGGCTGGGGGCGCCCAGCCCCCTGCCGGACGACTTCGACGTGCCGCCCCACCAGCTTTACCGGCCGGAGGACGCCTCTCCCAGCAGCGCCCCGGTGCAGCTGTGCCCGCAGCCCGCCCCGGAGGTGCTCACCGCGCCCATCATCCCGGCCACCATCACGGTGCACCTGGGCAAGCCGGCGGCCAGCGCCCAGAACGTCACGGTGAGTTTTCGCAAGTACATCGCCAACGTGGCCTCCAGCGAGGTGTACCCCACCTGGCCGGAACAGGCCCTGCGGGCCAACATCCACGCCCAGATCAGCCTGGCGCTGAACCGCATCTTCACCGAGTGGTATCCCAGCAAGGGGTACACTTTCAACATCACCAACTCCACCAGCTACGACCAGTACTATGTCCACGGCCGCAACGTGTTCAAGGTGATGGAGCGTATCACCGACGAGATCTTCAACACCTATGTGCGCCGCACCGGCACCATTGAGCCCTACTACACCGAGTACTGCGACGGCAAGTCGGTCACCTGCGCGGGCATGAAGCAGTGGGGCACGGTGGACCGGGCCGAGGAGGGGATGAACGCGCTGCAGATCCTCCGCTACTACTACGGCAGCAACATCGAGATCGTGCGGACCAACAACATCCAGGACATCCCCGAGAGCTACCCGGGCAGCCCCCTGCGGAAAGGGGACAGCGGCCCCAACGTGCGGATCATCCAGCGCCAGCTCACCCGCATCGCCAAAAACTACCCGGCCTTTGGCGACCCGGGCACCGACGGGGTGTTCGGCAGCGCCACCGAGGCCTCGGTGAAAGCGTTCCAAAAGCAGTTCAACCTCACCGCCGACGGGGTGGTGGGCCGGGCCACCTGGTACAAGATCAGCTACATCTACGTCAGCGTGAAAAAGCTGGCGGAGCTCACCAGCGAGGGGGAAAAGCCGGACGGCAGCCAGGGCACCATCACCGGCAGCGGCTACCCGGGCAGCCCCCTGCGCCGGGGCGACAGCGGCACCAGCGTGGAGCAGCTCCAGTTCTGGCTGCAACAGTTGTCGGAGTTTGACCCGGCTCTGCCGGACATCGCGGTGGACGGCGTCTTCGGCCCCGCCACCGAGGCGGCGGTGAAAGCGTTCCAGAAAGAAAACGGCCTGACGGAGGACGGCGTGGTGGGCCGGATGACCTGGGACGCCATCTACGACCAGTACATGAGCCTGGAGAGCGACGTGGACCAGTCGGACAACGGCTACCCGGGCAGCCCCCTGCGGCTGGGCAGCCGGGGGGACGCGGTGCGCAAGATCCAGTTCTGGCTGCGTATCGCCGCCACCAACTACTCCTCCATCCCCGCGCCGACGGTGGACGGCATCTTCGGCGGCGCCACCGAGGCGGCGGTGAAAGCGTTCCAGCGGGAATTCGGCCTCACCGCCGACGGGGTGGTGGGCCCCGCCACCTGGCAGGCGCTCTATGAGATCTACGGCGACGTGACCAACGACCTGCTGGCGCCAAACCAGCGCCCGGGCGTCTACCCTGGCAGCCCCCTGCGGCTGGGCAGCACCGGCCGCGCCGTGCGGGAGGCTCAGTACTATCTGGTGCTCATGAGCGTCTACTACTCCTCCATCCCCCGCATCGCCATCGACGGGGAATTCGGCCCCGCTACCAAGGCGGCGGTGGAGGCGTTCCAGAAGCTGTTCGGCCTCACGGTGGACGGGGTCATCGGCCCCGTCACCTGGGAAAAGCTCTACCAGCAAAGCCAGACCCTCCGCAGCAGCGACGGCCTGCTCCAGGCCTATGACCTGCTGCCCTGGCCCGGCTTCGCCCTGGCGGAGGGGGCCGAGGGGACGGACGTGGCCTGGCTTCAGTTTTTGCTGGAGTATGTGGCCTACTTCTACGACCAGGTCCAATCCCCCGGCGGCATCGACGGCCAGTTCGGCCCCTGGACCAGGACCTCGCTGGAGAGCTTCCAGCGGGAGTTCCAGCTGGAGGTCACCGGCACCGCCGACGAGGTCACCTGGAACGCCTTGTCCGCCACGTTCCTCAGCCTGGCGGCCTCCGGCAGCGAGGAGGCGGCCGCCGCGGCCACCCCTGCCTACCCGGGCTATGTGATGGCCCTGGGCAGCGCCGGCGACGCGGTGATGCAGCTGCAGCAGCTGATGAACCAGGTGGCGGTGCTCTACTGCGCGGCGCCCTTTGTGCCGGTGGACGGCGTCTTCGGCACCGCCACCCGGGACGCGGTGGAGCAGTTCCAGCAGGGGCTGGGGCTGCCGGTCACCGGCGTGGTGGACCGCCAGACCTGGCAGAGCATCTACGACCAGCTGCAGCCCGCCATCGAGACGGCAAAGCCGTCCGCCCAACAATGAAAGGAGAGAATGACCATGCCCAAAGTTTTCGTCTACGACGCCTACACCAACAAGATGATGAGCTACACCCTCAGCGAGAGGGACCCCATGCCCTACTCCACCGGCACCACCCTGCGGGTGAAAGAGTTCCGGGGCAGCTCCTCCAGCCCCACCCTGTGGACCACCGTGGCGGCCATGGAGGCCTGGAACCTGACCCGCCGCAAGTACGGCGCGCCCATCCATGTGGGCTACGCTTTCAAGCGCATCTGGGAGGGCGGCCACGGCACCGCCAGCCAGCACTACGCCGGGGTGGCCTTTGACGTGGGCCAGGGCCAGGGCTCCAGCGCCCGCAACGCCATCTGGACTGCCGCCAAGAACACCGGCGCCTGGGGCTATGTGGAGCCCCAGAGCATGACCCCCACCTGGGTCCACTTCGACCGGCGCTACGGCACCCCCGCCTGCTCGGGCACCACCTCCGGCTACCCCACCCTGCGCCGGGGCTGCGTGAACACCTACGTGCTGATCCTCCAGGACGCCCTGAACGCCCTGGGCTACTCCACCCGCACCCTGGACGGCAAGTTCGGCGCCAACACCGAGGCCGCCCTGAAAGCCTACCAAAAGCGGGTGAGCCTCACCGCGGACGGCATCTGCGGCTGCAACACCTGGAAAAAGATCACCGCCGCGGTGGTGGGCATCGGCCGCACCTCCACCGTCATCAACTGACAAAAGCGCACAAAAAGGGCCGGGGGCTGCCAACGGCAGCTCCCGGCCTTTTGCTGTGCCCCGCGTCAGTTCCGGGGCGTCTCTTTCCGGCAGCTCTCCAGAAAGACCCTGGCGCTGCAACAGATCTCCTGGGCCATGCGCTGCACCGCCGGATGCATGGCACAGGCCTGTTTTGAATAAAACAGTACAAACTGGCCAAAGGCGCACTCGTCCCGGATGGGTACCGCCACCAGCCGCCCCTCCTGCACGCCCGGATACCGCCGGGCCGCCGGCCAGAAAGAAAGGGCGAAACTGTCGTCGTCCTTTTCCACCAGGGGGATCACGTTGGCCACTGTCTGCACGTCCACCTTTTTCTGGTCCGGGTTCTGGCGCAGGATGCACTCCAGAAAGCTGGCAGGCAGCCCGGCGGTGGGAGGATCCTCCTCCAGTTTGGGCAGGATGAGGAAAAAACGGCGCAGATCCCACAGGGAAACGCTGGTCCGCCGGGCCAGCGGGTGGCGGGTATTCACCAGGCACCTGTAGCCGCCTTTCATCAGCACCACCGGGGTGTTGCCCTGCACCCGCGCCAACTGGTGCATATGTTCGTCGTCCCGGCACATGGCCAGCACCAGCACCGGCTTGCTGGTGCTGCGGGACAAAAAAGCTTCCGGCCGTTCGCTCACCGTTAGGTTGATGGTCAGCTCGGGGTATTCCTTGCACAGCCCCAGCACGATGTCCGGCAACAGAAAATCGGGGAAAGAGAGGTAGGTGTACAGGTCGATCTGGCGCAGCTGGTCCTGCTTGGCCAGCTCCCGCCAGCCGGCACAGTAAGCCAGGATCTGCTTTGCGTCCAGGTACACCCGCCTGCCGTTGGGGGTCAGCTGCACGCCGGTGCTGGTCCGCACCACCAGATCGAAGCCCAGCTCCGCCTCCAGCAGGTGCAGGCATTTGGTCAGGCTGGGCTGGGCCACATACAGCTGTTGGGCTGCCTTGCTGATGGACCCCGCATCCACCAGCGCCACGAAATACTCCAGCGCCTGCATTTTCACATCACATTCCTCCCTCCGCAGAAAACCGCACTTTCCACCCCATAGCTTTTTTTCATACCCACCTGAATTTTATGTATTATCCATAAAATTGTCAACATGATATCATAATTATAACAAAACGACGAAAACCGTCAAGGTTCGTCGAAAAAAAGCAAGCGAGAGAAAAGGAGTGTTGTACCATGACCAAGCGCGAACGTTTCGAGAAATTCCTTGCCAACGAACCGGTGGATCGGGTCCCTGTGGCCTTTTTCCACCACTTCACCACCGAGCAGGAGTGGCTCACCGGCCTGACCGACGAGGCCGCCTTTGAGAAGAACATCGAGGGCCACCGCATTGCCAGGGCCAAATTTGATCCCGACGTGATCAAGATCATGAACGACACCCTGATGATCATGCCGGTGGATACCTCCTTTGTGAAGACGGCCGCCGACCTCCGCAAGATCCAGCCTCCCATGCCCGGTTCCGCGTTCTTCGAGAAGAGCAAGGAGCTCACCAAGCGGGTGGTGGCCATCTACGAGGGCTCCGACGCGCCCATCTACATCACCGCGTTCAGCCCCTGCATCATCCTCCGCAACAGCATCAGCGGCATGGACATCGGCACCGCGGTGGCCCACTCCAAGCTGTACAGCTTCCTGGAGGAGGATCCCGAGTCAGTGATGGCCGCGCTGGACATCATTGCCGACAGCGTGATCGCCCTGAACAAGATGCTGCTCACCGAGTGCGGCGCCGAGGCCGTTTATCTGAGCGTGAACAACCAGGCCCATTATGTGCCCGACGAGTTCTACACCAAGTACATCGCCCCCTCCGACAAGAAAGTGCTGGCGGCGGCCAACGAGCTGAGCAAGTTCAATATGCTGCACATCTGCGGCTACCACGGCAAGGCCAACAACCTGGAGCTGTTCAAGGACTACGACGTGCCGGTGTTCAACTGGGCGGTACACGCCGAGGGCGTGGGCCTGGCCGAGGGCAAAAAGCTGTTCGGCGGCAAGCCGGTGTGCGGCGGCTTTGCCCAGGCGGAGACCATCTACACCGGCACCCGCGAGGAGGTCACCGCCGAGGCGGCCAAGTACCTGGACGAGGTCGGCCAGGTGGGCGTGATGCTGGGCGCGGACTGCACCGTTCCCACCGACATCGACGACGAGCGCCTGGAGTGGGTGCGGCAGGCTGCCATCCAGTACGCCGCCAACCCCCGGGTAAAGCTGTAAACCCGTAAACAAACGGTCGCAAGGAGGGAAATCGTTTTGGAAAAGCAAACTCGCAGCGGTTGGGACACCTTTAAAGCCTGGTTCGGCATTGGCGCGCTGATGTTCGGCACCTATTGCGGCGCGAACATGGCCTCCGGCGTGTACGCCTCCGCCTACATCGTCACCCTGGGCGGCGGCTGGGCGTTTTTGTGGCTGGCCATCTTCTGCTTCGCCATGTCGTTCTTCTGCGCGGTGGGCCTGGATTTCGTGCGGGCTTTCAAAGCCACCAACTACAACGCCTACTACCTGGCGCTTTACGGCCTGCACAAGCCCAACGCCAACCCGGTGCTCAAAACCATCGTCACCGTTTTCTTCGACATCTACACCATCCTGATGGGCGTGGTCACCGTGGCCGCCACTGTGGCCCTCTTCGCCGAGCTGTTCAACTCCCTGCTGGGCGTGCCGGTGTTCCTGGGCAGCGTCATCGCGGTGTTGCTGTTCACCGTGCTCACCATCTACGGCGCCTCTTTCCTGCGTAAATTCAACACCGTGATGACCATCTCCCTGATCCTGTCGCTGATGGCCATCCTCGTCGCCGTGGTGGCCATCAAGGGCGACGTGCTGGCCGAGCGCATCGGCAACTTCAGCATCGGCCCGGACTGGGGCCTCACCACCGTGGCGGCTCACACCTCCATGTTCATCTCCTACTGCTTCACCACCTCCAGCTGGGGCTCCTCGCTGAGCAACTACGCCGACCAGATCCACACCAAAAAGGACGCCATCGGCTCCGGCATCACCATCGGCGTGATGGTGACCATCCTCTTCGTCATCACCGGCGCCATCGTGCTGCCCTTTATGCCGGAAGTGTACCAGGGAACCCCCATCCTGATGATCTGCCAGCAGTATCTCAGCCCGGTGCTCACCATCGTCTACTGGGTGGTCGTCATCTTCTCGGTGGTCTCTACCGCCCCCACCTTTACTTTCAACGTGGCCAACCGCTGGTCCATCGTCTGGAAGAGCGAAAAAGTGCCCCAGCGGGCCAAGTTCTTCGTGATCGCACTGATCTTCCTGCTCACCTGCTGGTTCATCTCCGGCGTGGGCCTGATGGCCATCGTGCAGCAGGGCTACGTGCTGCTGGGCAACCTGGCGCTGTTCGCCATCGCCATCCCGCTGTTCCTCTCTATCGTGCGCGTTGCCATGGTGGACAAAAAGGAAAAGCTGGAAGCCGCGCAGAACAAGTGATCTGTCTGTCCGTTTGACGCGGGCGTTTGGATCCGGCAGCTGACCCGATGCCCGGTAATACCTTTGTATTATCGGGCATCGCTTTTGTGAAGCGGCTTCCGTCGCCTATGGAAAGGAGAAGATACCCCCATGGACTGTAAAGACTACGAGAACTATCTGAAGATCCTGCACAAGGAGCTCATTCCCGCGATGGGCTGCACCGAGCCCATCGCCATCGCTTTCGGCGCCGCCAAGGCCCGGCAGGTGCTGGGCGCCATGCCGGAAAAGATGGTGGCTTTGTGCAGCGGCAATATCATCAAAAACGTCAAGGGCGTGAACGTACCCAACGCCGGCGGCCAAAAGGGCATCGAAGCGGCGGCGCTGCTGGGCGCCCTGGCCGGCGACCCGGATCTGGAGCTGGAGGTCATCAGCAAGGTGCCGCCCGAGGCGGCGGACCAGGTGCGCGAGCTGGTGGCAAAGGGCGTGTGTACCTGCGAACTGGCGGAGGGCGTGGAGAACCTGTTTATCCGCATCGAGGCAGAGGCCGGCGCGGACAGCGTGGTGGTGGAGGTCAAGACCAAGCACAACCACATCGCCCGCATCGAAAAGAACGGCCAGGTGCTGCTGGAGGCGGACGACATCCCCACCGAGGACGGCGGCGACAAGAGCCGGCTGAACCTGAAAGACATTCTGGAATTCGCCGACACGGTGAAGATCGAGGACGTTCAGCCCCTGCTGGACGAGCAGATCCGCTGCAACAGTGAGATCGCCCGGGTGGGCCTGGAGAGCGACTGGGGCGCCAGCGTTGGCCGCACCCTGCTGGAGGTGTGGGGCGACAACGTGCGTACCCGTGCCATGGCCAGCGCCGCCGCCGGCTCGGATGCCCGGATGAACGGCTGCGCCCTGCCGGTGGTGATCAACGCGGGCAGCGGCAACCAGGGCATCACCTGTGCCCTGCCGGTGATCACCTACGCCCGGGAACTGGGCGTCAGCGACGAGAAGCTCTACCGGGCCCTCACCCTCACAAACCTCATTGCCCTGCACCAGAAACGGTACATCGGCAATCTGTCTGCCTACTGCGGCGCGGTGTCCGCCGGCACCGCCGCGGCCTGCGGCGTGGCCTACCTCCACGGTGAGGGCTACGACGTGATCGGACGCACCATTGTCAACTCCCTGGGCAATGTGGGCGGCATCGTCTGCGACGGCGCCAAGGCCTCCTGCGCGGCCAAGATCGCCAGCGCGGTGAACAGCGGCCTGCTGGCCTACGAGATGGCCCGGCGCGGCCGGGGCTTCCCGTTCGGCGAGGGCCTGGTGGAGGGCGACTACGAGCAGACCATCCGCAACTTCGGCCGCCTGGGCAAAGACGGCATGAAGTCCACCGACGTAGAGATCCTCAACATGATGATCGGCAAATGATCCCTCCCAAAGACGGGCGGAGGCCGGGTTCGGGCAAACAAAGGGCGGCAGGCCTGAAAGGGCCTGCCGCTGTTTAGTGTGGGAATGTGGCGGCGCCCGCCGCGCCGTGTGCAAAAGCGCGGGTCACTGCACCGGGCTGGCCGCCGTGTCGCCCTTATGCAGGCGGTAGGTGAGCTCCCGCTGTTTGTCGTTTTTGATGGAGGCGATGGCCGTGGGAATGGCGCCGCCCAGGGTGAACAGGTACAGCATCGCCAGGTTGCCGAAGTAGTTTCCGGCTTCGATCATGCCCTCATCCAGCAGGACGTCCACCAGGCGGAACCCCATGAAAATGTCCGTTTCAAATTCCCGGGCAATGATGATGCCCCAATCGAGCCGGTCGCCCGCGTAGGTCATCACCAGCATCAGGATGGCACAGATCACGATGCCCCGCGCGCCCATCTTTCCGCCCAGCATCTCGTACCCTTTCAGTGTACACACCGCCATGACGATGCCGGAGGCCACCGCCACATATCCCAGCTGGCTCAGGACCACGATGCACACCACACCCACAAGGGAGCCCAGCAGTGCCCCCACAATGGCCCCCGGCAGGTTTTCTTTCCTGCGGGCTTTCGCGAGCTTTTCCTGGTCGCTGCGCTGCTGGGCCTGGCTGTAACAGCCGGGGCACAAAAGGGTGGGCGCGCCGCCCACCACGCAGGCCGCGGGCTGGTCCGAAACGGCGCAGTGCTGGCAGCAGTTGTGGTAACCTGCCTGCCAGAGGAAACGGGTAATTGCGTCCACGATGTCGGGCAAGGCCATCAGCGCTTTCGAGGGGGCAAAAGAGACGCTGGTGGTGAACTCCACCCGCGCATGGCGCACCGATACGCCCCGGAGCGCTTTCATCGACTTTACAAAGGCTTTCAGTTCGTTTTCGTCCGGCTCCGCGCCGTTCTTTTTCAGTGAAAACAGCACCGCCGTGAGAGCCGCATTCTTCTCCGCGGGGCAGAGGATCAGCTCAAAGCCGCCCTGACTGCCGAAAATGAAATGACTCTGCTGGTCCACCTCCAGACCCATCCGGTCCGCCAGCTGAAGATAAAAATTGTCCGCACGTCCGCCCATTTGATATCCCTGCCTCTTCCAAAATGATACAGTCGGTCTCCCGGCTTACTATACATATATCATATAAATGGGCGGCTGTCCATTGGGACAGGCCTATAAGTGGTGCAAATATGGCGTCCGGGCCTGCCGGATCGCGGAGCTGGAGGCCCGCAAGCAGGCCGTGGCCGAGCGGAGCAAGGCCGGCAGGGACGGGCAAATGTCCTGGTGCGCTTGCAGGGCGGCGGCGCGGGAGCGGAAAGCGCGGCCCCTCTTGCGGTGCCCGGCGCGGGCTTCGCGGAACGCAGTCCGCTCGCCCTTGCCGACCGCTGCGCCAAAAAATCCTCCCTGCATCCGCCGCAGGCGGCGGTCGGATTTTTTGCCCGCGCCTTTCGGCGCTCGGGTCCAAACCTCCTGTCAGTAAAACGAAAGGACCCGCACCAAAGTGCGGGTCCTTTCGTTTCAGCTTGTCGATAAACCTCTCGCGGGAAGAGAGAAAAATTAAGATGACGTCAGGATTCCCGGGCATGTACCGGGAATCCTGACACCTTGACAGAAAAAACACCCGATTTTGTGTGCGTAGTGCGCAAAA
>DXAC01000073.1 GCA_019117205.1 Candidatus Allofournierella merdigallinarum | reverse complement strand
TGGTGATCCCGCCAGCGTGCCCATCACCGAGGATTTCCCGGTGGGCGCCACCACCAACCCCTACGGCAACACCAAGGCCTTTACCGAGCGGATTCTGACCGACGCCTGCGCGGCAGATCCCAGCCTGAATGTGGCCCTGTTGCGGTACTTCAACCCCATCGGCGCCCACAAGTCCGGCCTGATCGGCGAGGATCCCAACGGCATCCCCAATAACCTGATGCCCTACATCGCCAAGGTGGCGGTGGGCGCGCTGGAAAAGGTGCATGTGTTCGGCGACGACTATCCCACCCCGGACGGCACCGGCGTGCGGGATTACATCCATGTGGTGGACCTGGCCAAGGGCCACGTGGCCGCCATCAAAAAGCTGGAGCAGAAGCCCGGCCTGTTCATCTGCAACCTGGGCACCGGCAAGGGGTACAGTGTGCTGGAGGTCATCAAGGCCTATGAGAAAGCCTGCGGCAAGACCCTGCCCTATGTGATCGACCCCCGCCGCCCCGGCGACATCGCCACCGTCTATGCCGATCCCGCCAAGGCGAAGAACGAACTGGGCTGGGTGGCCGAGTACGGCATCGAGGATATGTGCGCCGACAGCTGGAAGTGGCAGAGCATGAACCCCAACGGCTACAAGGGCTGAACGAACATACACGCAAAAGCTCCCGCGGAAAAACCACGGGAAAAAACGAAGGGAGAGCTAACAATGCAGAAAAAACCTATCTTAGTGGTGCTGGCAGCGGGCATGGGCAGCCGTTACGGCGGTCTGAAGCAGATCGACCCGGTGGGCCCCAGCGGCGAGGTCATCATGGACTACTCCCTGTTCGACGCCAAGCGCGCCGGCTTTGAGACCGTGGTGTTCATCATCAAGCACGAGATCGAAGAGGCCTTCAAGGAGACCGTGGGCCAGCGCGCCGAGAAGTACATGGAAGTCCGCTACGCCTACCAGCAGCTGGACGACCTGCCGGAGGGCTGCACCCTGCCCGAGGGCCGCGAGAAGCCTCTGGGCACCGGCCACGCCATCCTGGCGGCCCGGGACGTGCTGGACGCCCCCTTTGCCGTGATCAACGCCGACGACTACTACGGCCCCTCCGCTTTCAAGACCATCTACGACTTCCTGGCCAGCGACGACTGCGGCGTGGGCAAGTACGGCATGGTGGCCTACCGGCTGGACAGCACCGTCACCGAGCATGGCACCGTGGCCCGCGGCCTGTGCCAGGTCAGTGAGGACGGCCACCTGATGGAAGTGGTGGAGCGCACCAAGATCGGCACCTACGAGGGCGGCATCCACTTCACCGAGGACGACGGCGCCACCTGGACCGACGTGCCGGTGGACACCCCCGTTTCCATGAACCTGTGGGGCTTCGATCCCAGCTTCGTGGGCGAGCTCAAGACCCGCTTCGTGCCCTTTATGCAGGAGCTGGCCGGCACCCCCAACCCCCTGAAGACCGAGTTCCTGCTGCCCACCGTCGTGGGCCAGATGCTCGCCGAGGGCACCGCGGTGGTCACCGTGCTGCACAGCGCCGACAAGTGGTACGGCGTTACCTACAAAGAGGACAAGCCCGGCGTGGTGGCTGCCCTGGCCCAGAAAGTGGCCGACGGCCTGTATCCCACCCCGCTGTGGACCTGATCCTTTTTCGACCAGCGACCCAAGACCATTGGGAACGGCCGGCTCTGCCGGCCGTTCCCTTTGCCTGTCTTTACGGAAAGGGGAGAGAGGATGGCGCGCACAGCCCGGCTTTCGCCCTCGCTGCCGCCGCGGCTGGAAACGGCCGAGCGGGGCGAGGAGCTCATCGCCATGGCCGCCGCCCGGCAGGAGCCGGTGTCCCGGTGGCACTTCTGCGGCCTGGACCTGACCGGCGAGGACCTGCGGGAGATGCGCTTTGAACAGTGCCTGTTCGAGGGCTGCCGCTTCACCGGGGCCGACCTGCGCGCGGCCAGCTTCGTGGACACGGTGCTTCGGCACTGCGACCTTTCGGCGGCGCGGGCAGGCGAGACCTACTTCCTGCGCTGCCGGCTGGCGGGGGTCAAGGCACTGGCCGCCTCGCTGGCGGACAGCCGCCTGGTGCATCTGGAGCTGAACGAGTGCGCCCTGGCGGACGTGAACTTTTCCGGTGCCAGCATGGAGCAGGTGTGCTTCCAGGGGTGCGACCTCTCGGCGGCCAGCCTCTCCGACTGCCGCCACAAGGGCCTTGCGGTGGCCCGCTGCCGCCTTGTGCGGACGAATTTTTTCAAGACAAGCCTCGCCGGGCTGGACTTTTCCGACAGCCGGCTGGAGGGCATCGTGGTCAGTGACACCGCCGCCGAGCTGAAAGGGGCGACGGTGAGCCTGGAGCAGGCGGCCGAGCTGGCCCGGCTGCTGGGCGTCATCGTGCGCTGAGCGGCGCCAAACGTGTGTAAGGAGAACGAAAAGCATGGCAAGACAAGTGGACCTATTGCAGGGAAGCATCCCCCGCTCGCTCACCCTGCTGGCGCTGCCCATCATGGGCAGCCAACTGGTGCAGATGGCCTACAATCTCACCGACATGATCTGGATCGGGCGCATCAGCTCGGGTGCAGTGGCCGCCGTGGGCGCGGCGGGCATGTTCATGTGGCTGTCCAACGGGCTGGCGGTGCTGCCCCGCATGGGCGGCCAGGTAAAGGTGGCCCAGAGCATCGGCGCGGGCGATCTGGACGCCGCCGGCCGCTATGCGGCGGCGGCGCTGCAGATGGCCACCGTGATGTCACTGGTCTACACCGTCGCCATGTGGGTGGGCGCCGGCGCGCTGATCGGGTTTTTCCAGCTGAACAGCGCCCAGGTGGAGGCCCAGGCCCGCGTCTATCTGATCATTGTGGGCTTCGGGATGTTCTTCTCCTTTGCCAATCAGGTGCTGGTGGCCCTGGTAAACGCCACCGGCAACAGCCGTACCCCGTTTTTTGCCATGGGGGTGGGCCTTGGGGCCAACATTCTGCTGGACCCGGTGCTCATCTTCGGGGTGGGCCCCTTTCCCAGGTGGGGGGTGGCGGGCGCGGCGGTGGCCACCGTCACCGCCCAGGGCATCGTCTTCGCCCTGCTGGCCCGGTACGCCGTGCAGGATGAGACTCTGTTTTCCCATGTGCGCCTGCGGCAGCCCGCCGCCCGGGAGATGAAAGCGCTCTCCCGGGTGAGCGGCCCGGCCACCGCCATGAACATCCTGTTCCCGCTGATCGGCATGGTGATCGCCCGGCTGGTGGCCGGCTGGGGCGACGCGGCGGTGGCGGTGCAGAAAGTGGGCAGCCAGATCGAGTCCATCAGCTGGATGACCGCCGACGGCTTCGCCGCCGCGGTGAACAGCTTCATCGCCCAGAACTACGGCGCGGGCAACCTGCGCCGGGCCCGTCAGGGCTTTGGGGTGGCCTTTGGCCTGATGACCGTCTGGGGGCTGCTGTGCAGCGCCCTGCTCATCTTTTGCGCCGGGCCCATCTTCTCCTTTTTCATCCCCGAGGCGGAGGTGCTGCCCATGGGGGTGGACTACCTGGTTATTCTGGGCTATTCCGAGCTGTTCATGTGCTGGGAGATCCTGGTGGGCGGCGCCTACGCGGGCTTCGGCAACACCCTGCCCGCCAGCGCGGTGAGCACCGTGTTCACCGCCCTGCGGATCCCCGCGGCCATTGCCCTCAGCGCCACCGCCCTGGGCCTGTCCGGCGTGTGGTGGAGCATCTCCATCTCCAGCATCTTCAAGGGCGTCATCCTCAGCGTGATCTTTCTGATCTTCCTGCGGCGGATGGCCGTAAAACACCCGGGCTGACCGGCAAAACGACACAATAAGCAGCGCCCGGGAGGCTGAATGCCTCCCGGGCGCTTTGTGTGCGGTGGGATCACTTGCAATAATGCTCGATGTAAGCCTCGCGGCATTTGTCGATGATCTCCATGGCGGCCTCCCGGCCCTGCTCCTCGTTGACCACCGTCTCCTTGCCCTCCAGGTTTTTGTACACCTGGAAGAAGTGGCGCATCTCGCTGAACAGGTGGGTGGGCAGCTCGCTGATGTCGTGGTAGGTGTTGTAGGTGGGGTCGCTGAAAGGAATGGCGATGATCTTCTCGTCCAGCTTGCCGCCGTCCAGCATGGTGAACACGCCGATGGGATAGCAGCGCACCAGGCTCATGGGCTGGATCACCTCGCTGCACAGCACCAGCACGTCCAGCGGGTCGCCGTCGTCCGACAGGGTGCGGGGGATCAGGCCGTAGTTGGCGGGGTAGTGGGTGGAGGTGTAGAGGATACGATCCAGGATGATGAGGCCGGTCTCCTTGTCCAGCTCGTACTTCTTTTTCGAGCCCTTTTCGATCTCGATCACGGCGACAAAGTCTTCGGCGGTGATGCGGGCGGGGTTCATGTCATGCCAGATGTTGGACATTCGTTCAAACTTCCTTTCCGGCCGGGCGCATCCAGCAAGGGCGTGGGGCCGCGGCTGATCATTTTCAATAGTATAGCATATATACCGGCGATATGCCAGTGGGGAGCGCAAAAAGTTTGCGGAAGCCCTTGACTTTTATCCCGCGCCATAGTATGATATTCAAGCAGCGTTTCGCAGAGACCTGAACTTTCAGGCGCCCGTAGCTCAGGCGGATAGAGCAACTGCCTTCTAAGCAGTGGGCCGGGGGTTCGAGTCCCTCCGGGCGCACCAGTTATGTGGTGGCTATGGCGCAGTTGGCTAGCGCGCCAGATTGTGGCTCTGGAGGCCGTGGGTTCGAGTCCCACTAGCCACCCCACATAAAGGAAAAAGCGAATTCGAAAGAGTTCGCTTTTTTCTATAATGGGTTGTCGCCAAGCGGTAAGGCACGGGACTTTGACTCCCGCATCCGTGGGTTCGAATCCCGCCAACCCAACCAAAGCCGGCAGGCTCCGAAAGGGGCCTGCCGGCTTTTTTGTATCCCAAAACCACACGTTAGACGTGTGGTCCGGTAAGAATTATACAGTTGCCCAGAAAAAAGGAAATAAAAAACTCCTTGTGGCAGGATAGAGATGCGGTCCGCCAACTGCACCAAAAGAACCACAAGGAGGTCATTCAAATGAGTTTGAACGACATAAACAGTTTATCGCATACGAAGTGGATC
>DXAC01000006.1 GCA_019117205.1 Candidatus Allofournierella merdigallinarum | reverse complement strand
AATGCGAATAACTATGAAATATTGACATGCAACTGCACTCCCCGCACCCATAGTCTGAACACCCCGCAGCCGCTAAATGCACGCACCATGCTTAATTCTGCGACGGACGTTTCCGCGTTTGGCCGTAGGTTGCACGCCCTCTTGATGCACTCAAGGTGCATCAAGTGTTTTTGCGAGGGCGCAAAAACACTGTTGTTCAAAGGGAAAAGATAAACGCCCGCTAGGTCTAAGGCGCACAGCGCACGTTCGTAGCGATGCGGCTCCAGCCGCGAGCCCGCGCGCCACAACCAACGCACCCACGTCCCCCACCCCGCGCACAGCGCACCTGCAATTTTGCTGTCCGTCGGCAGAGCATGCCCGCGACCCCCGCAAGCGGGCTATGCCCGAAACGTACAATCCAGCACCAAATAAAAAAGCCTTCGGCAGAATTCGCGCGCAGCGCGAACAATTCCAATAAAATCCCGCCCGGCGGCGTGTACGTCGGGCGGGATTAACAATTTCCCCCTCAAACGAAAAGGCCGCCCATAGGGCGGCCTTTTCGTTTGAAATTGTTACCTGGGGTTCTTGATCTGCGCCTGGGCAGCGGCCATGCGGGCGATGGGCACGCGGAAGGGGCTGCAGGAGACGTAGTCAAGGCCGGTGCGGTGGCAGAACTCGACGCTGCTGGGCTCGCCGCCGTGCTCGCCGCAGATACCGAGGTGGATGTCGGGGCGAGTGGAACGGCCGAGCTTGCAGGCCATGTCGACCAGCTTGCCGACGCCGACCTGGTCGAGACGCTCGAACGGGTCGTTGTCGAAGATCTGCTTCTCGTAGTAGCTGGGCAGGAAGCTGCCGGCGTCGTCACGGGAGAAGCCGAAGGTCATCTGGGTGAGGTCGTTGGTGCCGAAGGAGAAGAACTCGGCCTCCTTGGCTATCTCGTCGGCGGTCAGAGCCGCGCGCGGGATCTCGATCATGGTGCCGACCAGGTACTTGAGGTCGCTATTCTTTTCCTCCTTGACCTTCTCGGCGGTGGCCTTCACGATGCCGGAGACGTACTTGAGCTCCTTGAACTCGCAGGTCAGCGGGATCATGATCTCGGGCACGATGTCATAGCCGCACTCGGCCTTGACATTGATGGCGGCCTCGATGATGGCGCGGGTCTGCATCTCGGCGATCTCGGGGTACTTGACGGGCAGACGGCAGCCGCGGAAACCCATCATCGGGTTGTTCTCGTGCAGGCTCTCGATGGTGCCCTTGACGTACTCGTAGGTGAGACCCATGTCGTTGGCGAGCGCCTGGATGTCCTCGTCGGCGGTGGGCAGGAACTCGTGCAGAGGGGGATCGAGCAGGCGGATGGTGACCGGGCGGCCTTCCATGGCCTTGAAGATGCCCTCAAAGTCGCTGCGCTGCATGGGCAGCAGCTTGGCCAGGGCGGCGGTGCGGTGCTCGAGGTCGGTGGAGAGTATCATCTCGCGCATGGCCGGGATACGGTCAGCGTCGAAGAACATGTGCTCGGTACGGGTGAGGCCGATGCCCTCGGCGCCCAGGCGGACGGCGTTGGCGGCGTCACGCGGGGTGTCGGCGTTGGTGCGGACCTTCAGGGCGCGGATGCTGTCGGCCCAGCCCATGACGGTGGCGAAGTCGCCGCTGATGGTGGCGTCGACGGTGGGGATGGCGCCGACATAGACGTTGCCGGTGTTGCCGTCGATGCTCATGACCTCGCCCTCGTTGACGCGGACGCCGTTGACGGTGAGATACTTCTCCTCCTCGTTGATGCGCAGAGCGCCGCAGCCGGCGACGCAGCAGGCGCCCATGCCGCGGGCGACGACGGCCGCGTGGCTGGTACGTCCGCCGGTGGCGGTCAGGATGCCCTTGGCAATGGCCATGCCCTCGATGTCCTCGGGGCTGGTGAAGTTACGGACGAGCAGGGTGGGGCCGTTCTTGGCGTGCTCCTTGACGTCCTCGGCGGTGAAGTAAACGGCACCGCAGCCGGCGCCGGGGCTGGCGGGCAGGCCGGTGGCCACGGGGGTGGCGGCCTTCAGAGCGGCGTCGTCAAAGCGCGGGTGCAGAAGGGCGTTGATGGAGTTGGGGTCGATCTTGAGGAGAGCCTCCTCCTTGGTGCACAGACCCTCGTTGACCATGTCGACGGCGACCTTCAGAGCGGCCTGAGCGGTGCGCTTGCCGTTGCGGGTCTGGAGCATGTAGAGCTTGCCCTGCTCGATGGTGAACTCCATGTCCTGCATGTCCTTGTAGTGCTTCTCAAGGTTCTTGGCGACGGCGGCGAACTGGTCGTAGGCGGCCGCGTTGGTCTCATGCAGCTGGTCGATGGTCTGGGGGGTGCGGATGCCGGCCACGACGTCCTCGCCCTGGGCGTTCATCAGGAACTCGCCGTAGAGCTTGTTCTCGCCGGTGGCGGGGTCGCGGGAGAAGGCGACGCCGGTGCCGCAGTCATCGCCCATGTTGCCGAAGACCATCATCTGGACGTTGACGGCGGTGCCCCAGGAGCTGGGGATGTCGTTCATGCGGCGGTAGGCAATGGCGCGCTCGTTCATCCAGGAGCCGAAGACGGCGCGGACGGCGGCCATGAGCTGAACCTTGGGATCGGTCGGGAAGTCGACGCCGGCGAGCTCCTTGTAGAGAACCTTGAAGCGCTCGACTATCTCCTGCATGTCCTCGGCGGTGAGGCCGGCGTCGTTGTCAACGCCGCGGCGAGCCTTGACCTCGTCCATGATGTCCTCGAACTTCAGACGGTCGTAGCCCATGGCGACGTCGGAGAACATCATGATGAAGCGGCGGTAGCTGTCGTAAGCCCAGCGGACGTTGCCGCTCTTGGCGGCGAGAGTGGCCGCGACGTCGTCGTTGATGCCGAGGTTGAGGATGGTGTCCATCATGCCGGGCATGGAGGCGCGGGCGCCGGAGCGAACGGACACCAGCAGGGGGTTCTTCACGTCGCCGAACTTCTTGCCGGTGATCTCCTCCATCTTGCCGATGTACTCGTAGATGTCAGCCATGATCTCCGCGTTGATCTGGCGGCCATCCTTATAGTACTGGGTGCAGGCCTCGGTGCTGATGGTGAAGCCCTGGGGCACAGGCATACCCGCGTTGGTCATCTCGGCCAGGTTCGCGCCCTTGCCGCCAAGGATCTCGCGCATGTCCTTGTTGCCTTCGCTGAACAGGTACAGATACTTCTTGCTCAATATTCTCGACCTCCATAAAAGATTCCACGTTCCGCGGGGCGGGAGTGCCCCGCCAAACGATTTAGAACGCGCATAATATTATAGCAAATCGCGCAGAGGAGCGCCAGTGGTTTTGCCGTTTTTGTCCACGGTTTTTGCCAATTTTTTTGCAAATGACGCCGGCGCGGGGTTGCAATCCGGCAAAAAGCAGGTAAACTTAAACTGGGGGAGGTCGTGCCGCCGCAAAAACGGCGCCGCGCGCGCCTCCGGGAAAGGGAGAGAAAACGGGAATGTTTTTCAAAAAGCAGTCCGCCGGGGCCGAGTGGCTGGTGGCGGGCCTGGGCAATCCGGGCAAAAAATACGAGGGTACCCGCCACAACGCCGGGTTTGACGCGCTGGACTTCCTCGCCCGCCGGTGGAACGCCCCCACCCCCCGGGTGAAGTTCGAGGGGCTGTGCTGCCAGGCGGCGGTGAACGGCCACAAGGTGGTGCTGCTCAAGCCCCAGACCTTTATGAACCTTTCGGGGCGCAGCATCGCCGCGGCGGCCGCCTTTTACAAGATCGACCCCGCCCGCGTCGTCGTGCTGTGCGACGACGTGACCCAAAGCCCCGGCAGGGTGCGGATCCGGCCCTCCGGCTCGGCGGGGGGGCACAACGGCCTCAAGGACATCATCGCCCGGCTGGACAGCCAGGACTTTGTCCGGGTGCGGCTGGGGGTGGGGGAAAAGCCGAACCCCGAGTATGACCTGGCGGACTGGGTGCTGGGGCGCCTGTCCGGCGCCGACCGCAAGGCTTTCGAGAGCCGGCTGGAGGATGTGGCCCAGGCGGTGGAGCTCATCCTGGACGGCAAGCTCCCCGAGGCCCAGAACCGCTACAATCGCTGAAAAGGCCGGCGCGCCGGGGCCCTTTGGGCTCCCCGGCGCCTTTTTTTGCGAAAAGACCGGCGGCAGGGCTTTTTTGCCCCGGGTTTTGCGTTAAAAAGGCCACGCCCGTTCGTTGTATAAATGCAGGGCCGGCCCGGGCCGGCCCGCAAAAAGCACAGACTCCCCGGGGGCGAAAAGGAGGGCTTTGGATGAAAAGACGGTTCGCGGCGCTGGCGGCGGCGCTGGCCCTGGCCCTGACCGGCTGCGGCGGGGCCGGCACGTTGAAAAGCATGGAGTGGGCCATCGGGCCCGCATACGAATTCGAGGCGGTGGAGCCGGTGGCGGACACCGCCCTGATGAGCCCGTACACGGTGACCCGGCAGCCGGGGGAGACGGGCTATTATCTGGTCCGGATGGGCGGCAGCTGGGGCGTGCTGGAAGTGGCCAGCGGCAAAACGGCGGCGGTGGGGGCCTTTTCCCAGCCGCCCACCGTCTGCGGGCTGGGCCACCTCTACACCCCGGACTCCGCCAACCTCCAGTGGGAGGACAAGGCGGCCTACGACCGCTTCAACGCCGAGCTGGAGACCCTGGGCACCAGCTACCGGCTGGAGACGGGCCACGGCGGCGGCACCACGTACTTCCTGGCGGACGAGGCGGGGGCGGTGACGGCGCTGAGTGTGTCGGAAAACGGCTTCAATTCCCGGCCTTTGACTGAGCTGGAGGACCTGCCCGCCCTGCTGCCGGTGCGCCGGGGCCGGGTGGTGGACAACGGCGACGGCGGCCGGATGGAGATCGAAAACGACCTCTACGCGGTGGCCGCCGCCGACGGCGCGCTGCTCACCGATTTTGTCTATGAGAACGCCTGCATGGCCACCGACGAGGCCATCGCCGTCTGCAAAGAGGGCAAATGGGGCTATCTGGACGCTTCGGGCAGGGAGATCGTCCCCTGCGAATACGAGCCTTTCTGGGGCGTCACCTGGGAGTGGAGCGAGGAAAAGGGCGAACAGCAGGTCGCCGCCGCCGGCGTCTGGCCCGCCCCGTTCACCGGAGGCTGCGCGGTGGTGAAACAGAACGGCGCCACCGGCGTTGTGAAAGCCGACGGCAGCTGGCTGCTGAAGCCGGGCGAGGTGGAGGACGCCGCCCCCGCTTTCGGCGGCCTGCTCTGGGTGAAGACCGAGGGGAAATGGGGCGCGGTGAAGCTGCCGGAAAGCAGGGGCTGAACCGGCCGCCGCCCGCGAAAAAGGCAGGCGGCCCGGCGCTTTTCCCTTGCGTTCGAGCGGCTTTGCCGCTACAATAAAAGCATAGAAAAACGCGCACCCCGCCGGGCAAGGCCCGACGGGGCGCTGCCTGTTGCGAAAAAACGGCTGTTTTCAGAAAGGGAAGCCCCATGTTCGACATCCTCAAAAGCACCGCGGAATATCAAAAGCTCAAGAGCCACCTGGCCCGCACCGGGCCGGCGGCCCTGTTCGGCCTGCCGCCGGCGGGCCGGGCCCAGCTGCTGGCGCTGCTGGCCGCCGACAGCCGTCGCCCCCTGCTGGTGGTCACGGCGGGGGAGGCGGAGGCCACCCGCTTCGCGGCGGACCTGACCGCCTTTGGCCTGCCGGCGGCGGTGTTCCCGCCCCGGGACTTTTTGCTGCGCCCTATCGAGGGGGCCGGGCGGGAGTACGAATACCGGCGGCTAGGGGTGCTGGGCGATCTGGTGGGCGGCCGCCTTGAGGCGGTGTGCGCCCCCGCCGAGGCCCTGCTGCAATACACCATGCCCAAAGAGGAGTTCTGCCGCAACACTCTGACCTTAAAGCCCGGGCTGGAGCTGCCCCTGACCGAGCTGGAGCGGCGCCTGTTCGACGCGGGCTACCACCGGCGGGGCCAGGTGGAGGGGCCGGGCCAGTTCAGCGTGCGGGGCGGCATCGTGGACATCTGGCCCCCCGAGGCCAGGCGTCCCGCCCGGTGCGAGTACTGGGGGGACGAGATCGACACCCTGGCCAGCTTCGACGTGCTCAGCCAGCGGCGGGAAGGCGCGCTGGAAAAGCTGCACATCAGCCCGGCGCGGGAGGTGCTGTTCGGCTCGGCCGCCGACACCGCCGCCGCTTTGCGCCGCGCCCTGGCCGGGGAAAAGGGCCGGCGGGCCGCCGCCCTGGAAAAGGCCATGGCGGCCGACCTTGCCCAGATGGACGCGGGCCTTGTGCCCGAGGCGCTGGACAAGTACCTGGGCCTGCGCTATGAAAGGCCCGCCACCCTGCTGGACTACTTCGACGCGCCGCTGCTGGTGCTCGAGGAGCCCAGCGCCATCCGCCAGGCCCAAAAGGCCACCGCGTTCCGCCGCGGCGAGGAGCTGAGAGGCCTTTACGAGCAGGGGCTGGTCTGCCCGGGGCTGGACGTGCTCTACGAGGACCTGCCCTTTCTGCTGGCGGCGGCCCGGAAGAACACCAGCCTGTGCTGCGAGAACTTTGCCCGCACCCTGCCGGAGCTGGAGCTGGCCGAGATCATCAACGCCCCCGCCCACGCCCGGCCGCCGTTCTCCGGCGAGGTGGCCTCCCTGGAGGAGGACCTGCGCCCCCTGGTGGACCAGGGCTACGCGGTGGACGTGCTGGCGGGCACCCGCCGGGCCGCGGAGGCCCTTGCCCGGGACCTGGCGGGCCGGGGCTTCCGGGCGGGCACCGCAAAGGACATGATGGCCGGCCCGGGGGCGGTGGCGGTGCGCGCCGGCCACACCAGCGGCGGGGCCGAATACCCCTTTGCCCGCTACGCCCTGCTCACCGGCCGGCGGGCGGGGGAGGCGGCCCAGAAAAAGCCCGCCCGCAAAAAGGGCAAAAACGCCCTTTCCAGCCTGTCGGACATCGCCCCCGGCGACTATGTGGTGCATCAGAACCACGGCATCGGCGTGTACACCGGCATCCAGCGGCTGGAGGTGCAGGGGGTGGTCAAGGACTACCTGAAGCTGCTCTACGACAAGGGGGACACCCTGTATGTGCCGGTGACCCAGCTGGACCTGCTCAGCCGCTACACCGCCCCCGGCGACGGGGACAGGGTGAAGCTGGCGAAGCTGGGCGGCCAGGAGTGGACCCGCACCCGCCGCAAGGTAAAGGCCGCCGCCGCCGAGATGGCCCAGGAGCTCATCGCCCTCTACGCCCGCCGCCAGCAGGCCAAAGGCACCGCTTTCCCGCCGGACGGCGACTGGCAGCGGGACTTCGAGACCCGCTTTGAATACGACGAGACCGAAGACCAGCTCACCGCCGCCGCCGAGATCAAGCGGGACATGGAGCGCCCCTGGCCCATGGACCGGCTGCTCTGCGGCGACGTGGGGGTGGGCAAGACCGAGGTGGCCCTGCGGGCGGCGTTCAAGTGCGTCATGGGGGGCAAGCAGTGCGCCATCCTGGCCCCCACCACCATCCTTGCCTGGCAGCATTACAGCAACATGCTGGCCCGGATGGAGGCGTTTCCCATCCAGCTGGGCCTTTTGTCCCGCTTCCGCACCAAAAAGCAGCAGGAGGAGACCCTCAAGGGCCTGCGCGCCGGCACGGTGGACATCGTGGTGGGCACCCACCGGCTGCTCAGCGACGACGTGAAGTTCCACGACTTGGGCCTGGTCATCATCGACGAGGAACAGCGCTTCGGGGTCAAGCACAAGGAAAAGCTGAAAGAGGCGTTCATCGGGGTGGACCTGCTCACCCTCTCTGCCACCCCCATCCCCCGCACTTTGAACATGGCCATGAACGGCATCCGGGACATGAGCACCATCGAGGAGCCCCCGGTGGAGCGCCAGCCCATCGAGACCTACGTAATGGAGTACGACCCGGTGATCCTGGCCGAGGCCATCAAAAAGGAGCTGGCCCGGGGCGGCCAGGTGTACTACCTCCACAACCGGGTGGACAACATCGAGTCCACCGCCGCCATGGTGGGCCGCATGGCCCCCGGGGCCCGGGTGGGGGTGGCCCACGGCAAGATGACCGAAGAGCAGCTGGCCCGGGTGTGGCAGCAGCTGCTGGACGGCGAGATCGACGTGCTGGTGTGCACCACCCTCATCGAGACCGGGGTGGACGTGCGCAACTGCAACACCCTGATCATCGAGGACGCCGACCGGATGGGCCTGGCCCAGCTCTATCAGATACGGGGCCGGGTGGGCCGCTCCGGCCGCAAGGCCTACGCCTATTTCACGTTCCGGCGGGACAAGGTCCTCACCGACGTGGCGGCAAAGCGGCTGTCCGCCATCCGGGAGTTCACCAGCTTCGGCTCGGGCTTTCGCATCGCCATGCGGGACCTGCAGATCCGCGGCGCGGGCAGCCTTTTGGGCCAGAGCCAGCACGGCCACATGCAGGCGGTGGGCTACGACCTTTATATGAAGATCCTGGCGGGGGCGGTGGCGCTGGCCAAGGGGGAGGCGCCGCCGCCGGACAAGGCGGACTGCCTCATCGACATCACGGTGGACGCCTACATCCCGGACGGCTACATCCCCGAGGCGGCGGGCCGCATCGAGGCCTACAAGCGCATTGCCGCCATCGAGACCGCCGCCGACGCCTCCGACGTGCTGGACGAGCTCATCGACCGCTACGGCGACGTGCCCAAAAGCGTCTCCGGCCTGGTGGACGTCTCTCTCATCCGGGTCACCGCCGCAAAGGCGGGGGTCTATGAGATCGGCCAGAAAAAGGACACCCTGCTGCTCTACTCCGACAGGCTCACCCCCGCCTCCATCAAGGCGGCCACCGCGGCGCTGCCCGGCCGGGTGATGGTCAACGCCGGGTCAAAGCCCTACCTGGCGGTGCGGCTTGCGCCCGCCGAGGGGCCGCTGAGCGCCCTGCGGGCGGTGCTGGAGGCGCTGGGCCCGGCGGCGCAAAACGATTGAAAAGCCGCCCGGCGGGCGGTATAATAGAGAAAACGTGAGGAGAGGGCGGCTTCCGCCGCCCAAAAGGGGAGAAAAAACATGAGGATACTCTGCTCCAACTGCGGGCTCCGGTACGACCCGGCCCAAAGCGAGGGCATCTGCCCCTACTGCGGGCGGTACAACGAGCCGGCGGAAGCGGACGCCGCCGCGCAGCAGGACCTGCCGGAGCCCCCGGAGGAGGAAATAGTCTGGGCCCCGCCGCCCCCGCCCCGCCGGCGGGTGAGCCGGGTGGCGCTGGTGCTGCTCGGGGTGCTGGTGCTGGTCTTTGCCATCGAGATGGCGGCCTTTCCCGCGGCGGTGCGGGTCAGCCGGGCCAGCCAGGCGCTGGAGGCCTATGTGCCCGAGGCGACGCTGACCCAGGCGGCCCAGAACGAGCCCTTTGCCTTTGGCCCCGGCGGCCGGCAGGTCACCGTGGGCACGGCGGAATTTCTGGACGATATGCGGGGCGCTTCGGAGAACGGCCGGATGGTGCGGGTCTGGTGCGGCGCCAAAAAGATGGAGGACTACCAGAGCGCCTGGGAGGTGGACGTCTTTTTGCAGGCGGGCGAGGTGTGGTACCCGGCGGTGAGCTCCTACGAGCTGGAGGGCTTCTATCCGGAGCTGGCCACCGGGATGCTGGACCCCTACGAGCTGCAAAGCATCGCCATGGCCGAGGGCTGGATCTACTTCGCGGTGCCCGCCGGGGCGGAGGAACTGGTGTTCTGGCTCCAGTCCCAAACGCGGGACCGGGACTATGAGCTGGAACAGGTGGAGATGATCGGCGTGCCGCTGGCCATGCAGGAGGGGAGCGTGAAGACCCAATGAAACAGACTTCCCTTGGCGGCAGCCTGCTGGTGTGGGCGCTGGCGGCGCTGGCGCTGGTGGCCTGCCTTGCCCGCACGGCGGTGGGCGTGAACCAGCTGGAAGATGTCCGCTATGCCGGCAGCTGGAACATGACCGCCGGCCCCATCACCGCCCGGGCGGTGGACACCCCCGACTGGGGCGATGCGTTCTACGACTATTATCAGGTGTCCTTTCAGCTCACCAACCACAGTCAGCGCCCGGTGGACCTGAACCAATACTCCTTTGGCGCCACCCCCCTGGCGGGGGAGACGTGGGCCGCCCGCTTCGACGGCCCCTGGGATGTGGACGCCGCCTACGAGCTGCGGCCCCAGATCCCCCAGGGCTGCACCGGCCAGGTGGAGCTGATGCTCCAGGTGGACCCGGACGAGCTGGAAAGCGACACCCTGGACATCTTCTTTGAGGACTACGCCGGCGGCGTCCCCCTGGGCCAGGTCACCCTGCCCTGATCCCCGCCCGGCCACGCTTCACACACCGACGCTCCGCGCCGCGGCTCCGCCGCGGGCGGGGCGTTTTTCGCGCCCAAAAAGGTTTTTCGTCTGTTCACATTTTTTTCATATCCGGCGGCTATGCTATAACTGTGGAAAAAACGCCGCAAACCCGCCTGACAGGCCGGTCCGCGGCGAAAAACAGCAAAGGGGCAGTGTATGAAAAACCGCGGACCCGGCAACCAGAACAAGGTGCTTCTTTACTACTGTATCGGCGCGCTGGTGGCGCTGCTGCTCTTCAACTGGCTCGTGTTCCCCCAGATGATGCGGGGGGCGGTGAGCGAGGTGACCTACGACCAGTTCCTGGCGGACCTGTCGGCGGGGTCGGTGGTGGCCGTGGAGGAGGACTCCTCCGCCGGCACCATCACCTACCGGATGCAGGATGAGTCCGGCCGGGAGCGGGTGTGCCAGACCGCCATCGTCAACGACCCGGGCCTGGTGGACCGGGTGCTGGCCGCCACCGCGCCGGACGGCGGGGCAGTGCGGTACGGCGGGGTGGTGCCCACCCAGGCCTCCCCGGCCATGAACCTGCTCTTCGGCCTGGTGCTGCCGGTGCTGGTGATGGTGGC
>DXAC01000072.1 GCA_019117205.1 Candidatus Allofournierella merdigallinarum | reverse complement strand
GTCGATCACGGCAAGACCACCCTGGTGGACCAGATGCTCAAGCAGAGCGGCGCTTTCCGGGACAACCAGCAGGTGGCCGAGCGGGTGATGGACTCCGGCGACATCGAGCGGGAGCGGGGCATCACCATTCTGGCCAAGAACTGCTCCACCACCTACAACGGGGTGAAGATCAACATCGTGGACACCCCGGGCCACGCCGACTTCGGCGGCGAGGTGGAGCGGGTGCTGAAGATGGTCAACGGCGTGCTGCTGCTGGTGGACGCCGCCGAGGGCTGTATGCCCCAGACCCGCTTCGTGCTGCAAAAGGCTTTGCAGCAGAACCTGAGCCTGGTGATCGCGGTGAACAAGATCGACCGGCCGGACGCCCGCATCAAGGAAGTCATCGACGAGGTGCTGCTGCTCCTAATGGACCTGGGCGCCACCGACGAACAGCTGGACAGCCCCATGGTGTTCTGCTCGGGCCGGGCGGGCACCGCCAGCTACTCCCCCGACGTGGCGGGCACCGACTTGAAGCCCCTGTTCGACACCATCCTCCAGTATGTCAAGTGCCCGGAGGGCGACCCCGAGGCCCCGTTCCAGATGCTCTGCTCCAGCGTGGACTACAACGACTTTGTGGGCCGCATCGGCATCGGCCGCATCCAGAACGGTGTTGCCCGGGTGGGCCAGGACGTGCAGGTGTGCGACTGGCACAACCCCGAGGTGTCCCTGCGGGGGCGCATCACCAAGCTGTACGACTTCAAGGCCAACGGCCGGGAGCCCATCGAGGAGGCCCGGGCCGGCGACATCGTGGCTTTCAGCGGCCTGTCTGAAGTGACCATCGGCAACACCCTGTGCGATCCCGCCGCCGTGGAGCCGCTGCCTTTCCTCAAGATCAACGACCCCACCGTGGAGATGACTTTCTCGGTGAACGACAGCCCCTTTGCCGGCCGGGAGGGCAAGTATGTCACCAGCCGCCAGATCCGCGACCGGCTGCAGCGGGAGCTGCTCAAGGACGTGGCGCTGCGGGTGGAGGACTCGGCCACCAGCGACTCGTTCCGGGTGATGGGCCGGGGCGAGATGCACCTGTCCATCCTGATCGAGACCATGCGCCGGGAGGGCTACGAGCTGCAGGTGAGCCCCCCGAAAGTGCTCACCCACGTGGAAAACGGCGTCACGGTGGAGCCCATGGAGCGGGTGGTGGTGGACGTGCCCACCGACTACCAGGGCGCGGTGATGACCGCCCTGGGCGCCCGCAAGGCGATTTTGCAGCAGATGGAGCCCATCGGCAGCCGGGTGCGGCTGGAGTTCCGGATGCCCAGCCGCGGCCTGTTCGGCTACCGCAGCCAGTTCCTCACCGACACCCACGGCGAGGGCATCATGAACACCATCTTCGACGGCTACGAGGCCTGGCAGGGGGACATCACCTGCCGCAGCACCGGCAGCCTGATCAGCTTTGAGACCGGCGACGCGGTGACCTACGGCCTGTTCAACGCCCAGGGCCGCGGCACCCTGATCGTGACCCCCGGCGAAAAGGTCTACGGCGGCATGGTGGTGGGCTATACCCCCACCGGTGAGGACATCACCGTGAACGTGTGCAAGACAAAGCACCTCACCAACACCCGCGCCTCCGGCTCGGACGACGCGCTGCGGCTGGTGCCGGTGAGCAAGTTCAGCCTGGAGGGGTGCCTGGAGTTCCTGGCCCCTGACGAGCTGCTGGAGGTCACCCCCAAGAGCCTGCGCATCCGCAAGCGCATTTTGAGCCATGATCTGCGGATGAAAGAGCTCAAGGGCAAGAAGAACTGAACGCCCCCAAAAACAGCAAACAGCGCCCCGGCACCTGCGGTGCCGGGGCGCTGTTTTTTGTCTGCCCTCCGCCGCCCGTTTTTTCGCGCCCTCTGTTTTTAGTCACCTGGCGGGCATGTTTGCATGAATATCCGCGCCGACGCAACGTCCGGGCCCGGCGCTGTTTCCAAAAGGCTTTCTTTTTTGCTGCTTTTCGCTGCTTTCCTTTCTTACACGGGTAGAAAGCGCTATAATTTTATACGCAAAAAATGGTTTTTTCTGGAGGAGGAACAAAATGCTGCTCTTCATCTGCCTGTTCTTCCCGGCGGTGGTCTCTTTGCGGATCTACGAGGCGCTGCGCCGGGAAAAACTGACTTTGAAGCAGTGTGTCTACCACTACTGCACCGACGCGCTGCTGATCAACCTGGCCTGCCTGGGAGCGAAGACCATCCTGCTGGGTTCCGGCGGCGCGCCCCTGAGCGAGGGCAGCTGGGACATGCTGCCCAGCGCGGCGTTCGTCTACATCATCATGGCGCTATGCTGCGGCGTCTTCCTCGCCGTGTTCCAGGTGCTGCTGAGCCGCCACATGGCGGTCGCCGTGGAGGAAGGCCGGGATGCTCGCTGAAAAGACGCGCCGGGCCGGCGCCTTTCACCGGGCGCTGTGGGGCCTGGGCGCCGTGCTGAGCGGGGCAGTGCTGGCGCTGGGGGTGCTGTGCCTGTTCGCGGTGCACTGGTACATCGGCGTTTACGGCAACAATGTGGGCTTCGGGGCGGTGGTCAACACCCTGCTGGGCCCCCTGGACCATGTGGAACAGGGGCTCGTCGTCAGCTTTGTGCGTTACGCCGCCCTGCCCGCTTTCGCCGCCGCCGCCCTGTTGTGCTTTGTGCTCTTCTTTTCCGCCCGGCGGCGGCTGGTCCTGCGGATCGGCGGGCGGTTCCGCTGCCCCCTTTACCCCTTTCCCCGGCTGTTTTCCCTGGCGGCGGCCCTGGTGGTGGGCGTCTGCTCCCTGCTCTATGCCGCCCAGCGGGTGGGGGTGCCCGCGTATCTTCGCACCATCGCCACCCGCACCACCTTTTTGGAAGGCCATTATGTGGACCCGGACACCGTCGCTCTCCAGTTCCCGGAGAACAAGCGGAACGTGATCCTGATCTGCCTGGAGTCGATGGAGACCAGCTTCCTTTCCCGGGAGCTGGGCGGCGGCATCGGGGCGAACGTGATCCCGGAGCTCTATCAGCTGGCCCGCGATAACGTGAACTTTTCCTCCTCCGACGGGGTGGGCGGTTCCCGGGCGCTGATGGGCGGCGACTGGACCATCGGCGCGCTGGTATCCATCACCTCGGGAGTACCGCTGAAAGAGAACACACTGGGCGAGCGATCCGCCTTTTTGCCGGGGCTCACCACCCTTTCGGACATCCTCCACGAGAACGGCTATTTCCAGGCGCTGATGGTGGGCTCCGACGCCTCCTTTGGCGGGCGCAGGCAGTACTACGCCGGCCACGGCACCGACCGGATCTATGATCTTTACACCGCCTATGAGGACGGCATCGTCCCCCGGGACTACTTCGTCTGGTGGGGCATGGAGGATAAGTATCTCTTCCAGTACGCAAAACAGGAGCTGCTGGCACTGGCCGACCAGGACCAGCCTTTCGCCTTTTCCCTGCTCACGGTGGACACCCACCACGTGGGCGGCTTCCTGTGCGAGCTGTGCGGGGACGCTTACCCGGAGCAGTACGAGAACGTGCTGGCGTGCTCCAGCCGGCAGGCGGCGGAATTCGTGGCGTGGATCCAGCAGCAGGACTTCTACGAGAACACCACCGTGATCATCACCGGCGACCACTGCTCCATGGACGGCGAATATGCCGGGCGCAATCTCGCCCCGGACTACGACCGCCGGGTCTACAACTGCTTCATCAACGCCCCGCTTGCCCCCGCCGGCGCCAAAAACCGGGACTTCTCCACCCTGGACCCGTTCCCCACCATCCTCTCCTCCCTGGGCTGCACCATCCCGGGGGACCGGCTGGGCCTGGGCACCGACCTGTTCTCGGCCACGCCCACCCTCTGCGAGGAGCTGGGGGCCGACCGGTTCAACGGGGAGCTGGCAAACTACTCCGATTTCTTCGTGCGGGAATTCCTGTGAGGCGTCCGCCCCGCTTCGGGCCAGCGCCGCCTGTAAAAACGCACAAAGGGCCCTCTGCCCCGGCCGGGATCCACCGGCGGGCAGCGGGCCCTTTTCATTTGTTTTGTGTCGCGCTTACCACAGCCAGTTTCTGGCCTTGGCCTCCCGGATCTCCATCTCTGCCTCGTCGGCGCGGCCGCGCTTGACCATCACCAGCGTGCCGGCGGTGCCGGCTTTCAGCTTGTAGTCGATCTGGTGGTCGCGGAGCAGCTTTTCCACCTTTTTCAGTTCCTCTCCCTCGCCGGCATAGACGGGGGTGCGGGGTTCAAACAGGGACATGGTCTTTTCTCCTCCGTTTTTGGGGCGGCGTGCCGCCTCTTTTTTATGCCGCGGGGCGGCGTGTCACGTTGGTTTTTTTCGCCGGCGCAGCGCGTACCAGACGCCCAGCGCCCCCAGGCCCGCCGCCGACAGGCCGCTGACCCAGTCGGAAACATGCTGCAGGGTGGTGCCGGCGTAGCGTACCACCAGCCGCCCGGCGGGCAGGCCCTCGGGCACCTCCAGCTCCACCCGGCCGCCTCTGTCCTTGTGCAGCGGCACCGGGATGGCCTCGCCGCCGTCCGCGGGCTCCACCCAGGCGGAATAGCCCTTGTACCACAGTTTCGGGATGCCCCACAGGCCGGCGGTGCCGTCGAAATCCGCCACAAAGTCGCCGTTTGGCAGGTAGTTCCCGATGAACACCCCCTCGGCGTTGGTGTACTGGGCTCCCGGCTCAAAGGCGAACTCGATGGTGTTCACCCCGGCGGGCAGCCACTCGGCCCCCACCAGGTAGAACGTCTCCCCCCGCTGGCCGGTGAAGTAATTCCGGTCGTAGTTCACCAGCTCCGGGAAGGTGGGCCACAGGCAGGCAAGGTTTACCAGCGACAGGCCAAAACACGCCGCCAGCGCCGCCGCCCGCAGCCGCTTGCCCGCAAGGCCCGCCAGCAGGCAGGCGGCCCCCAGGCAGAGGAACATCTGCCCCAGGGCGTTCAGCCGCCAGGGGAACTGGACGCTGGTGAGGAAAGTCTCGTCCAGCTTTGCCCAGGGCACCCAGCCCAGGGTGGAAAAGGTGAGCAGCGCGCCCACCCCCAGAAACACCCAGCCCCGCACCGGGCGCCTGCCCCTGCGGGCCAGCCACAGCCCCGCCGCCGCGGCCAGCGGCACCAGGATCATGCCCCCCAGCCCCAGGCCGGTGTAGTCAGCGGGGTCGAAGATGGCGGACAGGGTCATCACGTTGTAGGCCAGGCGGGTCAGGGGCTCGGCGCTGACCTTGAACGTGTCGGAAAAGAACTGCTCCAGCACCGGCAGCCAGTAGTAGCAGCTCACCAAAAGGCAGGCCGCCGCCGCCCCCAGGCCGCCCAGGATGGCCCGCCGGTGCAGCACCTTTGGCAGCCGCGCCAGCACCCAGACCACCGCCGCCAGGCCCATCAGCGCCAGGCTGACGGTGTGGCTGAGCACCAGGCCGGCAAAGCCCAGGAACAGCAGCCAGGGCTTTTTCGCCCCCTCCTCGGTGAGGTCCCACAGGCCCCACACCGCCAGGGGCAGAAAGGCCATGGCCTGCACCTCCCCCACCGCGCTGCGGATGTACAGGTTGGTGAAGTGGTACTGGCACAGCCCGTAGAGCACCATAAACAGACAACCGGCAAAGTGGCTCTTGCCGATGGCCCGGCCGGCGAAGTAGCTGGTGACGCACTGCACCGCCACACAGCCCAGCATCAGAAACTTAAAGGCCAGCTCCGGCCCCAGCACCGCCACCCGTGCCAGGGCGGCCGGGTACAAAAACAGGTCCGGGTAGAACAGGCCGGCGGCGTAGCCGTAGCCCCCCAGCAGCAGGGAGTAGACCCGCGCCGGCAGCGGCGCGCCGCCGCCCACCGCGGCGGCCAGCCCCTCCAGCCGGAGGACATGGAACACCGCGTCGTGGCCGGCCACCAGGTCCCGGCTGGCAAAGGGCAGCGCGCAGACGACCAGCACCGCCGCGGCGCAGGCCGCCGCCGCCAACCACTGCTTTTTCGTGTTTTTTGTCAGGGCGTTTTCCATGCCGCCCTCCGTCAGCCGGCCGCGGAGGCGGCAGCCGAAGTTTCAGCGTCCGCGTCGGAAGCCGCCGCCATGGGCGCGGGCGCCGCCGGCAGGCTCTGCTCGGCGCCGTTTTGATCCAGCAGCCGCAGGCTCTGGCCCTCGAAGCCGCCCCAGACGCCGATGTAGGTGCGCCCGGGCCGCACAGAGAACGGCTGGCCCTCGGCGTCGAACAGCTGCAGCGGCTGGTCCGCCTCGCCCTTTTGCCATTTGATCTGCACCGCGCCGCCGCCGGTGAGATACAGCCCGTCGCCGCCGGACAGGTCGTAGTCCCTGGTGACGCCGTCGTCCTTGAAGCCGGCGGAGGCCATCAGCAGCAGCACGTTGGAGTAGCGCACCAGGCCGTCCTCCTTGGCGGCGTCCAGCTGGTCCTGGTCGTTCTCCTTGAGGAAATACCGGTCCTCGTCGGGGCCGTAGACCAGCTGGGCGGTGCGCTGGGCCCCGTAGCCGATCTCCAGCCGCCAGCCGTTGGTGTTGTCCGGCACGGCGGCCTCGTCAAAGTAGAACAGGGTGGGGGTGTCGCCCTCGGTGGTCTGGCCGTAGCTGGCCAGGGCGCTCTGGATCAGCCGGGCGTCCGCGTACCAGCACAGCTCCTGGGGGGCGGTGATGTCCCGCTCCTTGTCCAGGTTGTAGGCGTTCACGCCGATGTAGATGCCGTCCAGCGGCTGGTAGGTGTACCAGTTCACCAGGTTGGAGGTGTAGATGTCGCTGTCGATGTACATGGGCACGGCGTTCAGCGGCATCATCAGCTGCAAAAATAGGTCCCGCCCCTGGCAGACCGGCCCCACCTTGACCACCTCTTCCCAGCTCTCGAACACCGCCATCAGGCTGGTGGTCTCGCCGCCGGTGTTTGCCTCGATCAAAAGGTCGGCGGTGCCGATGCCCCACTGGGGCCAGGCGGCCGCCTGGTTGGACACCATCACCGCCACCGGCCGCTGGCCGGAGAACGCGGTGGCCCGCCCGGTGAGGGGGCTGATGCCCGCGTCGGGCAGGGGCATTTCCGTGCTGGCGGCGTGGGGTTCGGGGGTGGGGGTGGCCGGCTGGCTTTCCTCCGGCTGGCTGGCGCTGGCGGGCGCGGAGCTGTCGCTCGCGCCGCTGCCCGCCGGCAAAAAGCCGCAGCCGGCCAGCATTGTCACGGCCAGCGCCGCCGCCGCGGCTCGCATTGCAAGTTTCATGGGTGTGTTCTCCTTGTTTGTTCAAAAAGGGCCCCCGCCGATGTCGGCCGGGGCCCCAGACTGCAAAGGTGTCAATCGTCGCTTTCCACAAAGTCGTTGGTGGTGGGGGCTTCCTGCACGTCCACAGCGGTCTCCAGAGACTCCCAGGAGAAACCGGGGATCTCGTCCTCGTCCACCACGGTCACGTAGGTCTTGCCGCAGTTGATCTCAAAGGGCTCTTCCGTCTCGAAGTCCACGATGCGCAGCGCGTCCAACGGGGTGCCTTTCTGCCAGCGGATGCGCTCGATCTTGCCGCCGTAGCAGTAGTAGCCCACGCCGCCCCAGCTGTACTCGGCATACTGCAGGTCCTTGGCCTCGTGGCCGGGGTACACATGGATGTCGGTGAAGAGGATGAGCAGGTTGTCGAACATCAGCTGCTGGCCGTTGTTCTCGTCGATGGTGTCCATGTAGGCGCCCTTGCTGTAATACCACTGGGCCATGGCGTACTGGCCCAGGCTGGAATCATAGTCGAACTGGGTGCGGTAGCTGCTGGAGTGGCGGATGGTGACGCGGCCCGCGTCGGCGCTAGCGCCGTTCTCCAGATGCTCGCCGGCGAGCACCTTGGCGGGCTCACGGTAGTCCACAAAGTCGAAGAAAGTGGAGTTGTACAGCCGGCGGTCATCCACGTCGTGGCGCTCCACGTACTCGGCGATCAATTCACCGTTGGTGTAGGCGGTGTGCTCGGTAGCCACCGAATTGCCCGCCCAGTTCACCCGGTTTTTGTTGCGGTAGTACAGGTTGCCGTCGAAGTTGCCCTCCAGGTTCCACTCGTCGTAGTTGTAGTTGGTGATGTACTCTTTCTGCACCACGCTCTGGCCGATATGGACGTAGAGGGGCTGCCAGGGCAGCACCAGGCGGAAGAACTGGTCCCGGGCAGAGCGCACGGGGCCGATGTCCGGGATATCGTTGTAGTCGGTGAACAGGGCCATGAAGCGGGTGATGCCGCCCTCCAC
>DXAC01000071.1 GCA_019117205.1 Candidatus Allofournierella merdigallinarum | reverse complement strand
CTTGCGCAGGATGTCGGACAGGTTCATCTCCCCCGTGTGGTAGAGGTAGGTCAGGGTCACCGCCAGGGCGGTCTCCAGCCCCACCATGCCGCTGGGGGCCTCGGTGAGGGGCTTTGCCTTCTCCTCGGCGGTGTGGGGGGCGTGGTCGGTGGCGATGGCGTCGATGGTGCCGTCCTTCAGGCCCTCGATGATGGCCTCCACATCCGACTTGGTGCGCAGGGGCGGGTTCACCCGGGCCAGGGCGCCCTGGGTGAGGATCTCGTCCTCGGTGAGGGAGAAGTACTGGGGACAGGTCTCGCAGGTGATCTGCACCCCCTTGCGCTTGTACCGCCGCACCAGGGCCACCGACTTGGCGGTGGAGATGTGGCAGATGTGCACCGCGCCGCCGGTCTCCTCCGCCAGCATGGCGTCCCGGGCCACCATCAGCTCCTCGGCGATGGCGGGCCGGCCGTTGAGCCGCAGCTGCCGGGACACCCGGCCCTCGTTCACCGCGTAGTTCTTCACCATGTCCGCGTCCTCGCAGTGGGACAGGATGGTCAGGTTCTGCCGGTGGGCCAGGATCAGCCCATCCCGCATGAGGTTGGCGTTCTGCACCGGCACCCCGTCGTCGGACAGGGCCACCGCCCCGGCCTCCTTCAGCGCCTCGAAGTTGGTGAGCTCCTGCCCCGACTCCCCCACCGTCACCGCCCCGATGGGCCAGACGTGGACGCCGCAGGCCTTGGCCGCCTTCTGCTTTACGTAGTCAATCCGCTCCGGGCTGTCGGTGGCGGGCCGGGTATTGGGCATGCAGGCGATGGAGGTAAAGCCCCCGTGGGCCGCCGCCGCCGCCCCGGTCTCGATGGTCTCCTTGTACTCAAAGCCCGGCTCCCGCAGGTGCACGTGCATATCCACCAGCCCGGCGCACACCACCAGGCCGCTGGCGTCAATCACCTGGGCGTCCGGCTCGCTGATGTTGCTGCCGATCATCGCCACCCTGCCGTCCTCCAGCAGGACGTCCATAACGCCGCCGATGCCGCCCACCGGATCCACCAGCCGCCCCTGCCGAATCAACAGCTTCACGAGATCACTCCTTTCTTCACGAAAAAACGCTTCCCTGCGCCCCATGGCGCACACAAAAAGAGGAGAACACAGGCGCGCTCCCGTCTCCCCTCCTCGATCATCTCTTTCTTCTGGTATTATACCTTGAAAGCGATGGAAACACAATATTTAGCAGCGGTTTTTTCCGCGCTCCCGGCCATACTATTTCCGGACGCAGATCTGGAAGGGGGCGAATCACAGTGACCAAGCATGCGTTTCTGGAGGGCATGGGCCTGGGTGTTCTGGCCGGCGCCGCCATCGGCATGGCGGTGGCCGCCCGGGGGATGCAGAACCCCGACGTGCGCCGGGCCGCACGGAAGGCCGGCCGGCGGATGAGCCACATGAAGGCCGAGCTGGCCGACACGCTGGGGCTGTAAGCCCGGCGGGCACAGGAAGGGGGGCGCCGCTTTCGCGGCGCCCCCCTGGTGATTCGCTGCCTGCCTCCGCTTACGCGTTGACCTTGGTGATGGCGGCCAGGAGCAGCCGGCTGCCGTGCTGGAGGAACTCCTCCCGGGACAGTCCGATGGCGGTGCCGATATACTCCTCCCGCAGCTCGGCGGTGTGCACCATGCCGGACAGGGCCGACCAGAACAGCAGCACCGTCTCCATGGGGGGCAGCTGGGAGCGCACCGCCCCCTCCGCCGCGCCCCGCACCAGGAAGGCGGCCAGCTCCTCATTGATCTCGCCGTTCACCCGCTGGATGTCGGCCACGCCCTTCTTGGCCTCGTCCGACGCCTGGGACAGGGGCATGGCCCCGGTGGCCGCGTCGTAGGCCGTGGGATTCTCATCATAAAAGCGGACAATGGCCCGGCACACCGCGTCATAGGCCTGGTACCAGTCGCTGTGGCTCTCAATGGCCTCGTGGATCTTCTTTTTCAGCAGCACCATGCCGCTGAGGAGGATGGCGTTGATGATCTCCTCCTTGCTCTGGAAATAGACATACAGGGTCGCCTTGCTGTACTCCGCCTCCCGGGCGATGTCGTCCATCGTCGTCTTTTCCGTCCCCTTCTCTGCAAACAGCCGCTCAGCCGCCGCCAGGATGGAACCGCGATGAAACTCGGTCAATGCCTGTTTTTTGCTCATCTCTATCATTCCAGCCTTTCAGATTTACATATCAAACTTTTGGTTTAAGAAATGATATCATGATTTTTGTTTTATTGCAAGGGCCTTTGCAAATTTTACACGCCCTGCCGGGCGCAAAAAGGCCGGGGGATATTATAATGGAGCCGGGGCAAAAAAGCAACACCGGATTGCGCCCCCTTCGGGGGAATTTTTCAGATCATACAGGAAGGCCCCCGCCGACGGCGGGGGCCCCTTGTTTACTCGTCGGCGGTGATGGTGTAGCCGCTGAGATCGATGCGGAAGGTATAGGTGGCTGCCACGTTGTCCTGGGAGCCGTCGCTGGACAGGAAGGCGATGGTGTAGTCAAACACGCCGCCGTCCTTCATCTGGTAGGCGCCCTCCGCCTGCCGGGCGAACACGGCGCCCCACTTGAAGTAGTAATTGTCGCCGTCCTTTGTCCACCAGCCGGAGCCGGCATCGGCGCCGGTGGAGCTGGGCATGGCCCAGGTGTTCCACTTGCCGCCGTTGACGGAGCGGGCGATCTTGTCGAACTGGAGGGTG
>DXAC01000070.1 GCA_019117205.1 Candidatus Allofournierella merdigallinarum | reverse complement strand
GTTCTTTACCAGCATTTTTATCACCCCACACCATTATACCGCATTCCCTTTCCTTATACGAGAAAAAGACCACCGATAGGTGGCCTTTTTCGACAGGCTGCAACAAGGAAGCCTAATTAGGCTTCCTTGTTTCTATATAATGCGCTAATCGATCCCATCAAGGAAGCCTAATTAGGCTTCCTTGATAATTGGGGTTCCCCAAGTAAGGAACCCCACATAAGGAACCCTGGGGTGCTGCCAAACCCGGTACAAGGAATCCTACATAAGGAACCCTAGGATGCTGCTGAACCAAGCACAAGGAGCCCTGTGACAGAATCCTTTGCCGGCTCCAGGCCAAAATCTGCGCTTTGTATCTGGAACAGGTTTGGAAAACACAGCGAGAAAAATGACAGAACGAACTTATAATCCGGTTTATAGTACTTGCCTTTTGATATGCTTATAAGGGGTGGTGGGATAGATGTTACACGTCAAAATATCTCTCCCGGAGGGTGGCTCGATTTGCTAGCATAGCGCTTGGATATCCAAACGCATTTTGCCTTGGGAGAACCCAAACCCCTGCCGGTCAAGTTTGCCTGTGACCTCGCGGCCCTGTCCGATAAAGCTCCGCCGCACGGAGGGGCTCCAAGGCGGCAGCCAGGCAAGGCGGATTCAATCTCGATTTTGAAGATGCGGCGTTACAAGTTCAATTTTGGCGCCCTTCTTCTTCAAAATAAAAACACAAACAAGGAGGGATGTGAAAGAGGACAATTATCACGTTCGTAAAACATCAAATGACACAATAGAGAGGATGTTGCGATGACCCAAGACTTAAATCTGTATACAATGCAAACTTTGTTTGAGCAGCCCCTGGAACCTATCGATTTTCTTGTGGAAGGCCTTTTCGCACAGGGGTTGTACATCCTAGGCGGTTCCCCCAAGGTGGGAAAAAGCTGGCTGGCCCTGCAGCTCTGTCTGGCAGTGTGCGGCGGCACGTCCTTCCTCGGCCGTGCTACCCACCAAAGCGAGGTGCTCTACTTGGCATTGGAAGATGGCCCACAGCGGCTGCATTCCCGTGCGCTGCGTCTGACCCGGACCGCCCCTGCCGGACTATACCTTTGCGGGCAGGCTCTTCCCATCGGCCAAGGGCTGGAACAGCAATTGGAGCGGGCGCTGGACGAACACCCTGGCATCCGCCTGGTTATTCTGGACACCTTGCAAAAGGTGCGATGCGTGACAGGCAGCGGGATGTCCTACAGCGCAGATTACCAGGATGCGGCGGCGCTCAAGAGCATCGCTGACCGTTACCACGTTTGTCTGCTGGCGATCCACCATCTGCGCAAATTGCCGGATGAGGATCCGTTCAACCGACTGTCCGGCACGAACGGGCTGACCGGTGCAGCGGACGGCACCCTGATTCTGGTACGTCCCAAACGGCAGGAAAATATGGCTGTACTTACTGCAACCGGGCGGGACATTGAAGACCAGGAGGAAACGCTGGAGTTTGACGATTGCCGCTGGAACCGAACGAGCGACCCGGAACAGATGCAGTTTGGCCTGCTTGTCATGCTGCTGCAAAAATTGCTTCGACAGGAGGCGTTTCAAGGCACTGCGACTGAGCTGGCCGACTGGCTGGGAAAGGAAGGTCTGATCTTCGGGCCGGCACAGCTTTCCCGATATCTCCAAAGCCGGGGACGGCAGTTGGCAGAAGCGGGGATCGGACTGGAAGTGAGTCGTACCAACAGCAAAAGGACTCTGCGGCTTTGGCTCGGTGACAGAAGTGACGGTCGTGACAGCATTCCCGGAGAAGGGACAACAGCGAATATGCTGTCACTACCGTCACCGGCGTCACAGGCTTCGTGATGGGAGGCGAGCGGAATAGCGTCTATCAAACAAAAAGGAGAACGGAAATTCAAGATCACTGTCTGCAACGGGTACCGACCCGGAGGACAAAAGCGGATGCAGAGCCGTACCATCGACGTGCCGCAAGAGATACCCAAACGCGGCATTCTGCAATATGTCCATTCCGAAGCAGAGCGTATGGAAAAACGGTTCCGCTGCGGGATGGAGGAGGACGACCGCACCACGTTTGAACAGTATGCAGCGGGCTGGCTGGCGCGACAGACCCACTATAAGGCCAGCACTCTGGCGGGATACAAACGCCAACTGGAGGTCGTCTATCCGTACATCGGCGGAGTGACGCTGAACAAGCTCCGTCCGCTGATCCTGGAAGAAATGTGCGCCGAACTGCGCAAACGAAAAAATCGCAGGGGCGAGCCGCTGTGTGAAGCTACGGTGCACAAGTATCTTGAAACGGTATCAGCGGTGCTGGAGGATGCGAAGCGGAACGATATTCTGCTCTACAACCCTGCCCATCGGGTGCGGGGTGTTCGGGTGGAAAAGAAGGTGCAGCGCGTCCCCGCCGAATTCGAGATGCGCAAGCTGATGCAGTGCATTTTGCAGGAGCCGCTGCTCTACCGGGTGTTTTACCTGACCGCCATTACCACTGGGATGCGTCGGGGCGAACTGTGCGCCCTGCGCTGGAACGATCTGCACGGCGGCGGGGCGGTGACGGTGCAGCACTCCCGCAGTTCTGTGCTGGGCCAGGGGATCGTGGAGAGCAGCACAAAAAACCACCGCACCCGTACTGTGGTGATCCCGGAACTGGTGCATGATTACATGGGGGAGCTGTTTCTGGAGCAGGCCAGGGAGGGGAGGATCATCCGCCCGGATGACTATATCTTCTCCACTGCCGAGGGACCGGTGCATCCGGATTCTTTTACCAGGCGGCTTCGCAGACTCTACCGGAAAAATGATTTTCCGCCGGAGTATCACCTGCATACCCTCAGGCACTTCTTCGCAACCTTCCTGCTGCAGAACAATACCAGCAAGCAGGTGGCAGCGGAACTTCTGGGCCATGCAGACACCAGCTTTCTGGAACGCACCTATTGCCATCCGCAGCTGGAGAGCAAACAGCAGGCTGCGTCCGTGCTGGCTGAGTGGATCCAACCGGCAGAGGATGAAGCCTGGGAACGTGAGCAGGCTCAAATGAAAACAGGTTCTGTCGGATGAAAAGCAGGGGCGACGGGTGGCCGCCGCCCCTGTTGCTGTTGGTGGCATTGGGATAAATGTGGCACACAATTCTTGTTGGGTTTGGTGATAGCTATGTGTCGCAGATGTCGGTATGCTTTGTTGTACCAAAACACACAAAGGAGTGGTCAACACATGGCAAGCATTCGAAAACGCGGCGAGAACAGCTATCTTCTGGTAGTATCCCGTGGATACGATTATCAGGGGAATCGATTGAAACCGGCGCAAAAGACCGTTCACCCGCCCTTGGGCCTGACGGCGAAACAGACGCAGAAGTGGCTGAACGAGCAGGCGGTACTCTATGAGCAGGAGGTGAAACATACTCCCGGCGCCCCGGTGGATCGCAGTATGACCCTGGCCAGGTATATCGAAATTTGGCTGGGGCAGGTAGCGCCGAAAAAGCTCGCAGCCAGTACACTGACACGGGATAAGCAGGATATCCGCCGTATCCTGCCTGCACTTGGACACTACAAGCTGACAGAACTCAACAAGGAGATACTCCGGGATTTCTACGATGCCATGCGCCGGGAGAAAAATGAAAACACCGGCAACGTGCTGGCGGAGAAAACGGTGGAAGGCATCCATTCCTGCCTGTGCAGCATCCTGTCCGATGCGGTGGAAGCCGGTTACATTACCCACAACCCCGCATGGCGGGCGTACAAGAAAAAGGGTATCCCTAAAGAGCGTCCGGTGGCAGATGAGGAAACGGTGCAGCGGCTCATCGCGGCGCTGGAGGCCCAAAGCATGAAATATGAAGTGTACTATAAGCTCATCCTTGCCACAGGGATGCGCCGGGGCGAAGCATGTGGTCTGCGATGGTCAGATATAGACTGGCGGCAGCGGGCACTCCACATTCAGAGGAATGTGGTCAAACTGAGTCGGCAACCCATTCTGGTCAAGGAACCCAAGACACGGGCAGGAGTGCGGGTGGTATATCTGTCGAAAGATCTTTGCAAACTGCTGCGGGCCTGGGAAAAGGAATGTCAATGGGAAAAGGAGCAGCAAGGCGCTGGTGCGCTCACACAGGATGACTACCTGTTCCGGCAGCCTAATGGCGACCCCATGGTGCCCTGCACCTTCACCTTCCGGTTCAAAAAAATTCTCCGTGAAAGCGGTCTGCCAGAAAATTTGAATGTGCACAGTCTGCGCCACACCAATGCCAGCATGCTCATCGCCCAAGGCGTGGATGTCCGCACGGTGGCAGGTCTGCTGGGTCACTCCCAGCCCAGTACCACGCTGGACATCTACAGCCATGCCTTCGACAAAAACAAGCGCCTCGCCGGCCAGAAACTCAGTGAGGCCATGGGATTGTGAGAAAAGCAGGGCGTGTGTCGCCAGTAAATGGCCTGTGGCGCGCGGAATGAGGCGAAGGCGAGGAACGACACCATGAAAAGGAAACCCGCCCCAAACAGCGAATTTGGGGCGGGTTTGGAGGGGCCGAAAATGGGCCGGAAGACAGATTCGGGCAAGAATATGCGAAGCTGAAAACATAACAAAAAGACCGCTGCGTGAAAACACAGCGGTCTTTTTGTGGTGCGCCCGACTGGATTCGAACCAGCGGCCTTCCGGGTCGGAGCCGAACGCTCTATCCAACTGAGCTACGGACGCACATCTATGAAAACCGTCCGAAGACGGGTTTCAGCTATTCAATTATAAGTGGTCAAATAGTAGTCAGACTACTACAAAACCGGAGAATGCGATGCCGAAAAATGGCTTTGTTATGCGGTTTTTCGGCGGCGCCCAACTGCCTGTCGGAGTTGTCGGAGCCGAACGCTCTATCCAACTGAGCTACGGACGCATGGGGGGCGGGCGCTTTGCGCGGGGCAAAGCGCCCGCCGGATGGCTTTTTTACATGGACTGGGGCGCGTCGACGCCCAGCAGGTCCAGGGCGTTGGCGAGGGTGATGCGAAGCGCCATTACCAGGCCCGTGCGCTGGTTGGTCAGCTCCGGGTCTGCCGGGTCGTTCACCCGGGCCACGTTGTAGTAGCTGTGATACAGCTTCACCAGCGACAGGATGTAGTCCGACACCGTGCTGGGTTTGCGGGTCTTTGCCGCTTTCGCCACCACCGCGGGGAATTCGCCCATCAGCTTCATCAGCTGCAGTTCCTTTTCGCTGGTGAGCCGGTCGTAGGCGGAGCCGGGTTTGAACGGGGGAAGCTCCGGGTTCCGCAGGATCGAACACATCCGGGAATGGGCGTACTGGGCGTAATACACCGGGTTGTCGTTGGTCTTCGATGCCGCCTGCTTCAGGTCAAAGTCCATCTGGGCGGTGATGTCCTTGGAGACAAAGAACCACCGGGCGGCATCCACTCCCACGTCCTCGCACAGCTCCCGGATGGTGATGGCGTTGCCGGTGCGCTTGCTCATCTTCACCTCAACGCCGTCCTCCACCATCCGCACCATCTGGATCAGCTCCACCGAGAGGGTGCCTTTCGGGTAGCCCAGGGCGGTGAGGGCCGCCTGCATCCGGGTCACGTAGGAGTGGTGGTCGGCGCCCCACAGGTTCACCATCACCGGATAGCCCCGCTCCATCTTGTACACATGGTTGGCGATGTCCGGCGTCAGGTAGGAAAGGGTGCCGTCGCTCTTGCGGAGCACCCGGTCCTTGTCGTCGCCGTAGTCGGTGCTCCTGAACCAGAGCGCCCCGTCCTTTTCATAGAGCAGGCCCTTGTCGTCCATCATCTTCAGGCAGTCCTTGATGCGCTGCTTGTCGTTCTCGTAAAAGAACGTCTCGTGCATCCAGGAGGTGATGTTCACCCGGAACAGCTTCAGGTCCCGGTCGATCTTGGCCAGCTCCCGATCGGTGCCCTGCTTCATGAAATAGTGCAGCCGCTCGTCCGGGTCGGCGGTGAGCCATTTATCACCATCCTCGCGGGCGATGTCCGCGGCGATGTTCTTTACGTCCTCGGCGTGATAGCCGTTTTCCGGCAGGGGATACTCCTTGCCGAAATACTCGAAATACCGGGAGATCAGCGACTCGCCCAGCATCACGATCTGATTGCCCGCGTCGTTCACATAGAACTCCCGCAGAACGTCATAGCCACTCTTTTCCAGCAGCCGGCAGATGGAGTCGCCCCAGGCGGCGTTGCGGGCATGGCCGCAGTGCAGGTCGCCGGTGGGGTTGGCGGACACCCACTCCACCAGGATACGCACGCCCTTGCCTGTGTCGTTTTTGCCGTAGTCGCTGCCCTGCGCCAGCACCTGGTCGATCAGGCTGGTCAGGGCCGCCGGCCGCAGTTTGAAGTTGATAAAGCCGGGCTTCGCCACCGTGACCGACTCGGCCTCCGGCAGCAGCTCCCGCAGCTTTTCCGCCAGCGCGTCGGCGATCACCATCGGGTTCTTGTGCAGCTCGCGGGCCAGCTTCATCGCCACGCTGGTGGCGTAGTCGCCGTTGCTCTTGTCCCGGGGGATCTCCACCACCAGGGTGTCCGGGCCCACTTCCAGCCCAAAGACCTGCTGCACCGCCTGCCGCGCGGCGGCGTAGATGTTTTCTTCAAAGTTGCTCATACAGCTGCCTCCATTGAGATCGTGGACCGGCCGGCGGTCAGTCCTTGTCCCGGATCAACTCCTCCAGAATACCGAACAGCGCCCGCGCCTGGTCTGGCCCGCGGGCCACCACCACCACGGTGTTGTTGCCCTCCACACGGCCCACGATCAGATCCTCCCGCTCCAGCACATCCAGGTAGGAGCAGACGGGCTTTGCCATGCCCGGCAGGGTCTTGATCACCAGATAGTTGTCCACCGTGTCAAAGGTGCTGATGCACATCCGGGCGATGTTGGTGAGCTTTTCCCGGTTTTCGCCGTCGGCGTCCATCTGGCTCACCGTGTACCGCGTTCCGCCGCCTGGCACGCTGGTCTTGTACAGGTGCAGCGAGCGGATGTCCCGGGACAGGGTCGCCTGGGCGCACTGGACGCCCCGCGCCTGCAGCAGGTCGATCAGCTGCTTTTGGGTCTCCACCGGCTGGGTGAGGATCAGCTCCAGGATCAGTTTGTGTCGTTCATCCCTCATGTTGGGCGCCTCCGCGGCCACTGGTCGGGCCGGTCTTCCTGAAAGGTGGCGTCATGAAAAGAGTCCATCTTCCATAGCATATCGCGGCATAAAAAGACTGTCTATACATTAAGGCGGGCAAATCTTGTATATTCTTGCAAAGAACGGCGGGGTTTATCCATTTTCGCCGGCGCGGCGCAGGCCCTTGGCGGCCTTTCCCGTCTCGCTGCCGTCCGCCTTTTGCAGGGTGATGCGGCTGCGGAAATCGGTGGGGGTCATCCCCTTGTGCTTGAAGAAGTTGATGTTGAAAGTCTTGATGTTGTTGTAGCCCACCTCGAAAGCCACGTCGATCACATAGTAATCGGTGCAGGCCAGCAGCTCACAGGCGTGGTTGATCCGCACAAAGTTGAGCAGGGCCTCGAAGTTCATGTTGGAGTAGTAGAGCATCAGCCGGTTCATCTCGGCCACCGACACGCCGAACTGGGAGGCCACCTGGTTGGCGTTGAGCGACTCCTGGGCGTGGTTTTTGTAGATGTAATCGGTGATGGAAAAGGCGATGCTCTTGTTGGTGCGGTTGAATTTGGTGGTAGACTTGGCGTAGATCTTGCGGAACTTCACCGGCGGCACTCCCACCTTGGCGTTGAAGTGCTTGGACAGGTGGGAGGCGTCCACAAAGCCGGTAAGGGCGGCGATCTCGTCCAGGGTGAGGTCGGTGTACACCAGAAAGTCCGACACCTTTTCGATGCGGATGCTGTTCACCAGCTTGGAGAAAGTTGTGCCGGTGATCTCGGAGATGCGCTTGGACAGGGTGGACTCCGAGATGAAAAAGACGCTGGCCACGCCGCTCAGACTGAGTTTTTCGGTTGCGTGGGCGTAGATGTAGCCCAGGATGGAGTTTTCCAGGGAAATGTCCTTTTCGTAGTCCTTTTCACCACGCACGGCCATCACATAGCGGCGGTAAAGGATCATCAGCTCCACCAGTTTGTTGGTGACGTACAGCTGGGAGAGGGGCCGGTTGGGGGGCATTACCTGGGCGGATTCCACCCCCAGCTCGGCCCGGAGCTGCTCGCAGAGGGCGTCGATGCACTCTGTTTGCACCGAGTCCAGATACACCGCCGGGTCCATGGCCAAAAACTGGAGCAGCTCCGAGCTGTCCTCCTCCAGCCCCGGCACCCCTTTCAGCGTGGAGTTGATGTACTGGTAGTCGTAGGCGATGCGGATCAGCTGGATCATCTCGTCCACCCGGGTGATCTCGGTGATGGTCCAGGGGGTGATGGCGATGAGCATGTCCGGCTTGATGTCGTAGCGCACGCCGCCGATCTCGATGGTCCCCTTGCCCCGCTTGATGTAGAGGAACCGGGCGGACTGGTGGATCAGGGGCTTGGTGGGCTCCTGGATGGCCTCATAGGCGAAAGAGCAGATGGTGACCGGATCACAGGCGGTGGAGAGAGTGTCCTGCATGGCGATGAGTCTGTTCAAAATGCTGTACCTCAACCTTTCTTTGTTTTCCAAAATCAACAGGAAAGACCGGCCGTATATGCGGATATACGACCGGCTTTCCTATGGAAGAGAATTGAGAGGAATGGCGTTTCGGAAAGCGATCAGCTCAGGATGAGCATGGCCACCGTGAGGATGACGCCCGCGGTGACGGCGATGATCGCCAGGAGTTTGCCCGCCCACTTCAGCCAGGTCTCATAGGGCACGCGGGCCAGAGCCAGGCCGCCCATGATGAAGCCGCAGGTGGGGGTGAACAGGTTCACGAGGCCGTTGGCGGCCACGTTGATCATGATGGAGGTCTCCACAGACCAGCCCAGGCCGGCCACGATGGGGGAGACGATGGGGGCGGACAGGCTGGCAAGGCCGGAGGAAGAGGGGACTAGGAAGCTCAGGCCGATGTGCAGCAGGTAGTCCAGCGCGCCGAAGATGGGCGCGGGCAGGCCGGAGGCGGACAGGGCGGTGACCGAGGCCTCCACCAGCCAGGTGCCCAGGCCGGTGTTGGTCATGATCACGGTGGTGGCGCGGGCCAGAGCGATGACCAGGTTGACGCTGATCATGTCGGCAAAGCCGGCCACGATGCAGGGCATCAGCTTGCTCTTGTCGTCCAGGCCGATCAGGCCGATCACCAGGCCCATGAGCAAAAACCAGGTGGCCGCGTCGTCGAACCACCACCAGCCAAAGGGATTGCCGGTGAGGTACTGGGAGAAGCCGAAAGCGTTGAAGACGGAGGCGTTCAGGTCCTCCCAGGGGATGAAGCCCAGGATCATGACCACAAAGGACAGGCCGAACACCACAAGCACGCCTTTCTGGCGGCCGGTGAGCTTGACGTTATCGTCGATCTCGGTGGAGCCGCCGTAGGCCTTTTTGCACGCATCCAGCTGGTCGGCGGTGAGGATGGAGCCCTTGCCCTCCTTGACCTTTTTGGCGTAGCGGGTCACGAAGAACGCGCTGACGAAGTAGGTCACCAGCCAGAGGATGAGGGCCTCCACGTAGACGATGCCCATGTTCACGTCCACGGCGGCAGCGGCCACCGCGGCGCCGGTGGCAAAGGGGTTGATGGTGGAGCCCAGAACGCCGGAGCCGGCGCCCAGCAGCACGGTGGCCGCGCCCACCATCGGGTCGAAGCCGGCGGCCATCATGGTAGCGGCAAGCAGGATGTAGAAGCCCACAGTCTCCTCGCCCATGCCGTATGTAGTGCCGCCAATGGAGAACAGGAACATCAAAATCCAGATCAGCGCCAGCTCTTTGCCGTGGAGCTTTTTCACCAGCACATGGATACCGGTCTCCAGAGCGCCGGTGGCGTTGAGGATGGAAAGGAACGCGCCAAGGCAGAACACGAAGCCGATCACGTCGCCGGCGTTGTGCCAGCCGCCGATGGGAGCCATCAGGATATCGCTGAGGCTGGCGCCGGTGACAGCGGCGAGCTCGCCGGTCTCAGAGTCGGTGTAGGTCTGGCCACTGGTGATCCAGGTGGCGGCAGACACCAGCAGCAGCACCGCGATCAGGATCGCAAATGTGCTGAGCGAACGGCGTTTTTTCTTGTTGCCCATACTATTTCTCCTCTTTTCAAGCGAATTAAAAGCTTACCGGGTGATGACGGTGCCGGTCTTTCCCTGCAGGGCTTCCGCGGCCCGGGCAAGGGAGGTGATCAGCGCAACGCCGCCGTGGGAGTTGCCTTTGACGAACTCCATGCAGGACTGCACCTTGGGCAGCATACTGCCGGGGGCGAACTGGTTCTGGCCGATGTACTCCTCGGCCTGGGCCAGCGTTATGGAGGCCAGCGCCTGCTGGTCGGGCTTGTTGAAGTTGATGCACACGCGGTCTACGGCGGTGAGGATAATCAGCTGATCCGCCTGGATGTCCCGGGCCAGCAGGGCGCTGGCGCGGTCCTTGTCGATGACCGCCGCCACGCCCTTGAGGCCGGCCTCGGTCTCCACCACGGGGATGCCGCCGCCGCCCACCGTGATCACGATGGCGCCGGCGCGCACCAGTTGCTCCACAACGCCCAGCTCCACGATGCGCCGGGGAATGGGGGAGGGGACCACCCGCCGCCAGCCGCGGCCGGAGTCCTCCACAAAGGTGAAGCCCTTTTCCGCCGCGATGGCGTCGGCCTCCTCCTTGGTGTAGAAGCTGCCCACCGGCTTGGTGGGGTTGGCAAAGCCCGGGTCCTTTTCGTCCACCACCACCTGGGTGACCACGGTGGTGCAGGGCCTCTGGATGCCGCGGGCGGCCAGTTCCGCCTGGATGGCCTGCTGCAGATGGTAACCGATGTACCCCTGGGTCATGGCGCCGCACTCGGGGAACGGCATGTAAGGGGTGCCGCCGCCCTTGTTGGCGGAGAATTCCATGGCCAGGTTGATCATGCCCACCTGGGGGCCGTTGCCGTGGCCGATGATGACCTCATAGCCCTGTTCCACCAGGTCCACGATGGGCTTCGCGGTCTCTTTCACCAGCCGGAGCTGTTCTTCGGGGGTATTTCCAAGGGCGTTGCCCCCCAGCGCCACTACGATCCTTTTTCCCATATTCTCACTTCAGAGTCGCGTACATCACAGCCTTGATGGTGTGCATACGGTTCTCTGCCTCGTCAAACTGGCGGGCCTGCTTGCCCAGGAACACATCGTCGGTGACCTCCATGGCGGGCAGAGCAAACTTCTGGAAGATGTCCTCGCCGATGGTGGTCTCACGGTCGTGGAAAGAGGGCAGGCAGTGCAGGAAGATGGCGGTGGGTTTGGCCATGGCCATAACGTTCTTGTTCACCTGGTAGGGCAGCAGCAGCTTGATGCGCTCGGCCCAGATGTCGTCGGGCTCGCCCATGGACACCCAGATGTCGGTGTAGAGGATGTCGCAGTTCTCGGCGCCTTTCTTCACGTCGTCGGTGAACTCCAGCACCGCGCCGGTCTCGGCGGCAACGGCCTGGCACTTCTCCACCAGCTCGGGAGCGGGCATCAGGTCCTTGGGGCCGCAGGCGCAGAAGTGCATACCCAGCTTGGCGCTGACCACCATCAGGGAGTTGGCCACGTTGTTGCGGGCGTCGCCGAAGAAGGTGAGCTTGCGGCCGCGCAGGTCGCCGAACTCCTCCCGGGCGGTCATGATGTCGGCCAGCATCTGGGTGGGGTGGAACATATCGGTGAGGCCGTTCCACACGGGCACGCCGGAATAGCGGGCCAGGTCCTCCACCACCGACTGCTTGAAGCCCCGGTACTCGATGCCGTCGTACATGCGGCCCAGCACCTTGGCGGTGTCTGCCAGGGACTCTTTCTTGCCCATCTGGGACGAGCCGGGATCCAGGAACGTCACGCCCATGCCCAGGTCCCGGGCGCCCACTTCAAAGGCGCAGCGGGTGCGGGTGCTGGTCTTCTCGAACAGCAGCACCACCTGCTTGCCGGTGAGCCACTTGTGCTCCACGCCGTTGGCTTTCAGCCGTTTGAATTCGCTGGCGAGGTCCAGCAGATAGTTGATCTCCGCGGGGGTGAAGTCCAGCAGCGTCAGGAAGCTGCGGCCGCGAATGTTGATACCCATAGATTTATCCTCCGTTTTTCAGATCGGTTGTTTTTGGAATAAGGGGGGATCCGGCTCATTCGGCCCGGATCAGGGGCATGGACATGCAGCGGGGGCCGCCGCGCCCACGGGAGAGCTCGGCCGAGGGCATCTCCAGCACGGTGATGCCCGCATCCCGCAGGATGGCGTTGGACACGTCGTTGCGCTGGTAGACCACGATCTTGCCGGGGGCGATGCAAAGGGTGTTGGAGCCGTCGTTCCACTGCTCGCGGGCGGAGGCGATCAGGTCGTCGCCGCCGCAGTAGATCAGATGCACCTTGTCCACGCCGGTGTACTTCTCCAGGATGTGCTCCAGGTCGGAGTCCACCCGCTTGATCTGCAGGTCGGCGGGGTCCTTGGCGCCGGGGGTGATCTCGTAGACGGTCAGGGGGCCCAGGATGGCGGGATGCACGGTGTACTTGTCCACGTCGATCTGGGTGAAGACGGTGTCCAGATGCATGAAAGCGCGGCAGTCGGGGATGTCAAAGGCCAGCACCGTGCGGATCTGGGAGTTGGGGTCGCAGAACAGGTTGCGGGCCGCGATCTCGATGGCGTCGGGGCTGGTGCGCTGGGAGATGCCGATGGCCAGGGTGTCCTTTGTCAGGTTCAGCACGTCGCCGCCCTCGATGTTGGCGTGGAAGTCCCGGTCGTAGTAGCGGGTGATCAGGCCCTCGAAATCGGGGTGATACTTGAAGATGTAGTCGGCGTAGATGGTCTCCCGGCAGCGGGTGGGGAAGCGCATCTTGTGCAGGGTCACGCCGGTGCCCACCGAGGCGAACGGGTCGCGGGTGAAGTACAGGTTGGGCATGGGGTCAACGATGAGCTCGTCGGCGGGGGCGATCAGGTCCTGCAGGGAGTAGGCGGAAGCGCCGCCCATCTCTTTCAGGGTGATGCCCTCCATGGTCTTCTCCACCAGGGCCTTGCCTTTGAAGTTGGTTACCAGGTACTCGTAGAGCTTATCCTGCCAGCGGCGGGTCTTGATGTTGCCCTCGGACAGCCACTGATACAGGAACGGCTTCACCAGCTCGGGGTGCAGGTTCAGCACGTCTGTCATCAGGTCTTCCAGATACACCACCTCGGTGCCGTTGTCCCGCAGGATCTGGGCAAAGGCGTCGTGCTCCTGCTGGGCCACTTTCAGAAAGGGGATATCGTCGAACAGCAGCTCCGGAAGACGATCCGGGGTCAGATGCAGCAATTCGTTGCCGGGGCGGTGAAGAAGAACTTTCTTCAGCGGATTGATCTCACTGCGTACACAAATACCTTTCATGGATCCTCCTAAAAGTCATAGAAAAAATGTATTTTCCGTTGTTATTGGAGTTCACTCGCGCGCTGAGCTCGACCAATTTGGAGCATCTTTATCATACCGCCCCTGCGGGAATTTCGCTGGACGTTTCACAAAGAACAAATTGTACGATTTTGCCAACTTCTGACGGGAAAAAAGTAAAATTTTTACACAAAATAATGCAAAAAAGCGCAAAAAAACAACTCCCGCGCCGCAGACGCGGAAAACAGATGCACTATGAACGCATAAAAAAACAAGCGGGATCGGCCAGACACCGAGGCGTCTGGTATAAAAAAACAAAACGAATGGAAGAAAAAATTTTTCCCGCCGGCGCATAAAACTGCACCGGCGGGAAAAAAGACATTGTCACGAAATTAACATATAAGGGCGCGGTGCTTCCTCCGGGGCGAAGAGGCCTCCTTTGTTGGCTCGAGTATAGCACGCCGGCCTTTTGTGTTCCTTTGCGGTTTCTTAATTTTTGTAAAGGTTTGGCGGATGACGTCCGCCCCGGAAAAGGCATAAAAAATCGCCGGGGCAAAGTAAACTTTGCCCCGGCGTGGAGCGGGGTACGGGAGTCGAACCCGCCTGTTCGGCTTGGGAAGCCGACGCACTACCGATGTACTAACCCCGCAACTGGGTACTTGCCTATTATACCCGGCAAAGGGGAAAATGTCAAATGGTTTTTGGCCGGGGCCCGCCCTTGCGCGGCGGCAAAAAACACAATATACTATAAGGAAAAGGGGAGAGGGGGCGAAAGGATGAAAAACCCGGCGGATGCGGTCAGGATATTTCTTCTGGCATTGCTGGCGGCGGGGGCGTTTTTCGCCGCCGCCTTTGCGGTGTCCGCCCCGGCGGCGCAGCCGGCGGCGTCGCAAGCCCCTGTGGCGACCCCCGCTCCCAGCCCGTTGCCCAGCCCCGCCCCCAGCCCGACGCCCAGCCCCGCGCCCGAAGTGACCCTGGCCTTTACCGGCGACGTGAATTTTGCCGACGACTGGTACAACATGCTCCACTACGCCAGGACTGCCGGCGTGGAGGACTGCTTCGGCCCGCTGCTGCTGGAAGAGATGCGCGGCGCGGACGTACTTCTCTCCAACAATGAATTTGCTTTTTCCGGCCGGGGCAGCCCCATGGCGGGCAAACAGTTCACTTTCTGCTCCCGGCCGGAGAACGCGGCCATCTGGCAGCAGCTGGGGGCGGATATCGTCAGCCTGGCCAACAACCACTGCTTTGACTATGGCGAGCAGGCCTTTCTGGACACCCTTGCCACCCTGGACGAGGCGGGCATCGTCTACGTGGGGGCGGGGGCGGACCTGGAGGAGGCCATGACGCCCCGGTTCTTCACCGTGCAGGGGCTCACCATCGGCTATCTGGCCTGCACCCGGGCGGAAAAGTATATCCTCACCCCCGAGGCGGGGGAGGACAGCCCCGGCGTGCTTCGCTGCTACGACCCGGCGCTGGCGGTGCAGGCCATTGAAGAGGCCCGCGGCCTGTGCGATTACCTGGTGGTGTACGTCCACTGGGGCACCGAGTATTCCACCGGGCTGGAGCAGGCCCAGACCTACCTTGCCACTCTCTTTGCCCAGGCGGGGGCGGACCTGATCGTGGGCAGCCACCCCCACATCCTGCAGGGGGCCGGCTGGCGGGGGGACGTGCCGGTGCTGTACAGCCTGGGCAACTTCTGGTTCAACATGGAAACGGTGGATACCGCCCTGCTCACCGTCACCCTCACCGGGCCGGGGGCGGAGAACGCCACCGTCCGCCTGCTGCCCTGCGTGCAGACCGGCGGGCGCACCTCCCTCGTCACCGACGAGGCGGAAAAGGCCCGCATCCTGGACCACCTGAACGACATCAGCGAGAGCGGCTGGTTTGACGAGGACGGCCTGCTCCACCCGCCGGCGGAGGAGCCGGCGGCCTGAACCTAAGGGAGAAGACGATGAAGCGATATCTTTCCTTATTAAAAGAAAAGGGGGCCGCGGGCGCGGCGGTCATCCACCCGAAAACGGTGGTCACCGCCCCCTGGGTGGCCTTTAAGTGCCAGTACGGCTGCCCCCACTACGGCAAAAACCTCTGCTGCCCGCCCCACGCCCCCGCCTGGCGGGAGACGCGGGCGATGCTGGACTGCTTCGACACGGCCATCCTGTTCTGCTGCCGGCAGATGGAGCAGGTGAACGAGCTGGCCCGCGCCGCCGCCCGGGAGCTGTTCCTGCAGGGGTACTACAAGGCGGTGGCCCTGGGCAGCGGGCCCTGCCTGTTGTGCGAAAGCTGCGACCTTTCCGGCTGCCGACATCCCGGGCAGGCCCTGCCCTCCATGGAGGCCTGCGGCATCGACGTGTTCGCCACCGCCCGGGCCAACGGCATGGCGGTGGAGACCCTGGCGGACCGGGACCAGCCCCAGAACTGCTTCGGTCTTCTGCTGGTGAAGTGAGCCGGGCGATTTGAAAACAGGAATATTTATGGTATAATATTCAGATAGCGACAGAAAAAAGCAGCCCGGCGCGCCGGGCGCAAAGGAGGCTTTTCATGGTCACGTGTTCCAACACCGGAATGTACTACGCCCGGGGTCAGTGGATCCCCGCCGACCAAAACGCCCCCGCCGCCCTGGCGGCGCTGGGCTTTGACGAGGCGGCCCGGGAGAACGCCCGCAAGGGCACCATCGCCTGGGGTATCCTCCAGGCCCACAACCACAGCGGCGACGAGCAGGCGCTGAAGCTCAAGTTCGACGCCATGGCCAGCCACGACATCACTTTCGTGGGCATCGTCCAGACCGCCCGCGCATCCGGCCTTACCAAATTCCCCATGCCCTACGTGCTCACCAACTGCCACAACAGCCTGTGCGCGGTGGGGGGCACCATCAACGAGGACGACCACCTCTTCGGCCTGTCCGCCGCCAAAAAGTACGGCGGCGTGTATGTGCCGCCCCACCTGGCGGTGATCCACCAGTACATGCGGGAGATGTACGCCGGCTGCGGTAAGATGATCCTTGGGTCCGACAGCCACACCCGCTACGGGGCGCTGGGCACCATGGCCATCGGCGAGGGCGGCGGCG
>DXAC01000069.1 GCA_019117205.1 Candidatus Allofournierella merdigallinarum | reverse complement strand
GTGCTGCCCAGATGGACGGCGCGATCCTGGTCGTGTCCTCTGCCGACGGCCCCATGCCCCAGACCCGTGAGCACATCCTGCTGAGCCGTCAGGTCGGCGTGCCCTACATCGTTGTGTTCATGAACAAGGTGGACCAGGTGGACGACCCCGAGCTGCTGGATCTGGTCGAGATGGAGATCCGCGACCTGCTGAACGAGTACGAGTTCCCCGGCGACGACACCCCCATCATCAAGGGTTCCGCCCTGGCCGTGCTGGAGAGCACCTCCACCGACATCAACGCCCCCGAGTACAAGTGCATCCTGGACCTGATGGACGCTGTGGACACCTATATCCCCACCCCGGACCGCAAGGCCGATCTGCCTTTCCTGATGCCTGTTGAGGACGTGTTCACCATCACCGGCCGCGGCACCGTGGCTACCGGTCGTGTGGAGCGCGGCATGATCAAGGTCGGCGAGGAAGTCGAGATCGTCGGTCTGAAAGAGGAGAAGATGAAGACCACCGTTACCGGCCTGGAGATGTTCCGCAAGCTGCTGGACGACGCCGAGGCTGGCGACAACATCGGCGCTCTGCTCCGTGGTGTGCAGCGCACCGACATCGAGCGCGGCCAGGTCCTGGCCAAGCCCGGCTCCATCCATCCCCACACCAAGTTCCAGGGCCAGGTCTACGTTCTGAAAAAGGATGAGGGCGGCCGTCACACCCCGTTCTTCAACAACTATCGTCCTCAGTTCTACTTCCGTACCACCGACGTGACCGGCGTCATCACCCTGCCCGAGGGCACCGAGATGTGCATGCCCGGCGACAACGTCACCATGGATGTTGAGCTGATCACCTCCATCGCCATGGACGAGGGCCTGCGTTTCGCTATCCGTGAGGGTGGCCGCACCGTTGGTTCCGGCGTTGTTTCCAAGATCTACGAGTAATCGCAAGAGCTTGTGAGCCTTTCAAGGGCCCCCTGCCGCAAGGCAGGGGGCCCTTTTGTGTGCCGGCGGCCGCCCGGCAAAAGTTGGCAGCGCCGGCCGGTTATCCGGCCCGTCGGCGGGCCATACTGCCCTTAGACCACAGCAAAGGGGCAGGAGAAAGACAATGCAGTATCGTTTCAAAGGCTTTTCGCGGCAGGCGGCAAAGATGCTCAACCAGGCGCTGACGCTGGCAGGGGAACTGGGCCAGACCCAGGCAAACACCGGCCACATCCTGGCGGCGCTGTTGCGTGGCGGGCAGAGCCCGGCGGCCCGCTTTTTGCAGGCCCGGGGGGTGGAGGAGACCAAGGTGATGCAGCGGCTGGCCGCCTTGGGCGGGCTCAACGAGAGTCGCCGCCTTTGCCCCCGGGATTTCCAGCCGGAAGCCTGCAAGGCGCTGGATTTCGCGGTGCTGGGGGCCCACGCCGCCCGGATGAAAGAGGCCCAGCCGGAGCATGTGCTCTGCGCCATTTTGGAGGACCCCCAGTGCACGGCCAGCCGCTGGCTGGCGCAGGAGGGGCTGGAGCTGAGCCAGGCCGCCCGGGAGTGCCGGCAGCTCTCCGGCCAGCTGGTGCTGCCGCTGCAGCCCCGGCTGCCCACCCCCGCCCGGGGCACAAAGGCGGGGGAGAAGTACGGGCGGGACCTGACCCAGATGGCCGCCGAGGACCGGCTGGACCCGGTGCTCTGCCGGGAGGAGGAGCTGGAGCGGATGATGGAGATCCTCTGCCGCCGCCAGAAGAACAACCCCTGCCTGGTGGGCGAGCCCGGGGTGGGCAAAACGGCCCTGGTGGAGGCGCTGGCCCAGGCCATCGCTTCCGGCCGCGCCCCGGCCCAGCTCTTGCAAAAGCGGATCCTCAGCCTGGACATGGCCAGCCTGGTGGCGGGCACCAAGTACCGGGGCGACTTTGAGGAGCGGTTCAAGACCCTGCTGGACGAGATCTACAAAGACCGCAGCACCATTTTGTTCATCGACGAGATCCATGTGGTGGTGGGCGCCGGCGCGGCCGAGGGGGCCATCGACGCCGCCAGCATCCTGAAGCCGCTGCTGGCCCGGGGAGACGTGCAGGTGATCGGCGCCACCACCCAGGAGGAATACCGCCGCTGCATCCAGAAAGACGCGGCGCTGGAGCGCCGCTTCGGCCGGGTGACGGTGGAGGAGCCGGACCCGGACAGCGCAAAGCGTATCCTGGCGGGGTTGGTGCCCCGGTACGAGCGGTATCACCAGGTACGCATCCCCCCGGAGGCGGTGGCGGCGGCGGTGGAGCTCTCGGTGCGGTACCTGCCGGGGCGCTATCTGCCGGACAAGGCCATCGACCTGCTGGACGAGGCCGCCGCCGCGGCCCGCATCGCCGGCGAAAACCGGCCCCTCACCCGGGAGGACGTGGCCCGGGTGGTGGCCCGGGCCAGCGGGGTGCCGGTGCAGCGGATCACCGAGGTCGAGCGGGAGAAGCTGGACAAACTGGAACAGCGCCTTTCGGAAACGGTGGTGGGCCAGCCGGGGGCGGTACACACGGTGGCGGGGGCGGTGCGTCGGGCCCGCACCGGCCTGCGGGAGGCGGGCCGGCCGTTGGGGGCCATGCTCTTTTTGGGGCCCACCGGGGTGGGCAAGACCCACCTGGCCCGCACCCTGGCGGCCCAGTGGTTCGGCACCGAAAAGGCGCTGCTGCGCTTTGACATGAGCGAGTATATGGAGTCCCACGCGGCCGCCAAGCTCATCGGCGCGCCGCCGGGCTATGTGGGCCACGACGAGGGCGGCCTGCTCACCGAGGCGGTGCGGCGGCGGCCCTACGCGGTGGTGCTGTTCGACGAGATCGAAAAGGCCCACCCGGACGTACAAAACCTGCTTTTACAGATCCTGGAGGACGGCCAGCTCACCGACTCCATGGGTCGGCGGGCCAGCTTTTGCAACACCATCATCCTGCTCACCTCCAACCTGGGGGCCCAGCACCTGGCGGGGCAGGGAGGCCTGGTGGGCTTTGGAGCCGCGCCGGAGACGATCCCCGAGCGTCAGCGTCAGCTGGTGCTGGGGGAGGCGAAGAAGTACTTCCGCCCCGAGCTGCTGGGCCGGATGGACGAGCTGGTGGTGTTCGGCTCGCTGCTCCGCGAGGACCTGGCCCGCATCGCCGAGCGGATGCTGGAGGAGCTGGAGCAGCGGGCGGCGGCCAGCGGCTACCGGCTGGACCACGCCCCCGAGCTGCCCCGGCTGCTGGCGGGCGCCGACCGGCCGGTGTACGGGGCGCGGGAGCTTCGCCGCACGGTGAGCCGGGCGGTGGAGCAGGCCCTGGCGGACAGCATCGCCGCCGGCGACGTCCATCCGGGCCAGAGCTTCACCGCCTGCGTGGAAAACGGCCGGGTGGTGCTGCACCAGGCAAACAGCGAGCCCTCGCGCACCGAGGCCACCGTGTAAAAGCCGGCCATGGGGGCGCGGCCGCCCGTGCCGGGGCGAACAACAAAGCAGCCGCCCGCGGAAAGCTTCCCGCGGGCGGCTGCTTTTGTGGGCTTTTCAGAATTTCTTTCGCAGCAGGGCGAAATCGAAAAAGGAGGTGTAGTAGGAAAGGGAGTACATCACCGGCCGCGCCAGCTTGGTAAAGCTCACCTCTTCCAGCAGCAGCAGCGCCTCGTGGGGCTGCACCGCCAGGGTGTTCCGGGCCTTCTGGTCCCCCAGCACGGCGGCCACATGGGCCACGGTGCTGGTCACCGAGAGGCCCGCGACCTCCTCCAGGATATCGAACACCGGCCGGCTGAAATCCAGCCGGGCCACCAGGGCGGGAGGGAACAGGGCGGCGGCCAGGTAGTCCACCGACCAGATCACCGGCAGCCGGTCCGCCAGTACCCGCTTCTGGATCATCAGCACCGGCTGGCCCGGCTCGATGTCCAGCCGCGCCGCCAGCGCCCCGTCGGCGGCCAGCCGCTCCACCGTAACGTGGTCGGCGTGGGGGGTGCGGCCCATGGCCCGGATCATGGCGTTGTACTCGAACTTCTGGTCCAGCCGGTCGCCCAGGGCCACCACCGGCCGGTTGACCACCGTGCCGATGCCCCGCACCCGCTCCACATAGCCCTCCCGCTCCAGCTCCGCCAGCGCGTCCCGGATCACCGTCCGGCTCACACCCAGCCCCGCCGCCAGCTCTACCTCGGCGGGCAGCCGCTCGCAGGCAGCGTAACAGCCCTGCCGAAGCTCCTCCAGCAGCCGCGCCGCGATCTGCTGGCTGATCACCGCGCCGCCCGGCGGCCCCGCCTCCGGCCTGCGTGTTTTCGTCATAGCGACACCTCCAGCCCGCGCACGGCGCGGGAGAACTCTCGAATTTCTACTCCAGTATACCACATTCGGCGGAAAATTTCACCACCCCGGCCCCGCCCGCCCTTGCGGCAGGGGAAAATGCGTGGTATCATGACGATACATTCGGCAGGGGGGAGGAAAAAGGATGGAGATACGCGTCTACCGCCCGGCGGACTGCCGGCAGATGGCCCGGCTGTTCCACGACACGGTGCACACCGTGAACGCCGCCGACTATACCCTCCGCCAGCTGGACGCCTGGGCCGACGGCCGGCCGGACCTGGCGGCCTGGGACCGCTCTTTTCGGGCGCATTATACCCTGGTGGCCGAGGAGGCGGGCGTGCTGATAGGCTTTGGGGACATCACCAGTCAGGGGTATCTGGACCGCCTCTACGTCCACCATCTCCACCAGCGGCGGGGCGTGGCCACCGCCCTCTGCGACCGGCTGGAACAGGCGGCGGAGGGCGTCATCACAACCCACGCCTCCATCACCGCCCGCCCCTTTTTTGAAAAGCGGGGCTACCGGGTGGTGAAAGAACAACAGGTGGAGCGCCGGGGCGTGCTGCTGACCAATTTCGTGATGGAAAAACGCCGGTGAGGCAAAAAGGGCCGGGCGGGGAAGAAGAACCTTTCCCGCCCGGCCCTGTGCTTATTTGCTTTCGCGGCTCTGGATGTATTCGTCGATGGCCCTGGCGGCTTCCTTGCCCGCGCCCATGGCCAGGATGACGGTGGCAGCGCCGGTCACCGCGTCGCCGCCGGCAAACACCCCCGGCCGGCTGGTGGCGCCGGCCTCGTCGGCCACGATGCAGCCGCGGCGGTCGGTGTCCAGGCCCGGCGTGGTGAAGCGGATCAGGGGGTTGGGGCTGGTGCCGATGGCCATGATCACCGTGTCCAGCGGCAGCTCGAAGCGGCTGTCCGGCTTTTCCACCGGGCGGCGGCGGCCGGAGGCGTCCGGCTCGCCCAGCTCCATCTCCACACAGGCGATGCCCCGCACCCGCTTGTTCTCGTCCCCCAGCACCTCCACCGGATTGGTGAGCAGCTTAAAGACGATGCCCTCCTCCATGGCGTGCTCCACTTCCTCTTTGCGGGCGGGAAGCTCCTCCATGCTGCGGCGGTAAACGATGTACACTTCCTCCGCCCCCAGGCGCTTGGCGCACCGGGCGGCGTCCATGGCCACGTTGCCGCCGCCCACCACCGCCACCCTGCGGCTGTGCTGGATGGGGGTGCGGCTGCCCGGCTGGTAGGCTTTCATCAGGTTCACCCGCGTCAGATACTCGTTGGCGGAGTAGACGCCGTTCAGGCTCTCGCCGGGGATGTTCATGAACCGGGGCAGGCCCGCGCCGGAGGCCACATACACCGCCTCGAAGCCCTCTTCCTCCAGCAGCTCGTCCACCGTGAGCACCTTGCCGATGACCATGTTGGTCTCGATGTCAACGCCCAGGGCCTTGAGGCCGTTGATCTCCTGCTGCACGATGTCCTTGGGCAGGCGGAACTCGGGGATGCCGTACACCAGTACCCCGCCGGCGGTGTGCAGCGCCTCGAACACGGTGACCTGGTAGCCCTTTTTCGCCAGCTCGCCGGCGGCGGTGAGGCCGGAGGGGCCGGACCCCACAACGGCCACCCTGTGGCCATTGGGCGCGGGCTTTTGGGGAACGGCGACAACGTGTTCCCGGTGCCAGTCGGCGGCAAAGCGCTCCAGCCGGCCGATGCCCACGCTCTCGCCCTTGATGCCCCGCACGCACCTGCCCTCGCACTGGTTCTCCTGGGGGCAGACCCGGCCGCAGACGGCGGGCAGGGCGGAGGAGGCGGCCAAGACCTGGTAGGCCCCCTCGAAGTCCTCCGCCGCGATCTTTTCGATAAAGGCGGGGATGTGGATGCCCACCGGGCAGCCGGCCACGCAGGGCATATTCTTGCAGTGGAGGCAGCGCTTTGCCTCGCGCACCGCCATTTCCGGGGTGTAGCCCAGGGCCACCTCGTCAAAATTCTTGTTGCGAACGTCCGCCGGCTGGCTGGGCATGGGGCAGCGCTTCGGGTCCATGTTCCGTTCCATCAGCGCACCACCCCTTTCAGCAGATTGCAGCTTTCCTCCCGGGCGTGGGCCTCGAACTCCCGGTACATGCCGCCCCGTTGCAGCGCCTCGTCAAAGTCCACCAGATGGCCGTCGAAATCCGGCCCGTCCACGCAGGCGAATTTCGTCTGGCCGCCCACCGTCAGCCGGCAGCCGCCGCACATGCCGGTGCCGTCGATCATGATGGGGTTCATGGAAACGATGGTCTTGACGTTGTATTTCCTGGTGACGAGGCTTACGAACTTCATCATCACCAGCGGGCCGATGGCGATCACCTCGTCGTAGCCCTCGCCGGCGGCGATGAGCTCCTCCAGGGGCTTGGTCACCACGCCCTTTTCGCCCCGGCTGCCGTCGTCGGTCATCAGGATGAAGCGGTCGCTCACCGCCCGGAACTCCTCCTCCAGGATGACCAGGTCCTGGCTGCGGAAGCCCACGATGGTATGTACTTCACAGCCCAGCTCATGCAGCTTTTTCGCCACCGGGTAGGCGATGGCGCAGCCCACGCCGCCGCCCACCACGGCCACCTTTTTCAGGCCCTGTGTCTCGGTGGGCCTGCCCAGCGGGCCCACAAAGTCCTGCAAAGCGTCCCCCGCGGCCAGGCCGTTCAGCTGCATGGTGCCCGCGCCCACCACCTGGAAGATCACGGTGACGGTGCCGGCGGCCGGGTCCTGGTCGGCGATGGTCAGCGGGATGCGCTCGGAGTCGGCGCAGGCCCGCAGGATGACGAACTGCCCCGGCTGGGCTTTTTTTGCGATCAGCGGCGCTTTCACCACCAGCTTTGTCACGGTGGGGTTCAGCTCGCTGCGCTCCACAATGGTAAACATGGCGTTCCCTCTTTCCCTTGTTTTCCCTCCATGGGTACTTCTTTATAGTATAGCGGAAAAGTGCCCCTTTCGCAAGAGCCGGGGCGGTGTCGCCAAAAGAAAGCAGCGGGCTCGGGGGCCCGCCGCCGCTGAAAATGTTATATGCTGATGGGGTAGGTGCTCTCTGCGCCGCCGTTGTCCAGCACATGGAGCTGGTATTCCAGTTGGGGGCGGGGGATGTCGCCCTGCTCGTACCCCTCGTCCCAGGGCAGGGTGTACTCCTTTTCCTCCAGCGAAAAGCGGAAGTAGTAGATGACCCAGCGCACCGAGGGCAGGGTGGGGGCATATTCCGTTTCCGGGGGCACAAAGGTGTTGGTCACCGGCATGTTCAGGACCTCTTCCCCCGCCAGGGTGGCGGTGACCCAGGCCTTTTCCGGCCAGACAAAGGGCTGGCCGTTCTCCCCGTAATACACCTCCACGCCGATCTCGTAGTCGCCGGCCTGCTGCCGCACGGTAAAGGTGTCTTCGCCGGAGATGTAGCTGGCGCTTTGCAGCACCATGGGCTGGCTGCGGACGACCATGTCCAGCTGCCCGAAAGAGATGTGCTCCGCAAGCTGCTCGGCGGTGGTCTCGCCGTTTTGAGTAACGTTCGCGTGCAGCGAGAGGTCTGCCGACGCGGGCACCCAGCCCTCGGCCACGAAGAAGCCCGCCTCGTTTCGCACCCCGTCCAGCGTCAGGGCCTGGCCGTCGTCAAGCGCCAGGATGAACTGAACGGCGCAGTCGTCGGTGAGGGTGCGGGGCATGGCGGCAAAGTCCATCCGCACCGCGTGTTCCGCCGCCGAAAACTCTTTCATGCCGTACTTCCAGCTGGCCAGCAGGCTGTCGGCGGCAGCGGGCCGGGCCTGGTCCTGGCCCGGCGTGTCCAGCTGGCCTTGCAGCGCGGCCAAGGAGCCGTCCAGGGCGGCCATGTCGCTTTGCACCGAGCCCAGCTGTTCCTCCACCGCACCGAACCGCCGGTCGAAAGCGGCCAGCTGCCCGCCCTGCCAGGCGAGGCCCGCCGCCAGCGCCGCCACCGCCAGCGCCGCCGGAACGCCCAGCCACAGCGCCGCGCGCCGTTGCCCTTTCCGCTGGGCTTTGTCCCGCGTGTCCAGCAGGGCCTGGATGCCCTCCAGCGAAAGGGCAGGGGCCGTTTCCTCTTCCCGGCGTTCCGGGGCGCTCTCCGCCTCTTCGCCGGCCAGCAGCGCGTCGATGGTCACCCCCAGCTCCTTTGCCAGCTGGTGCAGGTTGTCCAGGCCCGGCAGGCTGGCGTCCGCCTCCCACTTGCCGATGGCCTGCCGGCTGACCCCCAGCTTTGCGGCCAGCGCCTCCTGGGAGAGGCCGGCGGCCTTTCGCAGCGCCGCGATGCGGTTGCCCAGAGTCATGGCTCTCACTCCTTTGCTGTTTTATTCGCCTTTATTCTATCAGAAAAGACGAATGGCCGCCACCAACATTCTTTTCCATGGGAGGCAACCGGCGGTTGCCTCCCGCAAAAAAAGGCCGCCCCGGCGGGGACGGCCTTGAAAGGGCAGGAGAAAATCACTTCTGCCGGTTGAACAGCTTGGGGGCAACGCCGGCCAGCACCACCATGGCGATCACGGTGAGGATGGTCTCGGGGATCATGTAGGTGGCGTTGTAGATGGCGCTGTACAGCCAGCACAGGGCGTTTTCGGTCATGCCGGGGATGATGTCCCCCAGGCCGAAGCCCTCCAGCCACTCCACGGCGGTGAAGTAGTCGTACCAGACCACATAGCCGGAGAAGAAGCTGCACAGGTAGCGCACGAAGCACATGATAAAGGTGCTCACGCCCACGCCCAGCGCCAGGGGCTTTTTGGGCCAGGCCACCAGGCAGGCCAGGCCCAGCAGGGTGAAAGCCAGCACATAGTCCAGGAAAATGCAGCCCACCACCGCGCGGAAAGTCTGGCACCAGGCCAGGTTCTTGATGCCCAGCATCAGCTGGATCAGGCTGTGGACAAAGGCGGTCAGCACGCCCCACTTCACGCCGTGGCGGTGGCTCACCAGCAGGATGGGGGCCATGCTCACCAGCGTCACCGAGCCGCCCCGGGGCAGCTCATACACGGGAATGAAGCCCAGCACGGTGGCCAGGGCCACCATCAGGGCACATTCCACCAGGATACGGGTCTTGGAAAAGGTTTTGTTCATACGGTCTCATCGGCCTTTCAAAAAATAGTACATAAAAACAAAACGTCCCCGCGCAAAATCGCACAGGGACGCTCTTCAAGCGTGTTATCCTCAAACTTCCTACGCCGGCATTACCCGGATCAGGTTCAAGGTGACCCGGGGCTGCTTTTCGCCCCGATCTCAGCCGGGTATGCACCCAGCGCCCCTGTTTTTATGTCCGGGGTACAGTATAGACCCCCTGGCAGTTTTTGTCAAGTCCCGCCGGTCAGCCCTTTTGGGCTTCGGCCAGGGTCTTTTTGCCGGTGTCGCAGATGTCCGCAAGGCAGCAGCCGGCGCAGTTCGGCTTGCGGGCGTCGCACACCGCCCGGCCGTGGTAGACGAAGCGGTGGCACAGGTCGCTGCCCTCCTCGGGGGGGATGATCTTCCACAGGGCCATCTCCACCTTTTTCGGGTCTTTCTCGTTTTTCACCAGCCCGATGCGGTTGCTCAGCCGGATGCAGTGGGTGTCGGTGACGATGGCCGGCTTGCCGAACACGTCCCCCATGATCAGGTTGGCGCTCTTGCGGCCTACCCCGGGCAGCGCCAGCAGGGCGTCGAAGTCGTCCGGCACCTTGCAGCCGTACTCGTCCCGGAGTTTGCGCATACAAAGGCTGATGTCCCGCGCCTTGGAGCGGCCCAGCCCGCAGGGCTTGACGATGGCCTCGATGTCCTCCGGCTCGGCGGCGGCCAGCTCCTCCACCCCCGGGTATTGGGCAAACAGCACCTTTACCACCTCGTTCACCCGCGCGTCGGTGCACTGGGCTGCCAGGCGCACCTCCACCAGCAGCTGCCAGGCCTGGTCGTAGTCCAGGGTGCAGTCCGCCAGGGGATAGGCGGCTTTCAGCCGCTCGATCACTTCCAGAGCCAGCGCCTTTGTGGTCATGGCTTTCCCTCTTTTCCGATGTTTTCCGCCATTATAGCACGAATTCTCACAAAGCGCAAACCCGCACTTGTGCCGGCGGCCCGGTGGGGGTATAATGGTAGCATACAGCGTTTTTCGCCCGCGGGGCGGCTGTTCAGATCGTGCAGAGAGGGGTTTTTACCATGTACAAGGAGATGCTGGACACCATCGGCTTTGTGGCCGGGCAGGACCCGGAGCTGGCCGCGGCCATGGAGCGGGAGCTGGTCCGCCAGCGCCGGAACATCGAGCTCATCGCCAGCGAGAACATCGTCAGCCCGGCGGTGATGGCCGCCATGGGCAGCGTGCTCACCAACAAGTACGCCGAGGGCTATCCCGCCCACCGGTACTACGGCGGCTGCGCCTGCGTGGACGAGGTGGAGAACCTGGCCATCCAGCGGGCCTGCCAGCTGTTCGGCGCGAAGTTCGCCAACGTGCAGCCCCACTCGGGCGCACAGGCCAATCTGGGGGTGTACTTCGCCCTGCTGGAGCTGGGGGACACCATCCTGGGCATGGACCTGGCGGCCGGCGGCCACCTGACCCACGGCAGCCCGGTGAACATGAGCGGCAAAAACTACAACTTTGTGGCCTACGGCGTAGATGAAAACGGCTTCATCGACTACGACGCTTTGCGCCACCAGGCGCTGGAGGTGCGGCCCAAGCTGATCGTGGCGGGTGCCTCCGCCTACCCTCGGGCTATCAAATTCGACCTGCTGGCGGACATCGCCCACGAGGCCGGGGCGCTGCTCATGGTGGACATGGCCCACATCGCCGGTCTGGTGGCGGGCGGGGCCCACATGAGCCCCGTGCCCTACGCCGACGTGGTCACCACCACCACCCACAAGACCCTGCGGGGCCCCCGGGGCGGCATGATCCTCACCAACAACGAGGAGATCGCCAAAAAGGTGAACAAGGCCATCTTCCCCGGCACCCAGGGCGGCCCGCTGGAGCACATCATCGCCGCCAAGGCCGTCTGCTTCGGCGAGGCGCTGCAGCCGTCGTTCAAGACCTACGCGGAAAACATCGTGACCAACGCGAAAGCAATGGCCGACGGGCTGCAAAAGCGGGGCGTCAAGCTGGTCAGCGGCGGCACCGACAATCACATGATGCTCATCGACCTGTCCGACCTGGAGTGCACCGGCAAGGAGCTGGAGCACAACCTGGACGAGGTGCGGATCACCGCCAACAAGAACTCGGTGCCCGGCGAAAAGCGCAGCCCGTTCATCACCAGCGGCCTGCGGGTGGGCACCCCGGCGGTGACCACCCGGGGCATGGGCACGGCGGAGATGGACGTCATCGCCGGCTGCATCGCCGACTGCATCTTCGACTTCGGGGCGAAAAAGGAACAGGTCGCCGCCCGGGTGGAGGAGCTGGTGCGCCGCTTCCCCCTGTACGAGTAAACCATCGCGCCGGCGGCCGGGCAAACTCCGGCCGCCGGGGCTGTTTTTAAGGAGACAACACCATGGCATACATCGAGTGCAAACTGAAATCCCAGCGGCTGCTCACCACCGTGGGCGTCAAGATCTACCTGCCCTGCGACCTGCCGGTGGAGGTGGGCAACCGGGTGAAAGGGGTGTTCACCCTGCTCCACGGCTTCACCAACAGCGGCGACGACTGGATGCAGATGACCGCCGCCCCCCGCTACGCCGCCGACAACGGCCTGGCGCTGGTGGCGCCGGACTGCGGCAACTCCTTTTACCAGGACATGACCTACGGCGGGGCCTGGGCGGGCTTCGTCACCGAGGAGATGCCCGCCCTGCTGCGGGAGATGTTCCACCTGCCCGCCCAGCGGGAGAAGAACTTCATCGGCGGCCTGTCCATGGGGGGCTACGGGGCGCTGTACCTGGGGCTCAACCGGCCGGACCTCTACGCCGGATGCGCCTCCTTTTCCGGCGCGGTGGATGTGGCCATGATGCTGGAGCACTCCCACATCCCCGGCGTCAAGGAGGTGTTCGAGCCCATCTTCGGGCCGGACCTGCGGCTGCCCGAGGCCAGCGAGATCCGGCAGCTGGCGGCCAGGGTGGCCGCCCTGCCGGCGGACCAGCAGCCGAAGATATTGCTTACCAACGGCTTCCAGGACCAGGAGCCCTACTACATCCGCTACCAGAACGACGCGGTGGACGAGAGCCTGCGTGCGCTGCCCCTGGCCCACTACCGCCGCCTCCAGTGGGACGGCGTCCACGAGTGGAATTTCTGGGACCGCAGCCTGGTCTATGCCATCGACGACTTTGTGAACCCCGGCTACGCGGCCAAAAAGCTGAATGACTGGGCCGCGCCGGTCACCGAGACGGGAGGTGCCGCCCGTGGGTGAGCCCCTTGCCCAGCGCCTGCGCCCGGTCACCCTGGGCCAGGTGTGGGGCCAGAAGCACCTGCTGGGGGAGGGGTGCGTCTTCCGCCGCGCCATCGAGGGCGGCACGGTGCCCAATATGATCTTCTACGGCCCGCCGGGGGTGGGCAAGACCACCGTGGCCCGCATCATCGCCGAACAAAGCGGTATGCGGCTGCACAAGCTCAACGGCACCTCCGCCTCCACCGGGGACATCAAGGCGGTGCTGGCGGAGATCGGCACCCTGCAAAGCCGGGGCGGGCTGCTGCTCTACCTGGACGAGATCCAGTACCTGAACAAAAAGCAGCAGCAGAGCCTGTTGGAGTGCATCGAGGAGGGCACCGTCACCCTGATCGCCTCCACCACCGAGAACCCCTACTTTTACATTTACAGCGCTCTGCTCAGCCGGTGCGCGGTGTTTGAATTCAAGGCCCTTGCCGCCGCCGACGTGGCCGACGGCCTGCGGAGCGCTGCCGCCCGGCTGGCAGAACTGGACGGCGCGCCGCTGACGGTGGAGGAGGACGCTCTGGACATCCTGGCCCACGGCTGCGGCGGCGATATGCGCAAGGCCCTGGGCTGCCTGGAATTGGCGGCGGCCGCCGCCGGGGTGGACGAAACGGGCGTGCGCCGGGTGGACGCCGCCATGGCCCGGCAGGTCACCGGCCGCAGCGCCATGCGGTACGACAGAAGCGGCGACGAGCACTACGACATCCTCTCTGCGTTCCAGAAATCCATGCGCGGGTCCGACCCGGACGCGGCGCTGCATTACCTGGCCCGACTGCTGGAGGCGGGGGACCTGATCAGCGCCTGCCGCCGGCTGATGGTCTGTGCCTGCGAGGACGTGGGCCTGGCCTGGCCCCAGATCATCCCCATCGTCAAGGCGGCGGTGGATGCCGCCACCATGCTGGGCCTGCCGGAGGGGCGCATCCCCCTGGCGGACGCGGTGATCCTGGTGGCCACCGCCCCCAAGTCCAACAGCGGCGAGGCGGCCATCGACGCCGCCATGGCCGATCTGCAAAAGGGCCGCGGCGGGCCCATCCCACGTCAGATGCAAAACAAGCACTTCGACGGGGAGGACGCGGCGGTGAAAGGCCAGCACTACAAATATCCCCACGCCTACCCCGGCGGCTGGGTGGCCCAGCAGTACCTGCCCGACGCCCTGGTGGGGGCGCAGTATTATCACTGGGGCGACAACAAGACCGAACAGGCCGCCCGGGCCTACTGGCATCGGATAAAAGGGGAGCAGGGCTGAACAGCCCCGCCGCGCGCTGTTTCGCCTCTTTTCGTGCCGCTCGCACCCGGCGCGGGGCCGATTTGCTTCGCCGCAAAACAGGGGTTGACAAAATATGTGAAAACAGTTACTATTAAACCCATAAAAACGCAGAGAAGCATCCAAGGCCATATGGAAGAGGAAAGGAGGCCAAACCAAGATGCGTTATTCCCGTCAGCGAGAATTGGTGCTCCGTCAGGTACAAAGCCGGTGCGACCACCCCACCGCCGATGAGATCTACACCGCGGTGCGGGGCAACTGCCCGGGTCTGAGTCTGGGCACTGTCTACCGGAACCTGAACGGCCTGGTGGAGGCCGGGCGCGTGCGCCGGGTGACCATTCCCGGCCAGGCAGATCGGTTTGACCGCACGCTGGAAGAGCACGACCACATGTACTGCACCTGCTGCGGCAGGGTGGAGGACGTCCGGCTGGATAAGACCCCGCTGGACAAGATGTTGGCCGACCGGCCGGAGCTGGCCGTCACCGGCTACACCCTGACCCTGTACGGCGTGTGCAGCGCCTGCCGCGAGGCCCAGGGCTCTTAAAGCCGAAAGGGACAAACAAAAAAACCGCTTACTGAGCAGCAAGGCTGGTCAGCAGGCGGTTTTTGTTTTGCTCGGGCCCGGGGTGCTTACTTCTCGGCAATGGCCTCGATCTCGCACAGCACGCCCTTGGGCAGGGCTTTCACGGCCACGCAGCTGCGGGCGGGCTTGGAGGTGAAGTACTTGGCGTACACCTCGTTGAAAGCGGCGAAGTCGCCCATGTCGGCCAAAAAGCAGGTGGTCTTGATCACATTCTCAAAGCCCACGCCGGCGGCCTCCAGGATGGCGCCCACGTTCTTGCAGCTCCACTCCGCCTGGGCGGCGATGCCCTCGGGGATGTTGCCGGTGGCGGGGTCCACGGGGATCTGGCCGCTGGTGAACACCAGACCGTTCACCTCAAAACCCTGGGAATAGGGGCCGATGGCGCCGGGCGCGTTGTTGGTGGCAATGACTTTCATAACAGAAAACCTCCTTAGTACGTTGGAAACGATCCAAGGCTTCTTCACAAAACACGGAAGCCTTTTGATATCTCCATTATACCAGACTGGAGGATAAAATCAACCTTTTTTGCATCGTGCGAAAAATTTTGCGGGACGCTCCCGGCGGGGGAACGTCCCGTCTGTTTACTCCACCGGTTCCGGCCCGCTGCCGCAGCCCTGCTGGTCTGAAGAGGGCTGTACGGCCTGGCTGTCCTGCACCGTCTCGCCGAACACCGAGGGGAAATAAGCGCCCAGCCCCAGCCCCTCGTACAGGGCGTCGGTCTCGCCGGTGAGCTGGCCGGCCCGGGGCGGGCGGCTGGCGGGCTGGTGGGGGTCGGGCACGCCCACCTCGGTCACGGCGTTCTGGTCTTCGTGGTGGTCCGGGTCGTATAAAGCGTGGTTCATATCGGTGACTTCCTTTCCTTGTGTTCCGGGCGCGGGCCGCGCCCAAGGGTAGTATTCCCCGCGACATGGGAAAATTTCCGTTTTGCGGAAAAAAGCCCGGCTTGACATTGGTACGATATCGGACTATAATTTTAAGTACGAAATCGTACCAAAAGGAGCGTAGATAATGAAAGATACCACCGGAAAAGATCTCAAACGATTCAACTACCTCCTGGGCGAGACCGAGGCTGCCTACCATGAGGCCAGCCTGCGGCTGGGCCTTTCCGACAGCGCCATGCGGATCCTGTACGCCATCTGCGACAGTGGGGACGGGTGCGCGCTGGGGACCATCCGCCGCCATTCGGGGCTTGCCAAGCAGACCATGAACTCGGCGCTCCGCAAGATGGAGGCCCAAGGGGCGCTTTATCTGGAAAGCGTTGGGGGAAAAGAAAAAACCGCCCATCTCACCGAGGCGGGCAAGGCCCTGGCCGAAAAAACGGCCGTGCGGATCCTGAACATTGAAAACGACATTTTCGCGTGCTGGTCCGACGAGGAGGTAAAAGAGTACCTGCGCCTCACAGAACAGTTTTTAAACGGGTTCAGAAAGCGGGCAGCACAACTCTGAAAGGAGCCTGTATGCCGATCCGTTTTTCCGACCATTTCACCTGTAAAAAGCTGCTGAAACTCACGGTGCCCTCGGTGGTGATGCTGATCTTCACCTCGGTCTACGGGGTGGTGGACGGCTTTTTCGTCTCCAATTTTGTGGGCAAAAGCGCCTTTGCGGCGGTGAACTTCATCCTGCCGGTGCTCATGGTGCTGGGGGCCGTGGGCTTTATGTTCGGCGCCGGCGGCAGCGCGCTGATCGCCAGAACGCTGGGGGAGGGGGACCCGGTGCGGGCGAACCGGCTTTTCTCCATGGTGGTGTACCTTTCGCTGATATGCGGCGCGGCGCTCACCCTGCTGGGGCTGGTGCTGCTGCGTCCGCTGGCGGTGGCGCTGGGGGCACAGGGGGCGCTGCTGGAAAACAGCCTGCTCTATGGGTATATCCTGCTGCTGGCCACCCCCGCCTACATCCTGCAATTCGAGTTCCAATGCCTCTTTGCCACCGCCGGCAAACCCACCCTGGGGCTGTATGTCACGGTGGCCGCAGGGCTGGCCAACATGGTGCTGGACGCGCTGTTCGTGGCGGTGCTGCCCTGGGGGCTGGCGGGCGCGGCGGCGGCCACCGCCCTGAGCCAGTGTGTGGGCGGCATTGCGCCGCTGGTCTATTTCGCCCGCCCAAACAAAAGCCTGCTCCGGCTGTGCGCCGCCCGGTGGCAGGCGCGGCCGCTGGCAAAGGTGTGCGCCAACGGCTCGTCGGAGTTGATGAGCAACATCTCCATCCCGCTGGTGAGTATGCTGTACAACATCCAGTTGCTCCGCTACGCGGGGGAGAACGGCATTGCCGCCTACGGGGTGCTGATGTACATGAGCATGATCTTCCAGGCGGTGTTTTTGGGGTATTCGGTGGGGGTGGCGCCGGCGGTCAGCTACCACTACGGAGCCCGCAACGGCCCGGAGGTGCAGGGCATCCTGCGCCGCAGCCTGGCGCTGGTGGCGGCGACCGCGCTGGCGATGTTCCTGGCGGCGCAGGGGCTGGCCCGGCCGCTGTCCCACCTGTTCGTGGGCTACGACCCGGAGCTGCTGGCGATGACGCAGCGGGCCTTTCGCATCTTCGCCTTTTCCTTTCTGTTTACCGGCTTTGCCATCTTCGGTTCGGCGTATTTCACCGCCCTGAACAACGGCGCGGTGTCGGCGGCGATCTCCTTTGCCCGCACTCTGCTGTTCCAGGTGGCGGCGGTGCTGCTGCTGCCCCTTGTCTGGCAGCTGGACGGCGTCTGGGCGGCCACCGTGGCCGCCGAGCTGCTGGCCGCCGCCGTGGCGGGCGCTTTCCTCTGCGCCTGCCGCGGCGGTGCGCCGACGCGTGAGAAGAAAAGATGAAAACACACAACGGGCCCCAGCGCAGCTGGGGCCCGTTGTGTGTGATGAGCGTCCCCCGGGTTAACCGAGGGAACACTGTGTATGTCAACCAATGGCAATGTTTACTACTTCCACTTCACCGTTTACGATTCGGCAAACATACCACTCATTCATCTGCTCCTGAGGGACATCGACCACGATGGGAGCATTGCTCCCCACATAGATCTTCACCGTTGCACCCTGGCTCCCCATGGTGCCGGTGGACTGAAAGTCCTTTACAACGTATTCATAGCTACCGCCTGCGTCGTAAAGAGTCACGGTTTCCGGCCCGTATCCGTCGGTGTCATCCACATCTAATTCGGCCAATATCTCCCCATTTTGTCCGTAAGCCTTTTTTGCTGTGTAATTGACCTGAATATGCTGACCGCTGGAAGACGTGCCCCGTAAATGGCTGTCCAAGTCTCTGGGAGAGGAGTTCCAGGTGAGGACAAAACGAATCTCGTTTGCTTGCAAGAGGGGAGAAATCGTTAGATTCTGTATGGTAGAGGACTGATTTACCACGACCTCAACCGTTTCCTCCGTGAAACCAGGACACTGGATGGTGACGCGATAGACGCCGGGCTCCAGTACGGCGCTGTAACTGCCATTGGAAGTGGACTCCACTGTTACATCAGTACCGCCTGGGCCCCGAAATTCCAGTTTTGCCCCGGATACGACAGCGCCGGTTTGTGCATTGATCACCGAGCCGGTAAGATTAGGCTGCTGATCCTCGGACGTTTCTTGAACAAAAGGAATGAACTCGTTCCAAGCGGAGCTGATGATTGTGCCCTCGGAATCGCTTTGGATCACCGCTTGACAGCCCTGGAAAGAAAACGAAATGCACCAACCAAGGTTTTCGCTTTCCTCCAGTTCCAGGTTTTGCAGACCCAAGGATGAGAGTTCTTCAAAATGAACAGTTTGACGTCCACCGAACAGAACGCTCAGATCCCGCATGGTCACAGAAGAGGGAGAACGGTTGCTGTATGGACGGCCAGTATTGGGGTCGATCATACGGGGAGTTTCAGGCGAATTGGAAAACGAAAGGATTACGCCCAGATCCGCCAGTTCCACTTGATAGCGGCTTTCACTGTTATGTTCATCAGAAAACTGCTGTTCGCGCCGATAATCGTCATAGGTCCCGGTGGCAATAAGTTGGAGCAACTGGGTGTTCAGTGACAACTTGCCGTCCGCGGGTGCAACAGTGGAAGAGGAGAACGGCGAAGGGGTCGTACTGGTATCAAATTCGCTTTGTATCATGAATTGTATTCGGGCGCTGCCGGTCTTTTCTAATGCAGTTACCAGCACCTGCTGGGCTAGAGCTGATTTGTTTTGCGCCATGTATACTTGGGCAAGGCCAATGTAGCCGTCGGCCTGTTCCGGTGCGGCGTCCACTGCTCTGCGATAACACAAGATCGCGTTTTCATAGTCGCCGGCATCCAGGTACTTTTCCCCGCGAGATAGCTGTACGATATAGCTACTACTGTTCCGATGGTACACAGCAGCTCCGACAGCCGCAGCGACCATTAACACGCAGATAATGAGCGTGGCGGCAAGAAGGAGTTTTTTTGTTTTTGTCACAAGTGATCCCCCCTCACAGTAACAGTGCAAAAAGCTGTAATAAATTCAACAAAAATATTCCGATAAGCAATACAGTGTTTAAAAATGTCCACATGGCAGTGGAACGGCAGTGTTGCTCGCCAGTATGACGACGTTTGGGCGCGTGATAGAGTGTGCGCGATGTGGGAGCCGCTCCGCTATAACCATGATCTATCCTTGCGGGCTGCGGCTGAGCAGGACGCTGGTAATTCATCTTTCCGCAATAAGGGCAGGTCGTAAGATTGCCGATTTCGCAGCGGCAGTTTGCACATTTCATCTGGTCACTCCTTTTTGAACCGGTTCAGCCAGCGAAAAAGTATGATCTGGCTGATAATCAAAATGCCCAGCCCCAGGGAAGAAAAAATGCCTGACAGTATATACCATTCGATGGAAGACATCATTTGCCTCCTTAAAAATTCAGACGTCGTTGCAATTCCAACAGACTTTGTATCCCCTCGCTGGATTCAGGTTCCCGATCGGTAGCAGGTGCTTCGCGCCAAAGGCGCAACGCGCGGCTTCCGTGCATGGCGGCATTTGAACTGTCGCCTTTTTGATCGTAAGCAAACGCAAGGTTCATTTCCACTGCGTAATCATCCGGGCTTTCTGCGTTGAGGGCCTGAAGAGTGAGGATACACTGGTCTGCCTGCCCGAGGGAAAGCTGTACCACTGCCAAATTGATGCGATCCTCCCTGGAGGCATAAGAATAGCTACAGAGAGTTTCATAACAATCCAGAGCCTGATGAAGCAGGTCTGCGGCGGCATTCCGTCCGGCCAGGGCGTCGGCACGATCTGCATATGCGGCACCCAGACGGCGCAGCGTCTCTCGGGAGGGGACGTATTCGTAGGCGCGTTGGAGCCACCGCAATTCCTGATCCGGATCCGTTTGGGCCTGTGCGCCCAGCAGACAGGCACGGGCGCACAGATCATCCTCTGCCTGGGTCAAAACCTGCTCTACCGCTTCCATACAGCCTGCGGCGTTGCCCTGCTGCAGGTAAATAACAGCCTGAATAAGCTGTTGTTCCGACCCGCTGATACCCATGGAAAGCGACTCTTGTAGCAGTTGTTGTGCGCGTTGGAGTTCACCGGCCAACGAAAGGGCAATGGCAGCATCGCTGCAATACACACTACGCAAGGGGTCGGTGTCGGGAGCCTGCCGCAGTGCGTCCAGATAATAGGTAGCGGCAGCAGAATGGTCGCCGGCGTTGTAAAGACAGTCACCCACCGCATGAAGTACCGCTGCATGGTCCGAGGGGCGTTGGGCCAAAATGGAAGTTTCATCCTCTAAAAGGATCTGTGCCTGTATCAGAATATCCGTATCGTTTCCCGCCTCTACCGACCTGACCAACTGATCATAAGCGGTTCGGTAATTCTCAAGGGCGGCGGCTTGTACGCCTCGCAGACCACAAAAGATACCTCCGGCCAACAGGGCGGCGCTGCAAAGCCAGCTTGCCGCCTGCATTGCCACGTAACTCCGATAACGGGCATCTTGCCGTTTCAGCCGTTCCAGAGCGACAAGCATTTTACGGGCGCTGGGATAGCGGTTGCCAGGTTGCCAGGCCATCGCGCGATCCAGCAGATGTAGAAAATCGGGAGTATAGCGGCCGGAGGCAAGGTTCGCAAGGGGCTGATTGGGGCGGTCGGATACAGGAAGCTGACCAGTGATCAGGGAGTAAAAAGTCGCTGCCAAACTGTATAGGTCAGTTCGCATATCGAGCTGAACATTGGTTTTCTGCCCCTGTAATACTGCATGTGCAAGGAAATATTGTTCGGGCGCCGCATAATTGGGGCTGAGACCGCTGATCTTACCCTTTTGGGTCCCATCCAGAGAAATATTGAAGTCGATCAGACACACATCTCCCTGGGGTGTGAGAATGATATTGCCAGGCTTTATATCGCTGTGAATAATGGGTGGGCGGCGGGTGTGCAGATAATCCAGAACCTCCAAGAGCTGGTGCAGCCAGCGTCGAAGCTGGTTTTCTGGTATAAATACCTTTTGCTCCAGCAGTCTGTCCATATCCTGCCCGTCGATATAATCCATAATGGTGTACACTTCACAGCCATATTGCAGGATATCGTACACTTGCGGCAGATAGAGGTGATGGAGATTTTTCAGAATATCCACTTCAGTGCGGGCAGACAGCGCCCCTACAAAACTGCTTTCGATTCGCTTGACCACCACATGTTTCTTCAGACGCAGATGGTATGCAAGGAAGACCACGCTTGTGCCGCCTCGCCCCAATTCGTCCTGAATAAGGTAGGTCTCGTTAAGAACATCATTTTTTTGAAGCATTTTCCCACATTTTGGACAAGCCGCCTCCGAAAAACGGAAAGCGGCTTGTCCAGTTTCATTATGCGACGGAGGAGGATGTGTGTTTCTCCTCGTCTTTTCTGCGTTTAACGAACACGATGATCAGGCAGATGACCACAGCCGCGACGGCGAGAGAGCCGAAGAACAACGGCTTGTTGTTGTAGTACTGTACCAACAGGTTGTCAGTGAGCAGATACCGGACCGAGACCTCATCTGCGGTGTTTCCAGCCATATCGGTGGAGACCACACGCAGCTGCTGCCACTTGTTGGATGCCTGTGCTTCGTAGGAAAGGGTGCCGCCAGCGCTTTGGAGTTGCTCTGCGTCATACTCGGCCACAAGCTCATCGCCTATGTACAGGCGCAGATCTCTTATGGCAATGTTGTCCGAGTAGTTAACAGTTACGGTGCGCTGAGAATCGATGTACTGTGCGCCGTTCTCCACGCCGGTGATGACGTTGACAGGAGCAGTCATATCCACCACGAAATTGATGGGGAGATCACTGGTCTGTGCGTCGTCCTCCTTGATGGAACGGTTGGAACTGGCATTGCCGGCTTCGTCCACCGAGTAAAGCGTTACATCATAGGCGCCGTCCACGGTGAAATTGTCAGCGTTGATGGTGTAATCGAACTGATGCCAGCCAGGCACACTTTCCTGAACGGAATAGTCAGTGCCCTGCTCAAGGGTGGTCACTTCACCGTTCAAACTGGTTGTGACCCGGTTTTCAGTCAGGCCGCTCACGTTGATCTCGGTCACGTGCAGGGCCTGAGGTTCGTTGGTATAATACTGGTCGAGAAGCGCCAGTGTATCCTCGCCCAAAATATAAGTGGAACCATACCGGTTTACGCTGAAGACGATACTTGCCTCTGTTTCGTTTCCTGCCAGATCGCGGACCACACCGGTCGCGGTGTACACATCATCGTTTGCCTTGATCGGTTCGATGTTGCTGCACACAAAGCTTCCGCCAAATGCATCTTCGCTGCGGATGCCGTTCAGGTTTTCACCCTCCGGATGCATATACCCGCGAATCACAACGTTTGCGCTGGAGCTGTCATAGTTGATGTCGTGATAGGTGATGGCAGGAGCAACTTCACCGTTATAGGCCATCCTGTCTTCCACGCCTGTGATTTCCAGTGTGGGCGCAGTAGTGTCCACGACGAATTCCGAAACATCCTGCGGTTCGGCCTCATTGCCTGCCAGATCGACAAACTCCACGTGCATCGTATAATTGCCGTCAGCGTTGAAAGCGACCTGGGTAACGTACGAATCGCCGGAGCTGCCCCAACCGCTGATTCCAGGGGCAGAAACGGTGCCCTCCTGAATATTGGCGGTGGTGGTGACCGTTGCGCCCGCGTCGGAGAAGTTGTGCTCCGCTATCGTGATGGTAGCGGTGCGTGCCCGATTGTAATATTTGCCGTTGAGCACGTCATTGTTGTCAAAAGTGATACTGATGACCGGACGCGTTTTGTCGATGGTGAATTCCCGCGGCGCGACGCTGTCACCATAGTCCGCTTCACCCGCAGAGTGCCCTGCCAGGTCGGTGGTGCTCACATCAAAGGTGTAGTCGCCGTCTTGGTCGTAGGTGACTGTACAGGTCCAGGTGTCGTCGTCTCCATTTGCGGATTCGCCTGCCGCGTAGCTCCAACCGCTGATATGGGCCTGCGGCTGGGTGTCGATCTTTGTGTTGTCCGGATCAAAGTTACGCTCGGTGATCACGATGGTGGCTGTGCGATCCGCCTTGAAGTATTTCTCATTTTGGGCGTCATTGTTATCATAGCGCACGGAGATCGTGGGAGAGGTGATGTCGATGCCGAAGTAGTAATGGGCAGCTTCGGCCTCCGACAACAGGTTGCCAGAGTTGTCTTCAGCCCAAACAAAGATCTTAACGTCGTTGTAGTTGAAAGTCTCTGCGGCAAAGGCGAAGTCGATCTCATCCTGATAGGTCAGCGACTGATCGGACGAACCGGGGGCAAAGTCGTGACCATTTCCGCTCGTTCCATAGCTCAGGGAACCAGGGGTACTGTCCACGTTTCCGTTGGCAGAGGTCACAGAAACCTTGTCCGTCCAGTCTGCACCGTTGACCAACACTTTGTAATAGACCTTGTACAAGCCGGAAGAAGAAATGCCCTCGCCCGGATCGATGACAGAGGCATGCACGATAACGTCGCTGTTGTACAGGTCGGTACCGGCTTCTCCGCGACCATCGCCGCTGACATGAGCCACGAGTTGTACCGTGGGCTTCAGTTCATCCACACTGGGAGCGGTGACATCCAGGTAGATGGCACTGGCAGGGGCGGTCATCCGACTTACATTGCCGGCGCGATCCTGTGCTTCAAGGGTTGCCAAATAATAGATCTGCTCACCCTGAATGGCAATGTTCACCGGTGCGAGGTCGTATGCGCTTTCGGTTACAGACAGCGGCTGGGTGGTGGATTCGATGGAGTAAGTGATCGACACAGGGGAGCAATCGCTCTTGCTCAGAATGCCCTGAACGCTGCTGGCGCTGCGATAAGGTTTGTTCAGGCTGACGCTGTAATAGTTGCTGACAGCGCCATCCGTCGGTTCGCCCAGCACAGCGCGATAGAACTCCTCCGTGTCGTTGAACACCACAGTGATCTCAGGCGCCTGGGTATCAAGGATCTTTTTATACGTCCAATATTCGCCCTCGCCATGTTGGACGGTGGCCTGCCAGCCGCTCTTCTGGCTTTCCACGTCAGAAGGCACGATGGGGTTGCCTGCCTTGTCCTGACCGGCGACCTCAAAGCGGTAGGCGCCATCCACATTGACAGTCTGCTCGTAAGTATAGTTGGAGCTGTCGTCGCTCTTTTTCAGAGGAACCTGCGTCCACTGCGGTTCAGCGGTGCTGTAATCCACCTGGCCGGTCACACTGGCAAGACCAATGTTGACCATTCCGCGATCGAAATTCTCCTCGCTCACAGTAAGCGAAGCTGTGATCTCGGTGTTCATATAGACGGTCGTTCCGTCAATGGCCTCAGGACGATCGGGATCGGGCCCGGTCACACTAAGTTCATAGGTGGGGCAGACAGTGTCCACGATTTTTTCAAAAGCGCTGACGCAGTTGTCGGCATCGACCAGGCCAGTGGTGGAAATGGGCTGTGCATCATCAGCAGTGGATTGGTACTCCACCAAGGTAAGCGGGTTGCCCGCCTTGTCGGTGCCGTACGCGCCAAAGCTATAAGAGCCGTTGTTCTGATCCTCAGCCTTGACCTGATAAAGCTTGCTGCCATCGGCCTCCGGGGCAGAAAGATCCACCTGGGCGCCATCTTTGTACTGGACGGTATTCAGTTTGAGCAGGTCCAGGCCATTGGCGTCCTCAAAGAAAATGGACGCCTCAAGATCGGTGTTATAGTATGCACGGGTGGTATTGCCCTCGGAATAATAATGCTCGTTGTCCAGGGCGGTGTAGGTCAGAGTGGCAGTGGGGGCCACTGTGTCCAACACAAGAATAGTAGTCAAGGTAGCCGTACCCTGATCACTGTCCAGCGCGACCACATTGCGTCCGTCCTGTCCGGGGTCAAGGTTGGCATCCAGCTCAAGGAGGTTGCCCGCCTTGTCCACCACGGTCAGCACCGCAGTATAAACGGCTTTTTCCACGTTTTCCGCGGAGGAGACCGAGGCAGACAGTTCGTATTGGCCATTGGTGCCGGCAATGTCAGACACTGCTGCGGGCACACCGCTCTGCTCAGTGGTCATCTTCACAGTGCTGGTCTTGGTCTGGAGGTTTGCCTCCTCCACTGTGAACACTACATTGAAATCCTGATTGTAGTAGAGAGCACTCTCATCAGAGTAGTAATTGCCGTCCGCAGTGGTCACCGCTGTCAGGCAGGGAGCGGTGTTGTCCAGTTGGAAAGTGCCGGTGATCCCGTCAAAATTCATTCCCTTGGAATTGACAGCCAGTTGCGTAGCGGCATTGCCGGCCTCATCACTGGCGGTCACTGTTAAAGTGTACTCGCCGTCGGCAGCACCCACAAAGTCTGCATCCGGGAAATTGATCATGCCTTTTCCGTTTTCTGCTGCAGTCAGGTCATATCGTTTGCTGAAACCGTCCGGGCCGGTGAGCTCGGCAAAATAGTTCCCGGTAGAAATATCCAGCGCTTCTTCTTCAAATGTAACAGTAATGCCGTTAACAAGCCCGGCCTGGTTGTAGAAGTAATCGCCATTTTCATCATCGGCCGTAGCTTTGTCCATAGTAACGGTGACCACAGGGGCAGTGCTGTCGAAAACCAGATCCATGGTCTCTTCAGTGCTGTTGCCGCAGGCATCGTAGGCGGTCACAGTCAGGGTGTATGTGCCATTATAGCTCGCGCCACTGCCCAGCACGAGTGTCTCGGCTTTTTCACGCATGTCCGGGATCTGATCCATGGAGGTGGGAGCAAGGCTCTCGTAAAGCGCGGTCTCCTCCACAATGATCTCACCGTTGGTCTCCACGGAATAGGTGATCCTTACAAGGCCGGAATAGGTATAGGGATCGGTCCCCTCAGCCTGGGCATCCCGGGCGGTGATCTCAATGGAGTGCTCGGCTTCCCGATCATTCTCGGTGTTGCAGGTCAGGTTCAGTTGGGGTGCGTTTTTCTCCAGGACCAGTGCGCGCATGGAGTTTTGGAAACGCTCGTTGTCCACGTTGTCCTGAGCGCGAACGTACACGTATCCGCTAAGCACATCGGGGCTGGCCGGTGCTACCACTGTGAAAGTGTAGGTCCCGTCTTCGCCGGGGACAGCGTCGGCCGATTGCCACTCGCTCTCCTGGATGGCAGAGGAATCAAGGCCGGATACTCCGATATAGTATTTTACAGTGTCAGGGGCAACGCCGCTGCCCGCGTCACTGGCGGTGATGGTGTACTTTACCTGGTTGTTTCCAAAGACCATTTCGGTGTTGGTAACGGTGAGGGTGGGCGCCTCATCATCCAGCGCGGCATTTTCCACTTCCGCTTTTGCCAGCGTCCCGTCTGCCGTATTCTTCACGATGACGGTCAATTTTCCCTCGCCATCGACCGGAATGGCAGCAGTAGAATCGAAAGGACCGCTTTCGGTGGCCGCCAGTTCATAACCGTTCAGAGCGGTCAGGGAAAGTGTACTTCCCTTGTACCAGCGCAGGCCGTTGCCTGCATAGTCTGGAGGCGCGACCTGGAACCCGGAACCCTCGGGGTAGCTGTTGGTGGAGATCGAAGCGGTGCCAAAGTCGAGCTGAGAGACATAGTTCAAGCTTTCCGAACCATCCAGCAGGACCTTGACGCTCTGCCCACCTTTGAGCTGTGCCGAAATGCCTTCGCTCACCTGATCGATTTGGCCGGCCGTAACAAATTGCAGCATATCGGCTGTGAGATCATTGGTAAGCGTGCCGGTGTCGTCCCCGACAGGGTTCCCCCTGCAGGTGTTTTCCTGAATGGACAATACGTCGGTGGTGCCATCGTAGGCCTTATCTGCGGGAACAATGTGGAAAGACACAGGATAAGGATTTACGGTTGGGACAATCAGATGATCGGGCCATGTATAGTTGGCTTGATCCCGGCTGTCAGCGGGATAAACAATGTTTACCTGTACATACGTACCAGCAGGCACGGCGGTGTCAGAAACAGGATTCACCAGGGTAACAGTGTACTCCTGATCAGAGCCGTCTGCAAAACCGCTGAACGTCAGCGGCTGGCTCGCATAGCCTGCTTTCAGGCCATTGTAGTCCAACTCCGCAGGCGGAACGACCTGCAATGCTTTTTTCTTTACATTGATGGTGGGAGAGAGGTCACTTTGCAGCTCAATGTCATACTTTTCCGCGTCGGCACTGGAAAGTGTCGGGATCCCAACGATGGTGACCGCTTTTCCGTCGGCGACAAAATCGTCCTGCGTGCTGAAAGAAAGGCCGTTGACGGTCACCAATATACCATCGGTGATGGTGTACTTCGCAAGGTCAGGGGAGACATCGGTGGATGCGTCGTACTCTTTATCGTCGAACGTGATCCCGGTGATGGTCAGCATCTTTTTTTTCACCTGAATGGTGCAGGAAACCTTTTTATCGTCTGTATCGTCGTCCGGAGTGTCGTTCGTTGCAGTCGCGGTGATCTCCACGGCGCCGGCTTTCTTTGCGGACAGGGCGCCGGTGGCGGAGTCGATGGTTGCGATCTCCGGGTCGGAACTGCTCCAAATGACATCCTGGGGCGCATCCGACGGGTCAATGCTGGCTGATAAAGTAACGGAGTCCCCCACAGTCAGGGTGGATGGCGGATCAGTGATGTTCACTGTCGATACGTTTGCCAGTGTAGCAACAGGCGGGATATCGCCGTCCACATCTCCGGCAGACACGATAAATGCCTGTGGTGGCATGAGGCTTAGCAGCATGGCCAGTGTACATAACACAGCCAGCAGCCGGCGAGATGCCTTAAGGTGCTTTTTCAACTTGCTCACTCTCCTTATTGCATTGGGGAACGGTGTGCCTGTTAAAGCTGTTCCGTGGTATGGATCAGCATTACAGATTTTGTGATGGTAAAACAGAACCCGGGCACTTCTGCCACCTGAACAGGGGAGACAGCCGGAGAGACGGCCTTACCGCTTTCGTCGGGTGCCGTACTCTGCTGAAGCGGTGTGGTCGCGGGCCCGCTCTCGACCGTGCTGGTTTTGACATGAAGACCACCTGTGGTGAAGTCCATGTCCTCTCTGTGAAGACGCCCGGTCATGGCGTTGACCTCAGCCATTTTTTCGATGGTGCGCTTGGCTGCCCTGCCTGTCCTTATCCCAAAGATAGTGCGGATGTCAAACTTGAAAAAGATAAACGCCGCACACAAAAAGCCCAGGATGGCAACGCCCATACAGATATAAAACCCGGTTTGATAGGCTCCAATCAAAGCTTGTGCATTGTTCATGTTCAGCCCCCCGTTGTTCCACCCACGGTGGCGTAGACCGTGTTCACCTGGTCGCGTGCGAGCTGAATTCGTGTTCGGGTCTCTTCGATCTGCTGCTGAATGACAGGGTTCTCTGCCGTCAAGGACTGAAGACCGATGTCCGCTTTTTCCAGTTGCTCCAGCAGCGCGTTTTTGGAGACACCAAACGCCTTAAAGTTTGCCGCGTTGGTGTAGATCTGGCTCACGAGCTCTTTGTACAGCGCGGCGGCATAACGAGCGCCACCGGTTTTGACCGTCAGGTCGCCGTCTGTAAGGGCAGTCATCTGGTTCCAGAAATCCAGCCAACTGCTGCTGTTGTCGCCTACGGAAAAAATGTTTCGGTCAGAGCCAAGAGAGGAGTAATAATTTCCGATAGTATAGAGCCCTTTTGCAAGCTCCACCTGTTGGCTGCTCAGATACTTGCTGTCCTGGACTTTCCCGTACCATTGTGCGGCTTTGGTGCGGTTGTCGCTGCCCTCGTAGAAGAAATAGTAGTCGTTCGCCAGCCGGTATACGAAGTTGTCATACGCTTCCCGGTTGCTGGATTCTAGATAGTCGAGACTTGTCCTTGTGCCGCCGTCTGTGCTCAGAATACATTGAATGATCGCGGTGCTCTCTTGAATGGTGAACACCATATCTCCGTCAATGGCATTAAGCAATTCATTGTACGCCTGGGGGTTGGAGGGCTTGATCTGAATCGCGCTCTCATAATAGGATGCGGCCAGCGAAAAATCGCTTTCAACGCTCTTTGCCTGTGTCAAAAAATGATCATAGGTCTGGGCGGTAGCCGCATTGGCGGCCAGAGAAAAACCAATCATGCCGGCTACACCGAGCAAAGAAACAGCAATGCTGGCCCAAAAACTGCCCCAAATCACGCCGCGCCGCCGCCGTGCGGCATCATCCTCATCATGAACATGTTCCAAAGCGTACATCAGCTCAGCGCAGTTTTGGTAACGCTCGCTGGGGTTCATTCGGGTACACTTGGCCACCAGCTTTTCAAGACCGCTTCCCGCGAAAGCCGGATTCCAATAACCGAGCGCTTTGATCTCGTAGGGCGGCTCACAAGGGCTGTGCCCGGTAAGTAAGTGATAAATGGTGGCTCCCAAACAGTAGATGTCCGTACGGGCGTCGGTCTGACCGTGTCCGCCGAACTGTTCGGGTGCGGCATAGCCACGGGTGCCCAGCCAGGTGGTATCTTCAACGCTTTGCACCTTGTATTCGCGTGCGGTACCAAAGTCGATAAGCATTACGTTTCCATCTGGCTTGAGCATGACGTTGGCTGGCTTCATGTCGCGGTAGATGATCGGCGGTGTACGGCTGTGGAGATATCCCAGCACATCACACAACTGCCGCGCCCAGGAGATGACCCGGTCGGGGCTTTGTGCACCGCCGTGCCGGATCAGACTTTCCAGACTTTTGCCTTCAATGTAATCCATGACGATCAGGAAGCTGTCCTCCTGATCGAGCACATCAATGATGCTCGGAAGGTGCGGATGATCCAGCTTTTTCAGCATTTCCGTTTCCGCTACCAGACCCTGATGGACGGTGGCATAGTCCACACTTCCGTCTTTGCGGACCTCTTTGATCGCCCAGGTCTTGTTCGCACGCTCATTGATGGCCAGGTAGACCACGCTCATGCCGCCGTGACCTATCTCGCTCAATATTTTGTATTTTCCGTCTACGACGGAACCGATTCGCAGCATAATCTGAACCCCTTTTAGCAGGTGCGTATCGCGATCGCTGATATATTGTCTTCTTCGCGTCGTGCCTTGTTCAGTTCCGTCAGGTGGACCAGTGCCGTCTGTATATCATCCGAACTGTTCAACACCGATGGATGGAGCGCCTGCCAGATCTCATTGGGATGGAGCACATGACGGAAACCATCACAGCACAGCAGATAGACCTGACCCTCGCATATTGTGCCGGAAAAGAAATCAGGTTGAACGATTCGACTTGCGCCAATGCATTGCAGTAACACATTGCGTTGGGGGTCCACCGCAGCCTGCTCTGGCGTCATTCGGCCCTGGTCGACCTCCTGCTGCACAAACGTCTGGTCCTTTGTGATCTGGAAAAGTCCGTCGTTGATCAGATACACACGTGAGTCGCCCACGTTCATGATGTAATATGTGTTTCCCACCGCAAGAAAAGCGGCGGCAGTAGTCCCAAGGTCTGCCCGCAGACTTGCGCCATAATCGGCAATGCGGCTCGCAGTATTCTGCACCAACTGGTTCCATTCAAGACAAAGGATATCGGTGGTCAGACCGGTACTGAGCAATGCGGGGAGGCGGCCGCGAAACCAGGCATCCAATGCGCGCACCATGGCGGCACTGGCGACCTCACCTTTGGCGAGGCCGCCCATGCCGTCACAGATGGCTGCAAGCAAAACCTGCCCCACGTCTGTTTGTGCCTGCAACACGAGAACAGAGTCCTGATTTGTCTTTTTCTTCAGTCCCACATCGGTGTGGGCTGCAGTCAAAAAATTCATCCTGACGTCATCCTGTCATCTGTATTTCAATGGCTCTTTCATTTATATATGATAGGTGAACTCCTCGTCGGCCAGCAGGATCACGTCGCCGTTTTTCAGGATGACCTCTTGGCCGGGAGTGAGACGCACCCCGTTTACAAAGGTGCCGTTGGTGGCTTTCAGATCGACCACATACACTGCGCCTGCGCGTACCCGGAAAGCAGCGTGAGCGCGGCTTACAGAGGTGTTGTCAGTCACGCAGTAGTTGACCTTGGAGCGCTCTTTGCCGATAACAAAGTTGCCGCCGCTGATGCGGATGGTCTCCTTGGTTTTGCTACGCACCAGTGTACCGCTGGTGCTGCCCTGATTGAGCACGGTGGTCTCACCGGCGCCCTGGTTGAGCACAGTGGTCTCGCCGGCGCCCGGGTCAACAGGCGGGTGATAGCTGGGCGGAGTAAACACGCTGGGCTGTGCAGGAGCGGCCTGAGCGCCTACGGCAACAGGAGCGGGAGCCGGAGTATCCTGATAGAAAGAAGTGGAAGGTACCGCTTCGACCTTTGCCTTTTTCTTTCCACCAGCTATGAGCACGATTACAATAACGATCACTGCAACGCCGGCAATGACGCCCGCAATGATGATATAGAACATGGTGTTGCTGGTTTTTGCCTCCAGCCCGCTGAACGCGCTGTTCAAAGAGTCCAAAGCGGCATTGACCTGCTCTTGGGTCGCCGTGTCGTTGGACAGTACGCTCTGGGCGTTGCTCAGGGCTTCGCTGAACGCAGTGCCGGAGCTTTCGCTGTAATCTTTGGCCTCGATGCTCTGCATATCAGTGATAAGAGCGCTCAGAGCCCCTTTATCCACAGCGGGGGTCTCGTTTTGCTCAGGCTGTGCAGGGGTGCTGGTGGAAGGCACAGGAGTGGCAATGGGAGCCGTGACACTTCCGGCGCTTTCCCACTTGGTATAGTCAATACCCAGAGCATCCAGGCTTTTGGTAAGCTGGTCAATGGCGATGGCGTAGAAATAGTCATTATCAAAGCCCTCGCCGGTGCTGCCCTGGCAGATACCGATAACTGCACCGTTGGCATCCACCAGAGGGCAGCCGGAGTTCCCGGAAGTGATACGGGTGCTTGTCTGGATGTAGTCCACACCGCCAACGGTGTTCAACTTATTCACACGGCCACTGGTGATGGTAACGTCATCACTGGTGTAGGTGTTTACGTCCTGGAAAAAAACGACCTCGCCGGGGAAGCCCAAACTGAAAGCTTCCTCGGTCTGTTCCACGGTGGAGCTGGAGCGGATGGGCAGATAAGTGCGATCATACAGCTGGCTGCTGAGGTTCAGGATCGCATAGTCCATCTCCACACTGGAGTTTTTGATTGTGGCCTCAATGGTGAGATCGCGCAGAACACTGATCTTGATCTGACAGTTATTCTGCACAGTGTTGGTGTCCACACCAAAGGCGGCCGCAGCGTCTTGCAGGGTGCCTGGCGTCATGGTCACCACATGATTGCAGGTGATCACTGTGCTGTCGTTGATCAGAAACCCGGTGCCGGACTGTACATTGTACTCTTCGCGGTTGTTGGGATCGATATAGACCAGTCGGATCTGAACGACACCGGAGGTGTCTGCCATTACGGCCTGGTTGGTAGTGGTCTCGGCAAATGCGGCCAAGGTCAGTGTACTGACGAGGCACAAGACTATAAGGACGGTTGCAAGAGTGCGCGCAAACAGAGATGTCCTGTTTGTTTTCATAATTGATTCCTCCTAGTTTTTATACAAACCGTGCGTTGGACACAGATTGCTTTCTGTGAAATACAGATGCCGCCAGCGGATTCTCTTTGTCTTCAGGCAGATAGTTGGCCAACAGTTCCCGAATGATCGACAGCGTTTGATCTACCGAGAGCAACCAATCAGTGTTTTCAAGATTTTCAAGAAAATCCAGTGCGCTCCAGTTAGCCGAAAATTCCTCGATGAAACATACCCGGTCGTTTATGCCATAATCCAGCACGCTCAAGAGAATGGTATCCGCGCCATAGCAAATGATCTGGGCGTCTTTTCCAGTGGACATCTTTTCCTCTCGTATGATCCGAGGACAGGCACGTCCCGTTTCAGCGTGGTGAATCAAGCGGAGAAGTAGTTCCCGACGAAAACTTGCGGGCAACGGTTCCGGAAGAATAGAAGGCGGCACCTCCCGCAGTTGACCCTGGATAATAAAATCCATGAGACCGTCCAGTGAGAAATACAGTTGTAATTGCTCCCTGGCGCGGATCTTCTGAAGATAACGAAGATAGCTTTTGAGGCAGTCGCCGCGGAAAGCGAGTTGGTCAGGCAGAAAATAGGATACCTCCCAATCGTAGACAGCCCACAGCAGACAGGGCTGCCAACTCAGACAACGTAAGACTTCCGCCGGATTGCCTGTGTCCAGTGTGCGCTCATAACGTGCGATCTGTTGGTGCACGTCGTTATAAAGGGTCACCAGCGGCCTGCATACGGTAAGCTGTTGGGCAAACAAACGGCGATAATATTTCTGGATCATCTTATCGGATGTGTAGATGCAGCGGGAATAATCGGCAGAACAGCACAATACCCCGGTGTCGCTGATAAGCACATTGGGAAGAGATAACGCATTTCCGCTGACACCATGGGTTCGCTCATAATAATAAAAAGGTTGATATGTTCCGCCTGCACCGAGCAGCAGTTGCTGCACTTTTCGAATGTTGTCGATGTTTTGAGCGGTCGCCGTGTCGTTGTGCGCGTCTGATGCAGTCATGGTGAGGATGTGACGTATCTTTACCATGGAGTTCTTCAGGATGCGGTACAACCCCTCCAGCAACACCGGGTCATCGGTGGCAAGAAATACGTCGATGCCCTGGCCGGCCGTGTTGTTTTCCAAAAAGGCTCGCAGGATACCGTGGGTATCTGCACGCTTGTCGGTGAAAGCCTGTGGAGGTAATACGCTGTTGGAAGCCAGGTGTTGCTGGGGGAGATCAGGGGTCTTCATTCCCTCCAGCAGCATTTTCACACTCATACGTGAGGTGTACCGCTCTACCCCTACGATCTCTTTTTCCAGAGCCCCCTGCAGGGCATCGACTTGTGATGGTGTGAGTGTGAGAATGTCGCAGACACGCTGGATCGTCTCCCGCTGGTTGCGAGGGCTCCGGGTGCCGTTGCACAACTTTGTGAGTGTTGCGGCCGGGATGCCGAGCCGCTTGGCTATACCGCGTATGGAATATCCTTGCTGGCGTATGTAACTGTTGAGCAATGTTGAAAATTCGGACATCTTTACTTCACCCTTTCTTCGGGAATGTCAATGTGCCCGGCGCAATGACTCTCAACAGCCCTCCTCCCAAAATTTATCCAATATTTCTATTGTTTTCCTGTATATTATAAAATTCGCAAATTTTACACGCAATAAGCCTAGTACGACGGCGAGTACATCAATGTGTATTCGAGTGATCGCGCCATCGCGAATTGATTACATATGCGAGTACTCGACTGCGTACGCGACCGCTTGTTTGAATTGTGTTGAAGCTTGTACAATTTAAGCGGTATATGAGGGCAAGGCCATTGCGCCGAAGAACAGGACTTTTGGCCGGGCAGGGGAAATATGGCGTGCAGGAGACAGGAGCCAATAGAACCATGAACAACAACGACGATCAGACATTTTCCTATATAAGAGAAGAGAACTACTTTGCCTGTTGTTTGCCCCAGGGGAAAAGTCTGAATGCAACGGGCTACAAAGTTATGAGGAACCTGGTGCCTGCCGGCCTGGTCGCAGCCTATCCAAGCAGATTGAACGGAAGAGTCCGGCTTTTATACGATATCAGCCGATATAATCCGTTGAGCGCGCTTGCGTCCCAGCTCACGCCGAGTCAATTCACCCAAATCGCCAAAAATCTTCTGGAACTCCTGGAAAAGATCCGGGCTAACGGTTTTCTCCGGCTGGAGAACGTACTGCTGGACACCGAGTATCTGATGATCGATGAGTCTATGGGAGCGCACCTTATTTACCTGCCTGTGGACGAGCCGGAGGCGGTCACCGTCCGGCTCACACAGCCTGAAATGGATGTAAAGCGTTTTTTGGCTCAATTCATCAAAGAAACTCCAAACATACATTCTGAACGGATCATCCGGTTGGGCGCGTTACTTGCGGACCCTGCCCGTACGCTGGAGGATGCCGTCCGACTGATGGAAGGAGCAGCTCCCCGAAAAGGGGGAACGTTGCTCACTGTACAAGCCCCTACGTTGCGACTGGTGAGAGTGGGTGGCAATCGGGAATACGTTTTTGACGTCCCCGTGCAGGGATGTGTGATCGGACGCAACCCGATGATGTCGAACGTTGTGCTGACCAACAGTGCTGTGAGTGGCAGTCATTGCGAGATACATGCGGCAGAGGGAAAGTGGTTTATTGAAGATCTGGGCAGTCGAAACGGGACCCGGGTCAATGGACAGACCATAGAACCGCATACTCGTGTACCCCTCCACAAAGGCGACACCATTGAGATCATCCATTATCTTTTCAATGTGGAGGCGTAATAGCGCAAAATGGCAAAATGCAAGATCATGCTGGCTGACACAGAATTGTCATATCTGATGCCGATCGAACTCACGCTTTCCAGAGAACACGCGGGGGAAATTGAACTTTCGCTGGTAACAGATGCAGCCTACCTGCACCAGTATTTTCAAGAACCGCAAAAACTAGATATTCTGGTGATCAGTGAGCGGTTGTGGAGTGAGGATATACGCAGACATTCTATCGGCCAGTTGTTTATCCTTTTAGAGGAAACGGAACCCTGCATCCAGACGGAAGAAAATGACATTATTCTCTATAAGTATACCAGTGCGCGGGATATCTGTGCCTCCATCAATGTCATCCTTCGGCACATCAGGGGTTCAACGGTGGCAGAGCGAACGAAACTGATCATGGTCTATTCACCCCAGGGCGGCAGTGGAAAGACCACAACGGCCCTTGGCGTTTGCGCCGCGCTTGTGGGTATGGGAAGCAGGACATTGTACATCAATGAAGACTCTTTGCAGGTGGACGAAGAGTATCCCCATCGCGACACATTCATGAGTGATACGTTGCTGCAACAGCTCATCAACGGCAATGTAGCAACAGACGAACTCAGAAAAAACATCACGGGGGATCTGTTCGATTGCATCGCGCCTATGCAATACGCCATGACGAGCTATGGTATAAGGGAAGAAAGCTATCTGACCATCGCTCACACTGCTGTTGATCAGTTGAGCTACGATTATGTGGTGGTGGATTGCTCTTGCGATTTCACCCCCGCCAAATCCAATCTCATGCGTGATGCAGACTATGTGGTCCTTCCGTTCGCACCGACTGGGCATGGACGTGCCAAATACAGGCGGTTTTGCCAGTGCGTTGATGTTTCCGACCGGGACAAGTTCGTTTTTGTGCGCTGTTTGCGCTCTTCGATGGAAGCTGGGCCCTCAGAGACCGCTGATCTCCCGGTGGATATGTGCGTCCCATTCATCCCGGACCTTCGTACCGGCCCCGCGGGTACCATGAGCAAGTTGCAAAGCTGCAGTGCGTTTAATGAGTTGATCTACCGTTTTTTGTAAGGGAGGAGTGGGCATGGCGGCCAAAATACGCATCTTGCTGGTGGACCATGTCCATCATCAGCAGTTGGATCTGGAAGTTGAACCGGACATCACCGCATGGGAACTGTTCGGCGGGCTTAACAGTGCTTTGGGGTGGGGCGCGGATCCGCAGAACAGCAAGATGTGTTATTTGTCCTGCGAAAACCCCATTGCTTTGTTGCGGGGCGATCACACGCTGGCCGAATTCGGAGTGCGAGATGGCAGCACTATCCATTATCAGAGGCATTGAAACGGAGAGTATATATGAGCCAGCAAAAATACCGCTTGAATCTGTCTTTCCCAAGCCTCTACAAAGAAGTGGAATTGTTTGACAATGCGCCGCAGGCCAAGGTCATCGGTACCACCCGTGAATGTAATGTCCGTCTGGCACGAGAAAATTTTTTTCGCGATTTTGAGCTTGCCTTTTTTTCTCGGGGCGACGGCCGCTGGGATGTTTTGTGCAGCGGGAGTTGTTATATCAGCCAGGATGGCATCCTTAAATTGCACCGCCTTACCCTGGACCATGGCGACTCCTTTGTTGTGTGCTACCAGGATGGTGGCGCTGACCTTTGCCATGGGGAATTTCTTCGGGATTTTGACGCGGTGGGCAATCAGTATTCTCGCTATATATCCCTTTCCAACCAGGCATCACTGTGCGTCGGTGCCACCAGCAACTGCCAGATACTGCTCAACGACCCGGCGATCGGTTCCGGGTTTATGGAACTTCATGCGGTCCAGGACCACTGGATGCTTACCGACCATGGCACCCGTTACGGAGTCAGTGTCAACGGAGAACGCATCACCGCACCCCGGGAAGTGTTTGATTACGATTTCTTTTCTGTGTCAGGGCATGCGTTTTATCTGCGGGGGGCACGTCTGTATTTTTGCGAGGACGACCTGATGCAGTGCCGTGGCTTGCCGGTGTACGAGCATCGGGATTCCGCCACACAGATGAAGTACCCGTATCTCAACCGAAGCACACGAATCCGTTATGCACTGCCCGAGGAGAAATTACAGATACAAAACCCGCCGGCGCGGCGGGAACCACCACGCCGAAACTTGCTGATGAACCTTTTGCCAACGCTGGCAATGCTCCTGGTAGTGGTGCTTTTGAGGGGGGCAATGGGAGGCGGCGGGGCATTCATTCTGTTCAGCGCGTGTTCCATGAGCATTGGACTGATCACCAGTGTGGTCAGCTACCGGCAGGAGAAAAAACAGACCAGGCAGGCCGAGGAGGAGCGCGTGCGGGGATACACTGCGTACGTGCAGAAAAAAGAGGCGCAGATCGTGCAGGAGAGGGAGCAGGAGGCCCGCCTGCTGGAAGAAAATACGCCCTGCATCGAGCGAACGCTGCAAAGTGTATGGCTGTTTGACCAGCGCTTGTATGAGCGGACTCCACAGGACGAGGATTTTCTGTCGGTCCGGCTTGGCAGCGGCCCGCGGGCAAGCGTTTGTCCGATAAAGATCAATCCGACCGACTACAAGACGGTGGACGATCCTCTTACCGACTGGCCTGAACAGCTTGAGGCAAAATACCGTCTGTTGCCGGATGCTCCGATTTTGCTGGCGCTGAAAGATCTAAGTAGCGTCGGTATCCTGGGTACTTCGCATGAGCTATACGAGATCGCGAAACTCATGACGGTGGATCTGTGCGTGCGGCACGCGTATTTTGATCTTCGGTTATGCTATTTCCTATCGCCGCAACAGGCGAAGGAGTGGTCTTGGGTGCGATGGTTGCGCCATGTGACCAACCCGTTGACCGGTATGCGGAGCATCGCCTGCGATACAGACAGCTACAAACTTCTCTGTGAAAGCCTCTATAAAGAGCTTTCCGACCGGGAAAACATGGCGCAGAGCCGCGGCGCTAATTTTCTGCCCCATTACGTCGTCTTCGTCTTCGACTTTTACCAGCTGGGAAAGCATCCTCTCAGCAGGTTTTTCGTCAAAAGCGCGGACCTTGGGGTCAGTTTTGTGTTTTGCAGCTCGGCGGCTGAATTCCTGCCCAAATGCCAGCGGTTGGTTTGGCTTTCTCCAGAGGGAGCAAAGACCTTTGACGCTGATCGGGGTGACCGGGTGGAGACCTTTGCGCCCGCCTGTGTAAGTGATGAGAATGCCAGCCGCGCTGCACTCAAGCTTGCGAGCGTCACGGTGGATGAAGTGAATCTTGCCGTTGGACTGACCCGAAACATGACGCTGTATCGTCTGCTGAATATTTTTGGCGCCTATGATCTTGATACAGAGGAACTCTGGAAGACTTCCGAGGTTTACAAAAGCATGTCTGCGCCGCTGGGCATCAATGCAAAAGGGGAGACCGTTTGCCTTGATCTGCACGAAAAGGCGCATGGGCCCCACGGCTTGGTGGCAGGCACCACCGGCAGCGGAAAATCGGAGCTTTTGCAGACCTATGTGCTTTCAATGGCAGTCCGCTTCCATCCCTACGATGTGGGCTTCGTCATCATCGACTTCAAAGGGGGCGGAATGGCAAATCAGTTCCGCGATCTGCCTCACCTGATGGGAAGCATTACCGATATCGACGGCCGTGAGATAAATCGAAGCCTGCTGAGCATCAGGGCGGAGCTGACCCGCCGCAAGACCCTGTTCGCGTCTGCCGAGGTGAATCACATCGACCAGTATACCAAAAAATACAAAAGCGGACAGCTTACGGTCCCATTGCCTCACCTCATCCTGATCGTGGACGAGTTCGCAGAACTGAAAGCGGAGCAACCGGAGTTCATGAAAGAACTGATCTCTACCGCCCGTGTGGGCCGTTCGCTGGGCGTCCACCTGATCCTTGCGACCCAGAAACCCGCAGGTGTTGTGGACGCACAGATCTGGTCAAACAGCCGTTTCCGCCTGTGCCTGAAAGTAGCCACCTCAGAGGATAGTAAGGAAATGATCAAAACGCCGCTGGCTGCTGAGATCCGGGAACCGGGACGGGCATATCTCCAGGTGGGCAACAACGAGATATTTGAATTGTTCCAATCGGCATACAGCGGGGCCGGGTCTGATAGCGAGATCACCACCGGGCAGCGAGTCTATCGTATCGATCAACTGGACCTTTCAGGCGTACGCAGGCCTTTGTATCGGTCTACGGTGAAAAATTTTCACCAATCCGAGCAGACACAGCTGCAGGAGATGATCTCCATGTTCTGTGGGCACTGCCGGCGGCATAACATCCCCCGACTGAACGGAATCTGCTTGCCGCCGCTGGAGGCTGTTTATGATCTGCCCGCCGAGCTGCCCAAAACACGAAAGCCTGGCCACACAGTTTTGGAACTTGGTATTCTGGACGATCCGGAATACCAACGCCAGGCACCGGTAAAGGTGGAGCTGACAGGACAGAATGTGATGATCGTTGGCGCAGCACAATACGGAAAAACGAACATCCTTCAGTCCATCCTGCGCCAGCTGGCGCAGCGCTGCCCGCCTTCTGAGCTGTGGGTGTATATTCTGGACTTTGCCTCTCTGTCGCTGGGGGCGTTTGAACGCCTGCCCCATGTGGGAGGAGTGGTGCGTCCGGATGAGGATGAAAAGCTGCACAACCTGTTCAAGCTGCTGCGTGAAGAGATGGAGCGCCGCAAAAAAGTACTTGCGGAAAGCGGCTTGTCCTCTTTTGGCGTGTACCAGGAAGCGGGCGGTAAAGAATTATCCCAGATATTGGTGATGATCGATAACTTTACCGCATTGCGTGAACTGTATCTCCAGGACGATGATTTTCTTCATTCTGTATTGCGGGATGGAGGCTCTCTCGGCATCAGTGTGGTGATGACTGTTACCCAGATCACCGGTGTGGGATACAAATATCTGAGCAATTTTCCCTGCAAATTGGCACTGCACTGCAACGAAGCCAGTGAGTACAGCACTCTGTTTGGTTACAACAAGACCCAGCCCAAAAAGATTCCAGGCCGTTTTCTTTTGGAGCAGGATAAGCGCTTGCTGGAGGCCCAGGCATATCTGGCATTTCCCGGCGAAAAAGAGGCGGATCGCGTACAGGCTGTTGCACGGTTCTTGGATGAGCAGACGGAGCAGTGGAAACATCAGCGCGCCCGCAGGATCCCCGTGATCCCGGACGTGCTCACGATGAGTTTTCTCGTCCGTGAGTATCCTGAAATGCTCTCCATGCCCTATCATGTCCCGCTGGGACTGGATTTTGAAACAGTACAGGCGATGAGCGTGGATCTGTACACAGTGGGCGTGCTGGCCGTATGCGGCGACGAACAAAGCGGCCGGACTCAATGGATGCGTTTGGCGCTGAACTGGCTTGCGAAAAGAACAGATCATGCACCTGTGCGCTTTTACGTGGTGGATGATGTGCGCCGCAGTTGCGGGGCCTTTGCGGACTCTCCGGCCACCGCGGCTTACAGCGTGCTCGCCACAGACGCCAAAACCATGCTTGCCGAAATGCACACAGAGGGAGAACGCCGCTATGCGGCGTTGCTCAAGGCACATACTCAGCAAAAGCAAGAGACGCTGGAGGTGCTCATACTCCAAAACCGGGAAGCCATAGCTGATATCGCGGCCGATCCCAAAGCAATGGCCGCATACAAAGAGGTCACGACCAAGTTCCGTGGGATGGGTCTGTGCGTACTTATGACAAATGTAGAAAACTTTAGCATCACGTATGCCGCGCCCGAACCTTACCGTATGCTGAAAGAACACCGCAGTTTCCTGATGTTTGAGGATGTCGGAAATATCAAGCTGTTTGATGTGCCTATCGCCGAGGCGCGCAAATTCAAACGGAAACCGGAACCCGCCGAGGCATTTTATGCGTGTGGAAATGAGCTTCGCAAGATCCGCACCCCGCTGCCCTGAACTTGGGGCTTCCATTGTTGACAGCTGCCGCAATGCAGCTTTGTCATAAACAAATCAATTGCAAAGGAGGGAAAAAGAAAATGGCTGGTCAGATCCGTATGACTCCGGATGCCATGCATGATCGCGCAAATGAATATCGCACCGAGGCAGGGAACGTGAACTCTGTTATCGCTCGGATGGACTCCTTGCTCTCTGCGCTGCAGAGCGAGTGGGAAGGTAGTTCTGCCGACTCTTACTCTGCTCGATACGAAGAGCTTAGACCCGCTTTCGTCAAGGCGGAGGAGCTGATCAACGAGATCGCCAAGGCGCTGGACACTTCCGCCAATTATCTGGCGGAGAGCGACCAGAACATCGCCAACTCCTGGCGCGGCTGATCGAAAGGCCGGCAGGCAGGCGCACAAAACCTACGCGCCTGCCTGCCATATGATCCAACACTGCACTGGCGGTGTTTCGATAAAAAAGACCTATACTTCAAGAAAGCGGTGACACGATGACAGATTACAGCGCGGAGATAAGCAGCCTGTCAGAGCAAATATCTTCCTGTCAGTCCAGCCTGGACAAAGCCACAAAGGCGTGCGAATCGCTGGAACAGTTCAAAAGGGTCATCGAAAATGCCCAAAGTGATTTTCATAATTGTATGGCTCAAAAGAATGTAGCTTTGGACTTGACAGAACGATACTCCGTCAACACCGAATCAGTGAAAAAATACTGCGACGGAATGGACAGCCGGCTCAACGGGATCGGCGCAAGGGGAGTTGAAGCTGCCTATCTGATGTTTTTGGTGGCCATCAATGGAAAACTGGTGTTGTACCGTACCCGGATAAGCCATTATGAGTCTTTGATCAGCAGTTACAACAATGCTATTGACGATCTGCGGTCCCGGCAGCTTGCTGAAGAAGCGCAACAGGAGGGTGGAACATATGCATGATCTGATCGTAGACGAGGGAGCTTTGCGTGTTGCCGACCATACAGCGAACCGATACGGGGATTTCCTGATCGATTCCATCGACGAGTTCAACGAGATCCTGGATAAGGTGAAAGAAACCGGGTTCCGCGACGCGGCGCTGCGGTTTGAAATATCACGCGTTCAATACTATTGTGCTCTTTTGAGAACTCCCATCGCGGACGCTTGTACCGAGCTTGATACGCAAATCAGCGGCTTGTGTGCGGAGGTGGAAGAGGCGGACGCATTCCGTTTCCCCACCGAGTTTGAAGACCTTGTCTCCAAAGCGTTCAATATCGTCTTTTGAGGAGGTTTCCAGCTATGATGCCGATAGAAACGATTGAGATTGTTCTGAATAAAGCGAACATGGATGCACAGATCACGAAAATGCAAACGCTGGAGGAAAAAATCACAAGCAGGAGTTTGAATTTTCAATTGGAACAATGCCGCGGTAGTTCAGCTCAGGCGCTTACCGATACACAGACTGCGATGCTGGAAATGGGCCAGGGACTTGCGGTGTTGGTGCACGATATCACGCAAAAACTGATCCTGGCGCGGGATAGTCTGATCCAAGCGGATGAAAACATCGCAGCCTCCTTGCGATGAGAGGAGGAAAGGCATGAGAGCGCTTTTAGCTGCGTTGCTGGCTGCAGTGTTATGCCTGTTGTATGCTTGCGCCAGTCAGCCCGCGGCACCATCGTCCATTACGGAGAAGGAGATGAGTTCAATGACCTGTGATCAGCTGACGCAAGAACAGCGCGATTTTCTGGAGCAAGCCGGGCTCCCTTGCCCGGCGGATGGGAAGCTGACCCAACGCCAGGTAAGCCTTTTGGAGACGATCCGCACCATGCTGGACTATCTTGAGCAGAAATACCCAGGCCAGAGTTTTACACCGGTGGGGTTCAGCTCTGTCAGTCCTGTTCGGTCTGAAGACCGACTGTACGTTATTCCCCAGGGTGGCGATCAGAAATGGGATCTGTTCGCCGTATCCAAGGCAACAGACGGGACTTGTCATGACGAATTCGCGGTGGTTTGGGCGCGTGGGGAATTCTCTGACCTTGCGATCGAGCCGTTGCGACAGGAATATGGCGCGGATGCCGTAAAGGCGTTTTACAACTTGTATCAGGGCGAGAATCTGGCCTTTGACGGTACCCAGAACGCTTTGGAATTGCTTCGATCTGACCTGAGCGCGGGCGGAACGATCGTGATCTGCGCCGAGCCGGCCGACGCACAGTCCCGCCTGGAGGGGTATGCTCAGGCGATGGCACAGCAGGGCCTTACACTTCAAATCTCGGTGCTGTACACAGACACTGAAGGCTTTGCCCGAGCGAATGATGATAGTTACATGACGTTCTACAAAGACCCATCCATGTCGGCGCGCTTTGAATGCAGGGTGCAGGCTGATGGTCAGTGGAACGTAGAACAGCTTGTGTAAGGGGGGCGGAACGTGTCCTACCTGAGCGACGAGCAAATGCTGCTGCTTGAGCAGCTGACGTATTTGCAGGAAACCGATATCCCGCAGCGGTGCGGTGCGAATGTTCCCCTGGAAGATTCCTCCAATGTGGGTAAAACATTGGGCGAGATCTTTGAACATTATGATCTCGATCGCTTACAGGGTGGTTCGCAGGTCAAAGGCTACACCACCAATGATGAATGGAGTCGGATCATTGAGGCCATCCGCAGTGATCCGCAATTGGCCAATCTGGAGCTGACCGGTGAACGTATGCGCGCAAGCAATTCGGAGACCATTGCGCTGGTATATGTTCCGCGCCAGGATCCAAATGGTGGACCTCTTCCCGAAGAAGCGCTGCCTGTCGTTACGTTCAAAGGCACCGCCGGCGAAAAGGAATGGGTGGACAATATCCAGGGTGCTGATGTTTCCGACACAGCGGCGCAGAGGGAAGCACTTGAATTTATCGAACAGCTCCCCTATGAACACCTTGTCGTGACAGGCCACTCCAAAGGGGCGAACAAAGCATGTTATGTGGCTCTGCTATCGGACAAAGTCGAACAGGCGGTCACCTTTGACGGTCAGGGGTTCTCCCGGCAATTTCTGGAAAAGTATTACGCGGAGATCGCCCTTAACAGTCACAAGCTGACCTGTTATGCGCTGAGCAGCGACTTTGTGCATGAACTGTTGTTTCAGATCCCCGGCGCGGATTATCTGTATGTGAAAGGTTATGGCGTATCCGATCTGGCGTCTAACCACGTTCTGGCGAAGTTCCTTTCGGTGGGCGACAACGGAGAGATGTCTTTCAACATGACCGAGGGAGAAGACGAAGCCATCGCCAAACTCAGGGAGTTGGTCAATTACCTGATAATCACCGCAGAGAAAAATGGGGACCTGGACACCATCTCTCTCTTTCTTGAGGACGCTGTGCGGGCTATCTTCAGCGATGAAAATGATGTGGATTTCGGCACATGGCTCCTAGAATCTCTGGCGGACCCGCAAAACACAGATAAGATCTCGTGCCTTTTGGCGTACCTGTTGCGCTATATGGATGACTACGATGTCTCCAAGGAAGAATTGCTCGGCTTGCTCAAACAGCTGGGGCTTTTTGATGATGATGACAAGTGCGAAACGATCCTTAATATTATCTTCTATTTGAAAGAACAGATCACCGACGGCAACAGCGACCCGCTTTTAGAGATTGTGGGTACCGGCGCAGCCATGATCATGGGAATCCCGGCAGACCTGCTGAATGGCGTTATGGACATATGGGACAGAACGGAGGCCACCTATTTAACGTTGCCTCCCTATGACAGGAATGACCCCATTTTTTTCCCGACAGTCGCAGGGATACGGATTTTTGACTTCTCACAGGAGCATCTCAACGGTGTGCACGATGGAATAGACGGTATCGAGTTAGCGGCCTTTCAGGATCCGTCTTCGTGGCGCTTTTATGCAGGGGAAGAGTGGTATGGTCCGCTGCTGGTCGATAAGGTATGCACTTTCGCGGAAAACTATTACGCAGGCCTTTCCGCCGTCAACCGCAGTGCAAAAACTCTCATCGACACTGTCTTCGAAAATGCCTGTGCGGTAGACTTGCGGTATGCTGAGTCCATCCAATATGTGAACGAGGCATTCCGCTCTTTGGCGGGCTCTTTCCGAGATCTTGCTCAGGGCAGAGCGCCCTATTTGGACGTGTTTGGCACGCACACAGGCGCGGGCGACGGATCGGACACGCTTGGTAACGAGCAGATCGGACTCGAAACGGCCGGTGCCCAGGGATGGCTGGTGGATGGCGCGGTCATTGGCAATGCCGGCACATTTAATGTGGGGGCCGTATCGATGGGGTGGTCCGGAGGCCTTTTGGGATACGGCACCGAATTCTCTGTCGAATCCAAATGGAAACCTGACGAGGGTGAAGCGAGCCTGGAAGCCAAATTTGAAGGCGATGTGGCGCTGGCAGAGGGAAGTCTTTCTTACCGGTATGGAGCCTTGTCCTCTGAATTGTCAGGCAAAGTACTGACGGCAGGCGTAAGCGGCACATTGTCCGCCTCTCTGTTTAAAAATGGAAGGCTTTCACCGGGTATCACGCTCAAGGGAGAAGCGAGTGCTTTTGTGCTTCAGGGCGAGGCCAGCCGGACACTGGGTACAGAGGACACCAACATCCATGCAAAAGCAGAAGGAGACCTGCTCACCGCTTCGGCCAACGCACAAGTGGGAATTGGCGAGGTCACGATCACCAACGAAGATGGAAGTACCACTACCGGATATGGTGCTCAGGCGAGCGTTGGAGCTGAGGCGTATGTGGCCAAGGGAAAGGTAAGCGGTGGGTTTACCATCTTTGGCATAGAGTTCAATGCGTCTGTGGAGGGCAAAGCCGGAGGTGCCGGTGTTACCGCTGGCGCGGGTGTGACCACCGAAGGCGTAAGCGGAAAACTTGGCGCAGGACTTGGTTTGGGGGCCGGTATTGAATTCTCCATTGACTGGTCGGGATTCAAGTGGCCAAAATTTGAGCTTCCACGACTGTGGTGACTCTTGACAGCATCTCAAAAATACTTATGATGAAGACTGTACAATATGATCAGTGGCAGGGAGGACTTTTCCATGTATAAAAATCTTTTACCCATCGGGTCCGTGGTGCTGCTCAAGGGCGGCAACAAACGCGTGATGATCTGTGGCCGTATCCAGGCTCGGGCAGACTGCGATACAGTATACGATTATTCTGCCTGCTATTATCCGGAAGGCATCGTGGATCCCTCGGAGATGTTCTTTTTCAATCGGGATGCCATTGAAGCAGTGTTCTTTATTGGTTTCCAGGACAAGGAGGAGTTGGATTTCCGCGCCGCTGTGCTGGATCGCTTGGGAGAACTGGAAGTGCGCGATGGACGAATCGTAAGCCGGGAGGACAAATAAAAATGCTGTGTGAGGTGAAACAGACAGTCAACGCGCTCCATGCTGCTTTTGAGCTTTTTAACGCAGACGGCGCGCTGGGGGATGCTCTGTTTCCAGACAACTTCCTTTTTGGTGGGCCATGTGTTTGTCACTATCGCCAATCGGAGTTCGTTCTTTGTTATCGACCCGCCAGCCCCGGCCGTAATCTCTTTCGGGGGGCGGAGGATCGCGCTTGGGTGCCCTATTCCATAGCAATGAATGGCGAGCCCTGTGGCTGGATCTGTGAAAAAGAGCAGAGCAGCGGCTTTTTCTCCCGTTTCAGTTACAGCTTTATGGAGTTGTTTGAAACGGAATATGAAATGTACCGTGTGGGGCTTGGTAAAGATGGGATCGTCTATCCCATCTTTGTCAAAGGGCGCCAGGTCGCTCAAATCGAAAAGCCCACTGTGGTGAGAAACAATCTGGATGAGTACAAGCTGTGTTCGCTGAACGAAGAAGCGCAGCGTGCGGCAGTGCTGCTGTGCTTGTATCTGGATGCAAGAGCGTTTGCCCATCGTGGACAGATCGCTCGCAGTTCTGTTGAAAAAACTTTTTTCCTTACGACCAATAAAACACTGAAAGCCAAATATGATCCGAATTTTCACGCCCGTGCAGCGCAAATGTGAGCTCCGCTCCACGGCGAAACAGGCCAAGCCGCGCAATGCGGCTTGGCCTGTTTTATTGAGTGCTTAAGCGCAAAAAAACCACCAGCTCTGCTGGTGGAATAAAGACGGCTTTCGCCATAGACAAAAGAGGACCTCCCTGTAGAATAGGATGTGGGTTTGCCAACCACATTCAAAAAACAGGGAGGTC
>DXAC01000068.1 GCA_019117205.1 Candidatus Allofournierella merdigallinarum | reverse complement strand
CTGGGAGCCGTCAAAGGACCGGCTTCGGTGCTACCAGCTTCAGTGCTTTATGGTGGCCAAGAGGGGCTTAAGCCCCTCTCTTTCAAAATGTGTGCTTTTCAGGGGAAAAACCCTTGACAAATCGCTTACTGGTTCTGTATCGAGTTACTTTCACCGCCGTCCCTGTCCTCGTCGCCCACAGAAAGGCGGGAGTAAAGGGCGGTGATTTTGCTATAATCAGTCATGTGCATAACCTCCTGTGCGTCCATATAGGTGTCCTTTACACTTAAAATTATGCACTCCACCGGGCGGAGCCTATTCCTCGTCCCGCCTGTACTTCTTTGCGTTCTTGCTTTTGAAGTAGATCAGCAGGCGAAACGCCACCGCCCCCACAAGGCCCACCAGCCAGTCAAAGGGATCAAGCCCCGGCGCAAAGTCGGCAAAGGCCGGGCCGATGCTTCGGCCCAGCCCCAGCAGCTTTTCACCAAACTCGGCCCCCGCTGCCAGACGGTAGGCCGTCCCCAGCTTCAGACAGGCCCAGCCGATGAACAGGTAGGGAATGTTGGGGAGAATGTACTTTCGGATCTTATCTGTCGGCATGAGCCACCTCCTGTACCCGCTCTTTGGGGCCGAGGGCTGCTTTTTGTTCCTGTGTGACCTGGTGCGCCGGTACACCCGGCTGCCGGTGTGCGGTGTGGGCGGGTTCACCGACCCGGAATTTGTCGAGCGGCAGCTGGCGGCCGGCCGCATCGACTGCGCCGCCATGAGCCGCCAGCTCATCGCCGACCCGGACTGGCCCAACAAGGTACTCTCCGGCAAGGCAAACGAGGCGCGCCGGTGCGCGCGCTGCAACCGCTGCCTGAACGGCCTGATGGCCCACAAAGGCGTACACTGCATTTTTGAGGGAGGTAATGGACAATGACCTGTGCCATCGTGTATTCCAGCCGCACCGGCAACACCGAGCTGCTGGCCAGGACCATCCGGGAGCTTCTGCCCGCCGGTGACTGCATCTATTTCGGCGGGCCCGACCCCGCGGCGCTGGCCGCCGACCGGCTGTACATCGGCTTCTGGACGGACAAGGGCAGCTGTGACGAGGCCCTGGCGGCCTTTCTTTCCACCGTGGAGCACAAGGAGGTGTTCCTGTTCGGCACCGCCGGCTTCGGCAGCCAGCCCGCCTACTTCCAGGCGGTACTGGGCCGGGTGCAGGCAAACCTGGGCGGGGACAACACCCTGCTGGGCGGCTACATGTGCCAGGGCAAGATGCCTCCGGCGGTGCGCCAGCGATACGAGGCGATGCTGGCCGCCCCCGGCCACGCCCCCAACCTGCAGGCCATGATCGACAACTTCGACCGGGCCCTGACCCACCCCGACGCCGCCGACCTGGCCGGCTTGCAAGAGGCCGTGGCCCGGGCCGGGCAGGCGTAAGATCCCAAACCGAAACATACACATCAACACAAAACCATTTCAGGCGGAAAACATCATGAAAAAGTCTGCGAAGATCTGGCTGTGGATCGCCCTGGTGCTCTGTGTCTGTACCACCATTCTGAACCTCACCGAGGGCCGCTGGCTGTCGGTGGCCATCGCGGTGGTATCCATCGCCGGCCTCTGCGCCCTGCTGTTCGCCCGGCGCAAGGCGGGGTACATCGTCATGTGCCTGTGCGCGGTGGGCTCCTTTGCGGTGGGCGTTGCCCAGAACATCGGCACCCTGGGCGCCGTTATGGCCATCGTCATGTCCCTGATCGGCTCCGCGCTGGTGCCTGTGATCACCGGCCTGTTCATCAGGAGCCAGTGGAACGAGCTGCAATAAGCCCGCCTCCCCCGCCCCGCGCCCGCCCGGCCGCGGGGCGTCTTTTTGTGAAGAGGCCCCTTTGCGAAGCGGCGGCAAATGGAGTATACTGGGGTTGATCGACACACTTTGCGAAAACGCGAGGCGAACGGACATGAAAAAACTTTCGATGCGCCAGCTGCTGGCGGTGGCCAGTATGCTGTTCGGCATGTTCTTCGGCGCGGGCAACCTGATCTTCCCCGCCTCCATGGGGCAGCTGGCGGGCAGCAGTGTCTGGCTGGCGGGCGCGGGCCTGCTCATCACCGGCGTGGGGCTGCCCCTGCTGGGGGTGGCGGCCCTGGGAGTGAGCCGGGCGGGCGGCCTGCTGGAGCTGAGCAGCCGGGTGGGCCGGGGCTACGGGTTGTTCTTCACCTGCCTGCTGTACCTGACCATCGGGCCCTTTTTCGCCATTCCCCGGTGCGCCACCGTCTCCTACACGGTGGGGGTGCAGCAGCTGCTGCCCGGCGTGAGCCAGGGCGCGGCGCCGGCGCTGTTCTCCTTTGTCTTTTTTGCCGCGGTGCTCTTTTTCTCCCTGCGCCCCGGCGAGCTGCTCACCTGGATCGGCAAGGTGCTCAACCCCCTGTTCCTCTGCTTTTTGGGGGTGCTGGTGGTGCGGGCGCTGCTCAGCCCCCTGGGGGCGGTGGCGGACGCGGCCCCGATGGGGGCGTACGCGTCGGACGCCTTTGCCGCCGGCTTTTTGGAGGGCTACAACACCATGGACGCCCTGGCGGGGCTGGCCTTTGGCATCGTGGTGGTGGACGCCATCCGCCGGCTGGGGGCCACCGAGCCCGGCCAGATCGCCAGAAGCACCGTGGCGGCGGGGGTGTTCAGCACTGCGCTGATGGGGCTGGTGTACCTGCTGGTGGCGGTGATGGCCGCCCAGAGCCGGGGCCTGTTCGAGCCCGCCGCCAACGGAGGCGAGGCGCTGGCCCAGATCGCCCGCCACTATTTCGGCGGCGCGGGGGCGCTGATCCTGGCGGTCACCGTGACGGTGGCCTGCCTCAAGACCGCCGTGGGGCTGGTGACCAGCTGCGGCGAGACCTTTGTGCGGATGTTCCCCGCCGGGCCCGGCTACCCGGTGTGGGCGGTGGGCTTCTGCCTGTTCTCCTTTGCCATTGCCAACCTGGGGCTGGACGCCATCATCGCCTGGTCCGCCCCGGTGCTGATGTTCCTCTACCCGCTGGCCATCGTGCTGATCCTGCTCACCCTGTGCGGCCCCCTGTTCGGCCACAGCCGCCGGGTGATGGCCTGGACGGTGGGTTTCACCGTGCCCGCGGCGGTGCTTGATTTCGTATACGCCATGCCCGCCGCCGCCCAAAGTGCGCTGCCGCCGGAGGGGCTTTTCACCGTCCGGGCCCTGCTGCCGCTGGCGGACAAGGGCTTCGGCTGGCTGGCGCCGGCGCTGGCGGGGCTGCTGGTGGGCCTCGTGCTGGAAAAGCTGGGCGGCCGCCGGCATGCGGCCTGAACGCAGCGACATAAAACACCCGGCGGCGGGGCAAAGCGTCCCGCCGCCGGGTGTTTTTTTATTCGATCTGCCGGGCGCTGGCCGCCGGCGGGCCCTCGATATCGGTGACCCCCCGGCCGGTGTTGGGCACGCGCCAGGACCAGGCCGCGTCACAGAGAAACAGCGCCAGGGCCACCGCGCACACCGCCATGAGCTTTTTGCCCTCCAGCCGGGCAAGGGCCTCGTCCAGCAGCGGGGCCGCCACATAGACCACCGCCAGGCCGCCCACCCCGAACACCAGCAGCCCCTCGGCGCAGATGCGCCCGTTCAAATTCAAAAAGTAGCCACTGTAATCCCACCACTTGACGCCGCCGGTGGCCATTTCCAGCACCAGGGAGGTGAAGTATTCCAGCGCGCCGCAGAGCAGTATGGTGGCGAAGAACTCCAGCACCGGACGCCCCCGCAGCCGGTAGAGCACCGTGAGCATGAGCACCGCGCCGAAGCCGTAGATGGGCAGCCAGGGCCCGTGGAGCACCCCCCGGTTGACCAGCTCCCCGGTGGACACCAGATGCAGCCCCACCTCCCACAGCCAGCCTAACACCGAAAGGCTCAAAAAGATGGCCAGCAGCGACCACACCGAGTACCGGCGCATGTAGTTCAGCGACTCCACCAGCTTGCGGCGTTCCTCCTCCGGCAGGGGGTAGAGCCGCACCGGGTAGGCGGTGCCCTCCACGTCGTCCATCAGGGCGTACAGCCGCACCCGGTCCGCCCGCTGGGCCTCCGCCTGTTTGTCCTGCCGGCGGGGGAACAGCAGCACGCCGAAGTCCTCCGCCAGCACCCCCCGCCAGCCCGAGAGCCGGGGCTGCCCGGCGTCGGGGGCGTCCATCACCCGGATGACGTCGGCGTATTTCTCCTCAATGGCTTTGGCGGGGGCTTTTTCATACAGATAGACGTCTTGCAGCAGTTCCGCCCCCGGCAGCCCCTGTTCCCGCGCCCGGGCCCGCAGGCCGGCGTAGTAGCGGGTGAAGCAGGCCACCTTGTAGGGGTTCGTGAACAGGGCGGCGCTCAGGCCCAGGGTGAGGACGTCCAGGATGTCCCACCCCAGAAAGGACAGCTCCAGCACAAAGCACTCCCACTTGTGGCCCCGCATCATCCGGCGGGAGAGGCCGATGGCCTGCCGGGCGGTCAGGTCGGGGTTTTCCGCCACGATGTAGGGCACCAGGAAATAGGAATAGCGCTTGACCACCGCCCCCACCAGGGTGAGGCACCACAGCAGGTACAGCACATAGCGCACGAACATGACCCAGGCGGCCCGCCGCCAGCGGCGCACCCGGGGGAGGAACAAAAACCGCTGGGCGGTGACCCGGTCGTAGAGCATCCCCTCCAAAAAGACCCGCCGCACCGCCACCGGAAAGATGTTTTGCACAAAGTACCAGAACAGCGCCAGCGCCACCGCCGCCAGCACCACCAGCAGCGCCACGCCGCCGTTTTTCGAGCCGGTAATGGCGGCGGCCGCCGCCGCCGCCGTGACCACGATGGAGCCGGAGGTGATCTGGTTGACCACGCTGGAGAGCACTCCCCGGGTGCGGCCAAAGGCGGGGTCGCCCCGGCCGGCGGCCTCCACCGCCTCCTGCCGGGCCTGGTCCGCCGCGTCCCGGCCCGCCGTGAGGTCCTGCCGGGCGATGATCTCCAGCATGTTCTCCCAGGAGTTCTCGGTCACCAGGGTCTTGGGCGCGTCGCTTTTGGAGGGCACGCCCAGCCCTTGCAGGGTGGAAAAGCCCAGCGCGCCGGAAAACTCCGCCCCCAAAAACGCCGCCACCAGGCAGGCGGCCACAAAGATGGGCCAGTGCTTTTTCAGGCAGGCCCTGGCCTGCCGCTTGATCTGTTTTCTCTCGTTCATTGCCGCAATGCGGGCCCGGCGGGCCCGCGCTCCTCCCTGCAGGGTCTGTTCCACAGTATATGAAACGCGGCGGGAAAGGGCGAATGGCTCCCGCCGCCGTTTTTTATAGAACGACCGAGGCCGGCAAATTCTTTCATCCCCGCCGGGCTTTCGCGGCGGCGGAAGTTTGCAGCGAAATTTCTTTCCATTTGGCGCCCACGCCTTGATTTGCCGGCGGTTTTCGGGTATCCTGTGTAGTAAGCACTGTCAAATCCATAAAAAAGGTGGGGAACACATTGGCGTCTCCGTTTCAGTTCGATCCAAACAATCCCTTTGGCAGCATCTTTGGTTTTTCCATGGGCGGCGCCGGCGGCTTTTCCGGCGGCCAGCACCGCCGCGCCCCCCGGCGGTCCCGGCGGTTCGTGGTGAAGAGCCCGGTGGCGCGGGTGGCGGTGAACCTGCTGGTGACACTGGTTTTCGGCCTGGCCTATTTCTATCTGGAGCTGCCGGCGCTGAACTTCCAGGCAAGGGACCTCTATGTCTTTGTCTTTTTGCTCTGCGCGGTGTACTGCGGCATGGCCATCTTCACCTCCGACTTTGATGGCCGCGACGCACAGGGGCAATTCGCTTTTGTGAAAAAGCAGTGCGCCCTGCCGTTCTTTTTGGTGGCGGGCCTGTTGGCGGTGGCGCTGGTGGGCTCGCTGCTCTCCTGGGAGGTGCTGCGTGCCGGCAGCTACGCCAAACTGCTCACGGTGCAGAGCAGTGACTTTGCCAGCGAGGTGGAGGAGATCCGCTACGACCAGATCCCCATGCTGGACGCGGACAGCGCCCAGCGGCTGGGCAGCCGCAAGCTGGGCGAGCTGGCGGACATGGTGAGCCAGTTTGAAATTTTGCCCAGCTACACCCAGATCAACTACCAGGGCCGCCCGGTGCGGGTGACCAGCCTGGCCTACGGGGACATCATCAAGTGGTTCACCAACCGGGCGGGCGGCCTGCCCGCCTATCTGGTCATCGACATGGTGACCCAGGAGGCGGAGGTGGTGCGCCTTTCCGAGGGGATGAAGTACACCCCCGCCGAGCACTTCGGCCGCAACCTGTACCGCCATCTGCGGTTCCAGTATCCCACCATGATGTTCGCCACGCCGGTGTTCGAGATCGACGACGAGGGCACCCCCTACTGGGTGTGCAGCCGGGTGGTGAAGACCATCGGCCTGTTCGGCGGCACCGACATCTCCGGCGCGGTGCTGGTGAACGCCATCACCGGCGAGAGCACCTATTATGATGTGGCCGACGTGCCCAGCTGGGTGGACCGGGTCTATGCCTCCGACCTGATCATGGAGCAGTACGACTACTACGGCCTGTACCAGAACGGCTTTTTGAACTCCATCTTCGGCCAGCGGGACGTGACCCAGACCACCGACGGCTACAACTACATCGCCATCGACGACGATGTGTATATGTACACCGGCGTCACCTCGGTGACCAGCGACCAGTCCAACATCGGCTTTTTGCTCAGCAACCAGCGCACCAAGGAGACTTTCTTCTACCCGGTGGCCGGCGCCACCGAGGCCTCCGCCCAGGCCTCGGCCCAGAGCCAGGTGCAGCAGATGCGCTATGTGGCCACGTTCCCGCTGCTTTTGAACATTGCCGACCAGCCCACCTACTTCATGTCCCTGAAAGGCGACGACGGGCTGGTGAAGATGTACGCCATGGTGAACGTGCAGCAGTACCAGATCGTGGAGACCGGCCAGACGGTGGCGGAATGTGAGACGAACTACCGCCGCGCCCTGGCGGAGAACGGCCTGATCGACACCGGCGAGGCCCAGGTGCCCGATGTGGAGCACCCCGAGGCGACGGGCGTTCTGGCCCAGATCCGCACCGCCGTGATGGATGGCAACAGCTACTACTTCCTGCGGCTGGAGGGCCAGGAGGTGTTCTACACCATCAGCGCCGCCGAAAATCCCATCGCCGTGATCCTGAACGTGGGCGACCCGGTCACCATCACCTACGCCCCCGGCGAGGAGGGCAGCATCCTGGCCGGCACGTCGGTGGAGCGGGCCGCCGTCGGCACCAGCCCGGCGCAGCCCGCCGGCGAGGGCGAGGCCGGCGGCGAAAGCGCCGGGCAGCAAGAGGCCGCCGGGCAGCAAGAGGCCACCGCTTAAAGGCGACAAAAGACCGCTTCGGGAAAGTTCCCGAAGCGGTCTTTTTTGTTGCTTATTGGGCCTGCCAGGCGGCGAGGGCGGCCTCGATGACCTTGTCCATGTCGTAATACTTGTACTCGCCCAGCCGCCCGCCGAAGACGACGTTCTTCTCGCCGTCGGCCAGGGCCTTGTACTTTTGATACAGCGCGCCGTTGGCCTCGTCGTTCACCGGGTAGTAGGGCTCGTCCCCCACTTTCCACTCGGCGCTGTACTCCCGGCTGATCACCGTTTTCGGCTGGGTGCCGAACTCGAAGTGTTTGTGCTCGATGATGCGGGTGTAGGGGGTCTCGGCGTCGGTGTAGTTCACCACCGCGTTGCCCTGGTAGTTCTCCATGTCCAGCGTCTCGGTCTCAAAGCGCACGCTGCGGTAGGCCAGCGCCCCCAGCTTGTAGCTGAAGTAGGCGTCGATGGGGCCGGTGTAGACCACCTTGTCCGCCATGGCGCCCCAGGCGGCCTTGTCCGCCAGGTAGTCCACCCCCAGGCGCACCTCGGCCCCCGCCAGCATTTTCTCCACCATGGCGGTGTAGCCGCCCACCGGGATGCCCTGGTACAGGGCGTTGAAGTAGTTGTCGTCATAGATAAAGCGCACCGGCAGCCGCTTGATGATAAAGGCGGGCAGCTCGGTGCAGGGGCGGCCCCACTGCTTTTCGGTGTAGTGCTTCACCAGCTTCTCATAGATGTCGGTGCCCACCAGGTTGATGGCCTGCTCCTCCAGGTTCTTCGGCTCGGCCACAAAATGGGCCGCCCGCTGGCGTTCGATCTCCGCCCGGGCCTGGGCGGGGGTGACGACCCCCCACATCTTGTTAAAGGTGTTCATGTTGAAAGGCAGGTTGTAAATTTCGCCCTTGTAGTTGGCCACCGGGCTGTTGGTGTACCGGTTGAACGTGGCGAACCGGTTCACATACTCCCACACCTCGCTGTTGTTGGTGTGGAAGATGTGGGCGCCGTAGCGGTGTACCTGGATGCCCTCCACCGCCTCGGTGTAGATGTTGCCGGCGATGTGGCCGCGCTTTTCGATGACAAGGCAGGTCTTGCCCGCTTCCTTGGCCTTTTGGGCGAACACCGCGCCGTAGAGGCCCGCGCCCACGATGAGATAATCGTACTGTTTCGACATACTGCCGCCTCCTTTAGTTGAAGCCCACCAGCTTCTGGCTGATCTTGTAGGCGGCCACCGCGATGGCGCGCCCCACCCTGCCGGGCAGATTCATCACGATGCCGAAAAGGCCCCAGCGCAGTTTTTTGTAGACCCAGGAATCGGTGGCGCGGATGTACTTCCACAGCTGGCGCTTTTTCGCCAGGTGCTCCGCCTCGCCGCCCCGGATGAGCAGGATGGAGGAGACGGTGGTGATGATCTCCAGGTAGTTGAACAGGTACTTTTGCAGCCGGGGCTCCTGCACCGCTTTCAGGTCCACCTGCTCCAGCATCAGCTTGTTCACCTTGATCTGCTGGTCGATGCGGCGGATCATCACCGCCTCGTTCACCGACTGGTCCTCCCGGCCGATGTAGTAGTGGTACAGGTCCACATCCAGATAATACAGGGTCTTGACCCAGCGCATGGGCACGTAGACATACAGGTTATCCACGTAGAACGTGTGCCGGGGCAGGTCCAGCTTGCAGTCCCGCAGCAGCTGGGTGCGGTAGATCACCGAGTGCATCAGGATGTACTGGCCCTTGCGGAAGTGGCCCGCCTCGGCCCAGCCGAAAGGCTTGCCCTCGGGCAGGACTCCCCGGTATTCCATCACCTTTTTGTGCTTCGCGCCCACCTTGTCGTAGATGTAGTTGCACACCAACAGGTCCACCGGCGCGCCGTCGGCGGCGGCAAAGCCCCGCAGGGTGTCCAGCACATGGGGGTAGGCCTTTTCGTCCAGCCAGTCGTCCGAGTCCACCACCTTGAAATACAGGCCGGTGGCGTTTTTCAGCCCGGCCATCACCGCCGCGCCGTGGCCGCCGTTCTCCTGGTGGATGGCCCGCACCACGCCGGGATATTTCGCCGCCAGCTCGTCCGCAATGGCGGCGGTGTCGTCTTTGGAGCCGTCGTCCACCACCAGGATCTCCACCTCGTCCCCGCCGGGCAGCAGGGTCTCGACGCAGTGGCGCATGTAGTCCTGGGAGTTGTAGCAGGGCACCGCAATGGAAAGCAATTTCATCCGATCGAACCACCTTTTCGGAAAATCTGTTGTGAGAAAAAGAGGGCGGTGGGAAACACCGCCCTCTTTTTATTTTACACTATTTCCCGGACTTTTTGAACCTTTTCCGTGCGGATTTTGAAAAACCCGGCGGTTTTTCTGCTCAACGGCCCTGTTTCTGGGCTTTCTGGTTGGCGAAATGCCCCTTGATCAGCCGGCCCGCGCCCTTGAAGAAGTGGCCGTTCACCATGGTGAGGATGGCCTCGGCCATCTCCATGGTCACCATGCCGTTCATCATCTTGGCGATGCCGCGGAAAGGCATATTGTAGATGAACAGGATGTTCAGGTCCGGCTTGCCGTCGGCGATACTCTTGTTCTTCTTGTTGGTGAGGATGCGCCCCGCCAGCCGCGCGATGGGGTTTTTGGCGTAGTACATCTGGCAGATGGCGTCGTTCATCTCCAGCAGGCTCTTTTCGTCCCACTTCCCCTGGGGCAGCGGCCGGCCCAACAGCGCCTCGAACGCCTTGTCGGGCACCGCGTCCAGCGAGAGGTCGTAGTAGCAGGCCAGCGCCTCCTTGTCCGCGGGGGCGGCGGCCTCGCCCGCCACCGTCACCGTGCCGCAAAGCTGCTCGTCCTCGCAGTTGGAGCCCACCGTTACGGTGTACGCGCCGCCCTCCACTTTCCAGGCGTTGGCGGCGGTGTCGAACCAGCGGAACGCCTTGTCGTCCAGGGCGATGGTCACCTTGCGGCTCTCGCCGGGGGCCAGGCGCACCTTGGCGAAGCCCTTGAGCTCCCTGGCCGGGCGCAGGATGGCGCTGTCCGCCTTGCCGATGTACACCTGGGCCACCTGGGCGCCCTCCGCCCTGCCGGTGTTGGTCAGGGTAAAGGAGACCTCCTTCTCGCTCACCGCCAGGTCGCTGTAAGCGAACGTGGTGTAGGAAAGGCCAAAGCCAAAGGCGAACCGCACCGGTTTGCGGGCGCTGGTAAAGTAGCGGTAGCCCACAAAGGGGCCCTCGCGGTATTCGGCGGTGCGCTGACGGCCGGGCCAGTAGTGGCTCACCGGCTCGTCCGCCCACTCCAGGGGCCAGGTCTGGCTCAGATGGCCGCCGGGGCACGCCTGCCCGGTGACCACCCGCAGCGCGGCGGACGCGCCCGCCTGGCCGCACAGGCCGGTGTAGACCAGGGCCTTGCAGTCATCCAGCCAGGGAGTCTCCACCGGGCTGCCGGCGGCCAGGATGACCACCACGTTGGGGTTGGCGGCGGCCACCGACTTCAGCAGCCGCACCTGGTTGTCCGGCAGGCGCATGTGCTCCCGGTCCAGGCCCTCGGTCTCGCTGATCTCGGTAAGGCCCAGGTACAACAGCACCGTGTCCGCCTGCCTGGCCAGCGCCACGGCCTGGTCGGTGAGGGCTTTGTCCGGCGCGTCCGCCCGGGTGAAGCCCTGGGCGTAGCCCACGCTCTCCAGGGGCATATCCCCCAGCACGTCCAGCGCGCACTCCAGCTTGGTGGGGTTCACCAGGCTGCTGCCCGCGCCCTGGTAGCGGGGGGTGGCGGCGAAGTCGCCGATGACCGCCACCTTGGCGCCGGCGGCCAGG